>NZ_LPMU01000044.1:0-520100 GCF_001534535.1 Burkholderia sp. MSMB1459WGS
TCGATGCCGTTGGCCCGTGAGGATCCACCCCTCTTTACCCTCACGTGCGTGGGTGGGACGCGTTCATTTCATTCTCCTTCGATGAACGGGTGTCGATGAA
Organism: Burkholderia sp. MSMB1459WGS; assembly: GCF_001534535.1. NCBI lineage: Bacteria > Pseudomonadati > Pseudomonadota > Betaproteobacteria > Burkholderiales > Burkholderiaceae > Burkholderia > Burkholderia sp. MSMB1459WGS. The sequence goes on from NZ_LPMU01000044.1 coordinate 101, forward strand.
GCAGCATCGTAGGCGGGCGCACGCGCCGGATAAACGCGCGGCCCGATCATTGATTGTTATTCGACGAATAACAATCGGCGCGAACCCGTGTTATGCCGGATAGCGTCGCGCGAACAGTTCGGTCAGCCAGTCGATGAACGCGCGCACCTTGTCGGGCAGATGCGCGCGGTTCGGGTACAGCACCGACACCGGCTTCGGCACGGCCGGCACGCCGGGCAGCAGCTCGATCAACCGACCCGAATCGATGCTCGGCTGCAGCGCGGGCCGCAACGCATGCACGATGCCGAGGCCGGCGAGCCCGCACGACAGCAGCGCTTCCGAGTTGTCGGTGAGCACGCCGCTCGCGAGTTTCACCGCGACGGTTTCGCCGTGCGGGCGGAACGTCCACTCGAGCACGCGGCGATTGCGGCCGGTGAAGAAGTTGACCGCGCGATGCGTACGCAACTCGTCGAGCGTGCGCGGCAAACCATGGCGTGCGATATAGGCCGGCGACGCGCACGTGGCCATCTGCACCGCGCCGACGGTGCGCGCCACCATGCTCGAATCCTTCAGCGTCCCGACCCGCACCGCGCAGTCGATGCCTTCGCCGATCAGGTCGGCCGGCTGGTCGCTCGTGCCGAGCACGAGTTCGATCTGCGGATAGCGTTGCTGGAAGTCGGGCAGCGCCGGAATCACGACCGTCTTCGCGAGCGCGAGCGCGATGTCGATCCGCAGCCGGCCCTTCGGCACCGCGCGCTGCCTGGGGAACGACGCGAACGCGTCGTCGATGCTGCCGAGCAGCTGCACGCAGCGCGCATGGAACGCCTCGCCCTCGGCCGTCACGCTGACGCGGCGCGTGCTGCGGTTCAGCAGCCGGACGCCGAGCTCCTGTTCGAGCTGCTGCACGGCTTTCGTGACGGCCGGCCGATGCAGTTGCAGCGCGTCGGCGGCCTGCGTGAAGTTGCCGCGTTCGACGATCTGTACGTAGATCTGCATCGCTTGCAGGCGGTCCATGGCATTTCCGGATGACGTGGCGAGCGGCCATCTTCGCATACCGCCGCAGCGCGGTGCGCGGCCGCCCGCCTGCCGTGCGTCATTCGACCGGATGCAGATCCTGCAGCAGCGTCGGCACGAGCTCCGACACGGTCGGGTGGATATGCATCGCACGGCTGATCGTCGTGTACGGCGCGCCGGCGGTCATCACGTCGAGGATCCCGTGCACGACTTCGTCGCCGGTCACGCCGAGGATCGACGCGCCGAGGATCGCGTGGCTGTCCGCGTCGACGATCACCTTCATGAAGCCCTGGCTTTCGCCTTTCTCGACCGCCCGGCCGACGCGCGTCATCGGGCGCGTGCCGACCAGCAGCCGGCGGCCCGTCTGCTTCGCTTGCGCGAGCGTCATGCCGGCGCGGCCGAGCGGCGGATCGATGTACATCGCGTAGGCCGCGATGCGGTCGGACACCCTGCGCGGGTCGTCGTCGAGCAGGTTGGCCGCGACGATCTCGTAGTCGTTGTACGCGGTGTGCGTGAACGCGCCGCGCCCGTTGCAGTCGCCGAGCGCCCAGATGCCGGGCACGTTGGTGCGCAACTGGTCGTCGACGGTGATGTAGCCGCGCGCGTCGGTGTCGATGCCTGCGCGGTCGAGCCCCAGATCGTCGGTGTTCGGCACGCGCCCGACCGCGAGCAGCAGGTGCGAGCCCGCGACCTCGCGGCCGCCGCCCGCGCAGTCGAGGCCGACCACGATGCCGTCGCCGTCGCGGCGCGCGCTCAGGCAGTTCGCGTCGAGCTGCACGTCGATTCCTTCGTTCTCGAGGATTTCGCGCACGGCCTGCGACACGTCTTCGTCCTCGCGCTGGATCAGGCGCGAGCCCTTCTCGACGATCGTGACCTTCGAGCCGAAGCGGCGGTACATCTGGCCGAATTCGAGCCCGACGTAGCTGCCGCCGACGATCACGAGATGGTCGGGCAGGAAGTCGACGTCCATCATCGTCGAGTTGGTCAGGTACGGCACCGAGTCGAGGCCCGGCATCGCGGGCACCTGCGCGCGTCCGCCGACGTTGATGAAGATGCGTCCGGCCTCGAGCACTTCATCGCCCACGCGCACCGCGTTCGCGCGTTCGAATCGGGCATGACCCTGAAAGACGGTCGTGTTGTCGAGGCCGCGCACCCATTGCTCGACGCCGTGGTTCGAGCGGCCGGAGATCTGGTCCTTGCGGGCCTTAACCGCTTTCATGTCGACGGTGACGGGGCCGCCGACCGACACGCCGTATTCGCCGGCGCGCCGGGCGAGCTGCGCGGCGTACGCGCTCGCGATCAGCGTCTTGGTCGGGATGCAGCCGGTGTTCACGCAGGTGCCGCCGAAGCGGCCGCGCTCGACGATCGCGACTTTCATGCCGGCGCCGGCGAGCCGCGCGGCGAGCGGCGGCCCGGCCTGGCCGGTGCCGATGACGATCGCATCGAAGTGTTGCGTCATGACGTCCTCCTGTGCGGGGGCAACGAGGAAAGGGGCAGGCGCAAGCCGCATGCCGTGCCGGCGATCGCCCATGGGCGACGAGCGCCTATGGTAGACCCGTTGGCCGGGTGTCGCGAGCGACGCGCGGGCGACGCGCCGGATTGAAAATCGGCGCCGCCGCGGCGTGGGCGCGTACCGGGAGGCTAGTCCTTGCGTTTCCATTGCCCGAACGGCACCGGACGGTGCGCGTCGGCGCGCGTGACGGTGACGTGGTCGGGCTTGTCGTCGAGCGGAAACGATTCGGTGACGATCTGGCTCGAAAACAGCCAGCCATGCGTGCGCGGGTCGTAGCGGAACGTGACGTAGTCGGTCCAGTGCTGCCCGCACGCGACGACATTCTGCACGGTGAAATAGCGGCCCTTCACCGAAAGGCCGTTGTCGGCCGCGTCTTCAGGATCGAACGGATCGCACTGGCCGCCTTCGTTCGCGCGCAGCACGACCTGGTCGTTGCGTGTGGCGAGCCGGTAGGTGTGGTCGGCCTCTTCCTCGTAGATCAGCAGCGGGCGCGGCGACGGCTGCTCGCGCGTATCGACCGCGCGATGCACGACGACGAGAAAGCTGTGCCGCCCGGTGTCGAGATCGGGGCCGGCTTGCGCGAGCACCGGCTGGTAGCCGGGCGGCAGTTGCGCGGCGATCGACTTCGGCAGGCCGCCGGCGCGGGTGCCGAGCGAAAGTGCGGCGAGGAGCGGGAGCAGCAGGGCAGAAAGGCGAAGAGCGCGCATGGCGGGCGGTCCGTTGAAAGGGGAAAAGGGGGCGGTCGCGCGGCGTTACGAATCGCGCCCGGGAAACGCGGCGCCGGGCGCCGGATTGCCGGGCGCGTCGTCGTCGAATCGGAGGTCGACCGTCGGCCGCGCGACGTACGCGCGAAAGATCGCTTCGACGGCGGCGGCATCGTCGGGATGGCGGGCGACGCGGGTCTCGATCATGGGCGGCGCGGAATGACGGGAAAGAGGGCCAGCATAGCAGCGCACAGCCGCTTCCGGCCACGCGCGAAGCGTGCCAGAATCGACGGCCCCACCGTCGGAAACGACACGCAGGCGCCGGCGCAGCGGCGTCGCTGACCAAGGAGACGTCGATGACCGCATCGGCTGCCGTACTCGCCATCCTGGCTGCGCTGTTTCTCGGCGCGATGATTCCGGGCCCGAGCTTCGTGCTGGTGGCCCGCAATTCGATCGGGCTGTCGCGTCGCGACGGGCTCGCCACCGCGCTCGGCATGGGCATCGGCGGCATCGTGTTCGGCGGCGTCGCGCTGGCCGGGCTCTACACGCTGCTGCAGGCCGTCGAGTGGCTGTATGTGGGCCTCAAGGTCGCGGGCGGCGTTTACCTGATCTACATGGCGTCGAAGATCTGGCGCGGCGCCGATCGGCCGATCGCGATGGACGATCCGCGGGCGATGGCCGGCGGCAGCGCGCGCAAGTCGTTCTGGACCGGCCTCACGACCCAGCTCAGCAACCCGAAGACGGCGATCTGGTACGGCAGCATCTTCGCGGCGCTGCTTCCGCAGCATCCGCCGTTGTGGTGTTACCTCGCGCTGCCGCCGCTCGTGTTCGCGGTCGAATTCGGCTGGTACACGCTCGTTGCGCTGTGCTTCTCGACGCGTCGGCCGCGTGAACTCTACCTGCGTGCGAAGAAATGGGTCGACCGCATCGCGGCCGGCGCGATCGCGCTGCTCGGGCTGCGGCTGATCCTGAATGCACCGAAAGCGGGGATCTGAGCGCTGCTTCATCAGCGCATGGCAGCGGCCGGCCATGGCCGTCGCCGGTTAGCGGCGGGAATCGCCCGGGCCGCCCGGGCCACTCGCCCGAGCCGCGTCGGCGTGTCGCGAACGCGTGGCGTCCCGATGGCGCGGCCGCCCACCGGCCGCCGCCGAGCCTGTCTCCCGCCCGTTGCCGCCGCCCGCCGAGCCTTGCGCGACGGGCGTTGGCGCGGGGCGCACGGCGCGCCGAACCGCGCTGCTTTCCCGATTCTGGCGGTCGACTGCCCGACGACGTGTAAACTGCTGCCTTTTTTGACGGTTTGCAGCATGGTGCAAGCATCTCCGCGCCCGGCGTTGAGCGGTCCGACGCTCGTCCGGCTGCTCGCGCGCCTGGCCGATGCCGACGTCGCGGAATCCCGGCAAACGTTGTCCGACCGGCTGAGCCAGTGGCTCGGCTGGACCGACGCGATCACGCTGTCGTCCGCGCTGAACGCGAGCCCGCCGGGCGTCGCGGCCGGCGTGCGCGGCTACGACGCGGAGCGCGACTGCGCGCGCGTGCGCCACGACCTCGCGCAGGCGATCACGGCCGGCCACCGGCCGCGTGCGCGGCGGCGGCCGGGCGACCCGCCGCCGCCGGCCGCCGACACGGCCGATTTCGCGGACTTCCGCCAGCGTTATCTGACCCTGCAGCAGGACATGGAAACGGCGATCGGCCAGTTGCGCGGCCGCCTGCGGGTCGCGCTCGCCGCGCGCTCGTCGGGGATGGCGCGGCTCGCGACGCTCGACACGATCATGGAGCGCGTGCTCGGCGCGCGCGAGCGCAGCCTGTTGTCGGCCGTGCCCGCGCTGCTCGGCACGCGCTTCGCGCGGCTGCGCGAAGCGGAACGGCAGGCGCTGGCCGACGCCGAATCCGCGGCCGCGACGGCCGCCGGTTCCGATACGCCCGACGCCGCAGAAGGCACGGCGGCCGACACCGCGACCGTCGCGGCGATCGTGCCCGGCACTTGGCTCGATACGTTTCGCGACGAGATGCAAAGCATCCTGCTAGCCGAACTCGAAGTCCGGTTTCAAACGGTAGACGGGCTGCTCGCGGCCCTTCGCACCTGCTAATCAACACGCTATGTCCAGAATTCGCCTTGATCTCGTTGTCTTCGTCGCCGGTCTGCTCGCAGTGGGCTGGATCGGCGCCGGCTATGTCGCGTCGAACCCGCTGGCGTCGGCCGTCACGCTGCTGATCGGCGCGTGCTACGTCGCCGGCGCATGGGAGCTGCTGCGCTACCGGCAGGCGACCGCCACGCTGTCGCACGCGGTCGCCGGCCTGACCGCCCCGCCCGCGAAGCTCGACACGTGGCTCGATACGTTGCATCCGGGCCTGCGCGGCGCGGTGCGCGCACGGGTCGAAGGCGCGCGCGTCGCCCTGCCGGGCCCGGCGCTCACGCCTTATCTCGTCGGCCTGCTGGTGCTGCTCGGCATGCTCGGCACGCTGCTCGGGATGGTCGTCACGCTGAAGGGTACGGGCGCCGCGCTCGAGAGCGCGACCGATCTCGATGCGATCCGCGCGTCGCTGATCGCGCCGGTGAAGGGGCTCGGGTTCGCGTTCGGCACGTCGATCGCCGGTGTGGCCACGTCTGCGATGCTCGGGCTGTTGTCCGCGCTCGTGCGCCGCGAGCGGATCGAGGCGGCGCAGCAGCTCGACGCGAAGATCGCGACGACGTTGCGCGTGCATTCGTCCGCGCATCAGCGCGACGAATCGTTCCGGCTGCTGCAGCGCCAGGCCGATGTGATGCCGGCGCTGGTCGACCGGCTGCAGACGATGATGACGACGCTCGAGGCGCGCAGCGTCGCGCTGCACGATCGCCAGCTCGAAAGTCAGCGGGCGTTTTTCGAGCGGACCGAGCGCGCGTACGCGGGCCTTGCGTCGAACGTCGGCGACGCGCTGAAGGAAAGCGCCGCCGAAAGCGCGCGCGTGGCCGGTGCGGCGCTGCAGCCGGTCGTCGCCGCGACGATGACGGGGCTCGCGCAGGAGATGGCCGCGCTGCGCGACACCGTGACGGGCGCGGTGCAGCGTCAGCTCGACGGGCTGACGGACGGCTTCGAGAAGACCGCCGGCAACGTGACGGCCGTATGGAACCGCGCGCTCGACGAACAGCGCCGCGCGAGCGATGCCGTCGCGCAGCGGTTGGAGACGACGCTCGGTCAGTTCGCCGACACGTTCGCGCAGCGTTCGTCGGATTTGCTCGACGGCGTCGCGACGCGCCTCGAATCGACCGAAGGCCGCCTGTCGGACGCATGGCGCGAGGCGCTGTCGCGCCAGGAGCAGGCCGGCGAGACGCTGGCCGGCCAGCATGCGCGCGCGCTGGGCGAAGCCGCCGCGACGTTCGAACGCCATTCGGCCGCGACGCTCGCCGCGATGCGCGAGTCGCACGCGGGTTTGCAGACGCAACTGGCGGCGCGCGACGAAGCACGTCTGTCGGCATGGAATGATTCGCTCGCCGCGATGGCCGCGAAGCTGGGCGACGAATGGCAGCGTGCGGGCGTGCACAGCGCGGGCCGTCAGCAGGAAATCTGCGACGCTCTCGCGCAAACGACGCGCGACCTCGCCGCGCAGGCATCGACGTTCGAACAACGCTCGAACGATCTGCTGACGACGATTCGCGAATCGCATACCGGTCTGCAATCGCAACTGGCTGCGCGCGATGAGGAACGTCTGTCGGCGTGGAACGATTCGCTCGCGGCGATGGCCGCGAAGCTCGGCGAAGAATGGCAGCGTGCGGGCGTGCACAGCGCGGGCCGTCAGCAGGAAATCTGCGATGCACTCGCGCAAACGACGCGCGACCTGGCCGCACAGGCATCGACGTTCGAACAACGCTCGAACGATCTGCTGACGACGGTCCGCGAGTCGCACACCGGCCTGCAATCGCAACTGGCTGCGCGCGATGAAGAGCGTCTGTCCGCCTGGAACGATTCGCTGGCCGCGATGGCCGCGAAGCTTGGCGAAGAATGGCAGCGTGCGGGCGTGCACAGTGCGGGCCGTCAGCAGGAAATCTGCGACGCACTCGCGCAAACGACACGCGATCTCGCCGCGCAGGCGTCGACGTTCGAGCAGCGCTCGAACGATCTGCTGGCGACGATTCGCGAATCGCACGCTGGCCTGCAATCGCAACTGGCCGCACGCGACGAAGAGCGCCTCGCTGCCTGGAGCGATTCGCTCGCGGCGATGGCGGCCGCGCTGCGCGACGAATGGGCGCAGACGAGCGCGCAGGCCGCGGCGCGCCAGCAGGACATTTGCGACACGCTGGCCCGCACCGCGAACGACATCACTGCGCAGGCGCAGGTTCACGCGAGCGACACGATCAACGAAATCTCGCGCCTCGTGCAGGCCGCGTCGGAGGCGCCGAAGGCCGCGGCCGACGTCGTCGCCGAGCTGCGCCAGCGCCTGTCCGACAGCATGGTGCGCGACACCGCGACGCTCGAGGAACGCAGCCGCCTGCTCGCGACGCTGGAGACGCTGCTCGGCGCGGTCAACCACGCGTCGACCGAACAACGCGCCGCGATCGACGCGCTCGTCAGCACGTCGGCCGATCTGCTCGATCGCGTCGGCGCGCGCTTCAACGACACCGTCGACGCCGAAACGCGCAAGCTCGATTCGGTGGCCGCACAGGTCACGGCCGGCGCCGTCGAGGTGGCGAGCCTCGGCGACGCATTCGGGATGGCCGTGCAGGTGTTCGGCGAATCGAACGACAAGTTGCTGACCCATCTGCAGCGCATCGAGGCCGCGCTCGAGAAATCGCTCGCGCGCAGCGACGAACAGCTCGAGTACTACGTCGCGCAGGCGCGCGAGGTGATCGACCTGAGCGTGATGTCGCAGAAGCAGATCGTCGAAGACCTGCAGCAGCTCGCCGGACGGCGGGCGCCCGTCGGAGCGTAACGCATGCACGACGAAATCGACGGCGGCGCGCAATCGGCGCCGGTGTGGCCCGCGTTCGCCGATCTGATGTCGGTGCTGCTCGGCGCGTTCGTGCTGATCCTCGTCGGCGTGATCGGCATGCAGCTTCAGCTCACGGCGAAGCTCGAGGAAGCGATGCGTGCACGCCAGCTCGAGGCGCAGCAGCGCAAGTCGCTCGAACAGGCCCTCGCCGGGCCGCTCGCGGCCGGCCGCGTGACGCTCGTGAACGGACGCATCGGCATCAGCGGCAACGTGCTGTTCGCGCTGAACTCCGACCAGTTGCAGCCCGCGGGCCGCGACCTGCTGAAGACGCTGGCCAGCCCGCTGGCCACGTACCTGAAGACGCGCGACGAGATCCTGATGGTCAGCGGCTTCGCGGACGACCAGCAGGTGCACGCCGGCAACCGCCTGTTCGCGGACAACTGGGAACTGTCGGCCAAACGCGCGTTGACGGTCACGCGCGCGCTGATCGATGCCGGCGTGCCGGCCTCGTCGGTGTTCGCGGCCGCGTTCGGTTCCGAACAGCCGGTCAGCTCCAATGCAGACGACGAAGGCCGCGCGAAGAACCGTCGCGTGGAAATCGCGCCGGTGCCGCGCAAGTCGGCGTCGAACGGAGGAAAGGCAAAGTGACGGGCGAAGCGACGCACGTGCGCGCGACGCTCGACGCGTGGCGCGAGCAGGGCGCCGACCGGCTCGATCCCGTGCGCTTTCACCGGATCGACGCGCTCGAACGGCGCGCGGCCGTGCTCGACGGCGCTGCCCGCACGCTGGTCGATGCGCGGCTGGCGACGCTGATCGAAGGGTTCGCGGAGATCGTCGCGCGCGGCAATGACGCCGGCACCCCGCGCGAGACGGGGGAAGCCGCTGCGGAGGCGCCCGCGCGCGGCGCGCTTGCCGCGCTCGTCGAAGGGCTCGTGCGCGATGCGCAGGCCGACCGGCGCGGGCTCGATCCCGAACTCGTCGACTACTTCCGCGCGACGTGGTCGAAAGTCCGCACGGAACAGCAATACCGCCAGTCGCTCGACCAGGTGCCGCGCAACGCGGGGCCGCTCAATTCGAACAGCCTCGTGCACCGCTCGCTCGCGACGATGCGCGAGCTGTCGCCGGACTACCTGCAGCAGTTCCTGTCGTACGTCGATGCGCTCGCATGGCTCGAGGATCTCGTCGGCGGCGGCGCGCAGCCCGAGAAGGAAGCACCGCGCGCGAAAGCGGCCCGGCCCGCGAAGAAGACGACGCGCGCGAAGGCGCGATAACGCCACGCCGCACGCGTTCGGCGTGCGGATCGCCTACCGGCCGGCGCTCGTGTCGTCGATCGCCGTGCGCAGCGCGTGCAATGCGCCGACGAGCGCCGACGCGAACGGCGGATGCGCGGCGATGCCCGCCGCGTCGAGCCGGCTCCCGAGGATCGGCAGCGCGATCGACGCGGGCTCGACGATGCGCGCCGACATCACCGACAGCGTTTCGCGCAGCGCCGCATCCGCATGCGTCGCGCGCGGCGACGCGTTCAACACGGCCACGGACTTGTACACGACGGCCTCGCATCCCACGACCCAGTCCAGCGCGTTCTTCATCACGCCGGTTACGCCGTGCGCGTATTCCGGGCTGGCGATCAGCACGCCGTCGGCCGCGTTCAGGCGGTCGATCAGATCGCGCACCGCGGCGGGCGTCGGATATTCGGCATCGGGATTGAACAGCGGGAATTCGCCGAGACGATCGAAGCGTGCGATGCGCATACCGGGCGGGGCGACGAGCGCGGCTGCGTCGAGGAGTGCCGCGTTGTACGACTGCGCACGCAGGCTGCCGCACAGCGCGACGATGTCGATGTGGCGGCGGGGAGCGATGGCCATCGGCGAGGGTCCGGGAATGCGATACGTGGGGGCGGACGCATTATCGCACCGTGCGCGCGCTCGCCGGCCGCTCCGATCGCACGCACTACAATCACGGTCTGCTTTTCGTCGGCCCGAAAATCTTTTTGCGGAATGATTCGCTCATGAAGCGCTGGAATGCTCTGATCCTCGTTGCGGCCACCGCGCTGACCAGCGCGTGTGCCGGTCGTTCGTCCACGTATGACGATGTCGCGCGCCCATCCGACGATCGAAACGTGCAGACTGCGCTCGACAGGATCGCGGCTTCCGCGAACCAACCGGTCTGCGATCCGGCACATTTGAAAATGGAGATCGCAGAAGCGACCCGGATGATTCAGCAACAGGTAAACCAGGATGCGTTCGTCAAATCCGAGCGTCTTGCGGCGTCGTTCGCATTTTGCGGGCCGAAACGAAACTGGGGAATGGCCACGACGGCGGAATTTGTCGGCAGCCAACTTGCTGCTGCTGTCCTGTTGCAATCGAGAATGCCGGAGCAGCAGCGAAATCTCGATGCGATCGAGCAGGATGCGCGCTGGGCCGACCTGCTTTTGCAATATGCGCGCAGGTTCCCCGGCGAACGATCGGCGGCCGAGCAGGATTGGCAGATTCTCGAACGCGGTCGCCGGGCGCTTCAACGCGCAAATCAGTAACGCACTCACGCGACCATGCACGATGGCTGGCCGCGACGGCTGCACGGTCGTCGGGGCGATCGTCTTCCGGTACGTGCGGCGCGTGTCGCTGGCAAATCGTGACGACCATTGTCCTGATCAGGCGCCTGCATGGCCGCGCGGGTCCGACGGTACCGGCCATCGCATCGTGCCGGATGCCACGCCGGCCATCCCGGCCGCCTGCGCGAATTCGCCGATTCCCCACCCGCGCCCGAGCAACAGCCGCCGCGTATGCAGCGCACCGTGCACGTCGTCGGCAACGGTTTCGCCGAGATAGCGCAGCGCGCGGCCTTCGACATCGACGAAGCCATGCCGGTAATCCTGCGCGAGCGCCGTCCACAGCTGCGCGGCGCCGACCGACTGGCGCGCGCCGCTGATCAGGCACAGGCCCGCATCGAGCCCCCAGCGATACAGCGTCGTCGCAAGGCCCTTGCGTTGCGCCGAGCCGCGCAGCCGCGTATGCGGCGCGCGCAGGTAGCGGTCGGCGCGGCGCGGCAGTTCGGGCAGGCGGTTGAACACCGTATAGCCGGCGAGCTGGCGCGCGGCCAGATCCTCGACATACAGGAAGTATTCGCCGTCCGCTTCGCGGTGGCGGACGATCAGGCCCGAGCGGCCGAGTGCGACGGCCGGCAGCCCGTGCAGGCGATGGCCCGGCTGGTGGAGACGTTCATAAAGGGTGTCGAGTTCGTCGTCGATGTCGTGCTGGGAATGCTGTACGTCGATACGCATGGCAAAAGCCGCCCGTCCCGGGCGGTTCGGGAAAGAGGTTCATCGCAAAAGGGAACGGAAGCGGGTGCGGCCCCAGGGCTCGGCGAAGCGAGCCGGGGCCGCGAATCAGCTGGGGATGTGCTGGAAACCGGCGGCGATCGCGGCGAGGCCCGCGATGCAGAGTGCGAACAGGATCAGGACTTTGTGGATCACGCCTCTTTCCTCATGAATGCGCGGCGCCAGGTGGCGTCGCGGAGACGGTGAGCGGCGGGCACGGCCCGCACGGCCGTCGTGCGGGACGACGGTCGGGTGTCCGGCGACGGATCGTGCGCGGACGGCCAGCACCATACGCGACGCATCGGAGTCGGGCAATCGGACTGACGGAGAAAGGCGACGAAAAGCGGAGAATCGCGGCGTTTCGCGACAATTGGCCGCATGGGGCGTGCCGACACGTTCGGGAGTTATACGCGAAAGCGCATCGTCGAGCGCTGGAGGGCATGCGTGGAAAAGTGTCGTTGCGGGTGCGAAGCCCGCGACAGGCAGGCCGACGCCCATGCGAGGGACGGGAGCGGCATGGACGCCGCTCCCGTTCGCCCCGTCACACCGCCTGCCGCGCGCCGAACGCCTGCCTGATCCGCGCGAACAGCCCGTGGCGTGCGATCCATTCGGCATACGCGCGATAGTCGGGATCGCGCATCAGGTGACGCTCTTCCGTCTTCGCACGCGTGTAGTAGATCAGGTTGACCGCGACGAGCCCCGCACAGTGCATGAGCCCGATCTGCCAGCCGAGCGGCTCGACGAACGGCACCGATACCATCCAGTACGACAGGTTCTTCGTGATGTAGGCCGGATGCTTCGTGAAGCGGTACGGGCCCGACGTGATGATCCCGCGGTTGGTGAGGTTCGAGAACCGCAGCCCGAACGAGATCGTGCACAGCGCGTAGGTCAGCAGCAGCAGGATGATCGTCGCGCCCCAGATCACGCGCAGCGTCGGCGCCGACAGTAGCCAGTTGTCCCAGAACACCGAGCCTTCGTAGCGGATGTAGTTGTTCGAGATCAGCGACCAGAACGGCTGATAGCAGATCAGCGCGGCCACCCAGCCGAGCGTCGTCGGCTCGACGGTGCGCACGTGGCTGTCGAGGATGCGGAACGTGCACAGGTAGCCGACGGTGCCGAACATCAGGTCCATCGTGAACGAAAGGTCATACATGAACACGAAGGTCGCGATCGTCATCGGCGCATGCATCGCGTTCGCGAGCGACGCGCTCAGGTGATCGGCGTCCTTCGACAGGTAGACGGTCATCAGCGGCAGGAAGAACGCCTTCACGCCCCAGCCGGCCAGCATCTCGCGCACCGGCTTCCAGCTCGCGGGCTGCTCGCGGCGGAACAGGAAGCGGCCCCACAGCAGGTACGCGTCGTCGGTCTCGCGCTGGTGGCGGTCCATCCACGCGAAGTAGAACGGCGCGGCGACGATCACGTACGGCGCGAGCGAGCGCAGCAGCGACCAGAACGGCAGGTAGAACGCGCCGTGGTATTCGGGCAGCAGCCAGTAGATCGCGCCGATGCCCGCGTAGACCGACGCGAGCGCGCCGAGCCGCGTCGCCACGCGCGCGATGCCGAGCGGCCGGACGGCCTGCCGCGACAGCCCCGCGCTCGGACGCAGGTAGACGCGCGAGACGAAGAGTTCGTGCAGCGCGATCGTGCCGATGATCGCGAGGCTCGCGATGACCGCGCGGGTGGCCGCGTCGAGGGCCGGGTGGTCGCGCGTGATCCACAGCGCGAAGAGTCCGGCCGTGATGCCGAGGAGGCCGGCACGCAACGGCGTGGCGGAGCGGGGTGGGTGGTCCGGAGCAGCGACGACGCCGTCGAGCGTGGAGTTCATGATCGGATCCTCGTGGGGATGAGGGCCGGCGCCCCCGCTGGGCGGGTGACGCCGGCCGTCGGCCGGGCTGTTTATGGATGCGCGCCCGGCCATTGGCCTGTCGTTCTGATACGTGATGCGTTGACGCTTACTTCTTGGTGCCGCCGCCCAGCAGACCGCCGAGCAGGTTGGTCACCGGCGACAGCAGGTTGCCGGTGCCGGCGGCGGCGCCGCCGCTCGTGCTGCCGGTCAGGCCGGTCACCACGGAGCCGCTGCCGCCCGGCGTCGTCACGGTGCCGGCTGCGCCGCCGGAGCCGACCGTGCCGGTGGCGCCGGCCGAACCGGTCGGCGTTCCCAGCGCACCCGTGAGCGTGCCGACCGGGCCGCTCGTCAGCACCCCGCCGAGCGTGCCGGACAGGTTGCCGCCCGGCGTCGTGACGGTGCCGGTGAGGCTCGCGCCGAGCGGCGTCAGCGCGTTGACGAGATTGGTGACCGGCGCCAGCAGGCCGCCGAGGCCTGCGCCACTGGTGCCACCGGTGCCGCTGGTGCCGCCGGTCCCGCTCGTCCCGCCCGTGCCGCTGGTGCCGCTCGAACCGATGCCGCCGAGCGCGCCCGTCACCGTCCCGAGCAGGCCGGTGATCGGCGCGAGCGGGCCGCCGCTGGTGCCGCTCGTTCCGCTGGTGCCGCCCGAACCGCTCGAGCTGCCGCCGCCGAGGCCGCCCGTCAACGTGCCGAGCAGGCCCGTGATCGGGGCGAGCGGATTGTTGCCGCCCGTGCCGCTGCTGGAACTGCCCGCGTTGCCGGCGTTGACGAGGCCGCCCGTCGCCGTCACCGTGTTGCCGAGTTGCCCCAGCGCGCCGCCGAGGCTCGTGCCGACCGGGTTGTCGGTCGCGCCGCCGACCTTCGTGCCGGCGAGCGCGATGCCGTTGCCGAGCGTGCTCAGCAGGCCGTTGAGCGGCGTGCCGAGCAGCGTCACGCCACCGAGCGTCTGCGTGACGCCCGGCGTCGTGACGCCGCCGGTCAGCGTATTCGTGATCGGGTTGATCACCTTGCCGAGCTGCGTTTCGAGCTGCTGGACCGGCGAGCTGTTCAGCGCCGTGTTCAGCGCCGATGCCGTCGAATTGACCGCGGTGCCGACCGTGTTGACGAGACTGCCGACCAGGGTCGTCGCCGGCGCGAGCGGCGACAGCGGGCCGGTGCCGAGGCTCGTCACCGCATTGCCGAGGTTGTTGACCGCACCGCCGGCGCCGGTCAGCAGGCCGGTGGTCGACGTCAGCGTCGGTCCGAGCGGGTTCGCCGACACGCCGATCGAACCGAGGCCGGCCGCGACGCCGTTGCCGAGCGATTGCACGCCGTTGCCGAGGCTGCCGACCGCGTTGCCGATGCTGGTGGCCGTCGTCGGGTTCGTGCCGGGAATCTGCACGCCGCCGATCTGAGCGCCGCCGTTCACGACCGTCGTGCCGAGCGCCGTCACGAGATTGCCGGATTTCTGCAGGACGTTGCCGAGGGGGGTGACGCCGGTGCCGGAGGTGCCTGACGTACCGGAGGTGCCCGAGGTGCCGGAAGTACCGGAGGTGCCGGAGGTGCCGGAAGTACCTGAGGTGCCGGACGTACCCGAGGTGCCCGACGTACCCGAGGTGCCCGAGGTACCGGAAGTGCCCGACGTACCGGAAGTGCCCGACGTACCGGAAGTGCCCGATGTACCGGAAGTGCCCGACGTACCGGACGTACCCGAGGTACCGGACGTACCCGAGGTACCGGACGTACCCGAGGTACCGGACGTACCCGAGGTACCGGACGTACCCGAGGTACCGGACGTACCCGAGGTACCGGACGTACCCGAGGTACCGGACGTACCCGAGGTACCGGACGTACCCGAGGTCCCGGAAGTACCCGAGGTACCGGAAGTACCTGAGGTGCCGGACGTGCCTGACGTACCGGAGGTGCCCGAGGTGCCGGAAGTGCCTGACGTACCCGAAGTGCCCGAGGTACCGGAAGTACCCGAAGTACCGGACGTGCCCGAAGTACCGGACGTGCCCGAAGTACCGGACGTGCCCGAAGTACCGGACGTGCCCGAGGTACCGGACGTACCCGAGGTACCGGACGTACCCGAAGTACCGGAAGTGCCCGAGGTACCGGACGTACCCGAGGTACCGGACGTACCCGAAGTACCGGAAGTGCCCGAGGTACCGGAAGTACCCGAAGTACCGGACGTGCCCGAGGTACCGGAAGTGCCCGAGGTACCGGAAGTGCCCGAAGTACCGGAAGTCCCCGAAGTACCGGAAGTCCCCGACGTACCAGAAGTCCCCGACGACCCCGAGCTACCGCCACCCGACGTCCCTGACGAACCGCCGCCCGACGTGCCGGAAGTCCCCGACGTGCCGCTCGTCCCGGACGTGCTCGGCTTGATCGTCGGCGGGGTCGTCGGTCCGTCGACCGAGCCGCAGCCGTACAGCGCGAGCAGTGACGAGACGGCCATCGTTACCGTCGTCTTCTTGAAAAGAGTGTGCATGTTGGCCTCGACATTGGAAGTGTGTCGAGGTCTTCACTGCAAATTCCGCGCCATGACAGGCTTCGCGAAATGGTGTCGCGATTTGTTGCGAGAATCGGGAATATCGATGCGATTTAAACGGAGGAATGACGGTTTCGCGCGACAGGCACGCGCGGTGCGCAAACGTCGCGGCTGCGATGTTCCCGTAAGGCGCCGTAACGCGCGGCCGGATGTTACGTAGCGTTCGGGCCGTCCGTGACGCGAGCGGCCGCGAACCGAGCGCCGCGTCTTTGACGAAACCCCGCCGCGCGCACGAACATGGCAGGACATCTCCCGGCTGCCGGCGACGCCGCAGCGGCCCCGACTCCAACCAGGACACGGACATGAGCGAACAGGACAGGGAATACGGCAAGGCGCGGCGGATCGACGTGATGGGCGAGGCGTTCGTCGAGCGCGCGATGCGCGACCTCGACGGATTTTCGCGTCCGCTGCAGGACTGGCTGAACGAACATGCGTGGGGCAGCACGTGGCAGCGGGGCGGGATCGACCTGAAGACGCGCAGCCTGTGCACGTGCGCGATGCTGGCGGCGCTCGGCCGCGGCACGGAGCTGAAGGGGCATATTCGCGGTGCGCTCAACAACGGCGCGAGCCTCGTCGAGATCCGCGAGGTATTGCTGCACAGCGCGCTGTACGCCGGCGCGCCGGCCGCGGTCGAGGCGTTCCGCAGCGCGCGCGAGGTGCTCTCGGATCTCGGGTTGTCGATACCCGACGACGAAGCCTGATTCCGTCGCGGCGCCGGCTCCGACTGCCCGGCACGGAATCCGGCCCGCTTCGTTGCCGCGATCTACGCGATGCGTACTGGCTGCGCGGCGGCATCGACCGACGCGGCGGCCACTTCGAGCAGCCAGTCGGCCGTCGCGTCGGGAAGCGTGACCGGCAGCATATGCCCGCCCTCCACGACCTTCAGCCGCACGCGCGCCGATTTCCTCGCGAGCGCTTCGCCGTGCGCGCGCCAGTTCAGGATCGGATCGGCGCGGCCGTACAGCACGTCGACCGGCAGCGCGAGCTCCGCATAGCGACGCTCCATCGCGGGCAGGTCGACGGGCGCCGACAGCAGGTCCGTCGCCGTCGCGTAGAACACGTGCGGGCGCATCCCGAGCAGGCCGCCGCCCTTGACCGGGAAGTCGCGCGGCACGTCCTCCGGCGCGAACACCTGACGAACGGCGTTGCGACCCGTCAGGATCGTCAGCGGGATCGCGAAGGTCCACGACACGAAACGGCGCACGAGCGGCGACGGCAGCATCAGCGGCTTGAACGGTGCAGGCGGCTCGGTCTGCTCGTGCGACAGCGGCGCGATCAGCGCGAGCCGGCTCACGCGGTCCGCATGATTGAGGCCGACCGCGAGCGCGATCGCGCCGCCGAGCGAGTGGCCGACCAGCACCGGCTTGTCGAGCTTCAGCGCGTCGATGAACGCGGCGACCGTGCGAGCCTGCGCGAACACGTTCGCCTGCGAGGCCGCGCCGCGCAGCGAGCGGCCGGCGCCCGGCCGGTCGATCAGGATCACGCGATGCCGCTGCGCGAGCCGCGTGAGCGGCAGGTACGCGAAATTGCGCCATTGCCCCGCCAGCCCGTGGACGAACACGATTGGCGGGCCGTTGCCGTATTCGACGTAGTGGATGCGGTCGCCGTCGATGTCGACGAAGCGGCCTTCGGGCGGAAACGCGCGCGTCACGCGACGGGCCACGTAACCGGTAAACAGCGCGAGCGCGGCAAGCACCGCGACGACGCCGAGCAGCACGTTCTGGATCAGATGGAGCGTAGGGGTCATGTCGGCCTCAGCGGGTTTCGAGTGCGGGTTCGGCAGCCGGCGCGGCGGCTGCCTGGCCGGTTTGGGCGCGGCGTTCGAAATGCATCGCGGAATCGGCGAGCGGGCTGAACTTCAGCGACGCGAGATCGAGCACGTAGTTCTGGTGGAATTTCCACGGCTTGCGGTGCCCCTGCTTCGGCAGGATGCCGGCCGCACGCTGGATGTAACCCGAGCTCAGGTTGACGGCCGGCACGTCGCCGAGATCGCCTGCGCCGAGCCGCGGCACGCACGTGTCGTACCCGTTCGCGCGCATGTGATTGAGCAGCCGGCACACGTAGCGCGCGATCAGCTCGGCCTTCAGCGTCCACGACGCATTCGTGTAGCCGAACGACGACGCGAGGTTCGGCACGTCGCTGTACATCATCCCCTTGTACGACACCGTCTCCGACAAATCGACCGTGCGGCCGTCGACCGTGATCCGCGCACCGCCGAGCATCTTCACCTTCAGCCCGGTCGCGGTGACGATCACGTCCGCGTCGAGCTGCTGGCCGCTCTTCAGCTCGAGGCCGGTCGGCGTGAAGCGCTCGATCTCGTCGGTGACGATCGATGCTCGGCCCGCGCGAATCGCCTTGAACAGGTCGCCGTTCGGCACGAGGCACACGCGCTGATCCCACGGCATGTAGCGCGGCGTCAGGTGCTTCGCGACGTCGAAGTCGGGGCCGAGCTGCTTGCTCGCCGCGCGGATGATGAACCGTTTCGTCCGGTCGGGCTTGCGGCGCGACACGTTGTACAGGTACATCGTCAGCAGGACGTTCTTCACGCGCACGAGCCGGTGCGCGAGCCGCGACGGCAGCACGCGGCGCAGCGCGTTCGCGATCCTGTCGCGCGCGGGCAGCGACACGATGTAGGTCGGCGAGCGCTGCAGCATCGTCACGTGCCGCGCATCGGCCGCCATCGACGGCACGAGCGTGACGGCCGTCGCGCCGCTGCCGATCACGACCACGCGCCGGTTCGCGTACGACAGATCCTTCGGCCAGTGCTGCGGATGCACGAGCGTGCCCTCGAACGTGTCCATGCCTGCCCAGTCGGGCAGGTAGCCGGCGTCGTAGTCGTAGTAGCCGCTGCACATGAACAGGAAGCGGCAGGTATGGACGAGCGTGTCCGTTGCGCCGTCCCGCGTGCGCTCGATGCGCACCGTCCAGCGCGCGCGGGTCGAATCCCAGTCGGCCGCGACGACCTTCTGGCCGTAGCGGATCGTCTCGTCGATGCCATACGTGCGCGCGGTGTCGCGAATGTAATCGAGGATCGTCTGCCCGTCGGAGATCGCCTTGTCGCTGTGCCACGGGCGGAAGCTGTAGCCGAGCGTGAACATGTCGGAATCCGAACGAACGCCCGGATAGCGGAACAGGTCCCAGGTGCCGCCGATCGCGTCGCGCGCCTCGACGATCGCCACGCTCGCATGCGGGCAGCGCTGCTTCAGGTGATAGGCGGCGCCGATGCCGGACAGGCCGGCGCCGACGATCAGCACGTCGAGGTCGTTGCCGTCACTCCGGTCGCGGCGGGCGTCGGGAGCGGGCGGCGCGGCGCGCCGGTCGGTCGTCGTCGAGCTCATGCGGGGTCCTTCGTCGGTGTGGTGGGGCGCGCGGCCGGCGCGTAGGCGCGTTCTCCCGCGGAGGCTTCCTTCGGGCGAAGATTGCGTGCGCGGGCGCGACGCACGTGGCGCAGCATCAGCCACTGGTAACCGGCGCCGAGCAGCCGCGCGATCCGGTCGAGGCGGCGCGCGTCGGCGCCGACCAGCACGCGGCGCGCATTGCGTTCGACGCCCGCGAGGATCTGCCGCGCCGCCTCGTCGGCCGTCGTCGCGTTGATCAGGCGGTTGGCCTGGCGGCGATGGGTCGCTTCGTCCTGCCCCGTCAGTGCGCGGATGCTGGCATCGACGCGGCCCGCGTCGACGATCCTCGTCGCGACGCCGCCCGGATGCACGCAGGTCGCGCTCACCGGCGCGCCGTCGAGTTCGAGTTCCATCCGCAGCGCCTCGGTGAAGCCGCGCACCGCGAACTTGGTTGCGTTGTACGCGCTTTGCGTCGGCATCGCGACGAGCCCGAACAGGCTCGAGGTGTTGACGACGTGCCCGTCGCCCGACGCGCGCAGATGCGGCAGGAACGCCTGCGTGCCGTGCACGACACCCCAGAAATTGATGCCGACGATCCATTCGAGATCGGCGAGGCGGGCGGTTTCGGCGCTGGCGGCCAGCGAGACGCCCGCGTTGTTGAAGATCAGATTGACCTTGCCGTGCTCGGCGCGAACGAAATCGGCCCACGCGAACACCGCGTCGCGGTCGGCGACGTCGACCCGGCGCGTGCTCACGCGCACGCCGTGCCACGCGCACGCGGCCGCCGTGCCGGCGAGCCCGGCTTCGTCGACGTCGGCGAGCGCGACCTCGCAGCCGCGCCGCGCGAGCTCGATCGCGAGGCTGCGGCCCATGCCCGAACCGGCGCCCGTGATCGCGGCGACCTTGCCGGAAAACCCCTTCATCCGTCGTTCCTCCCGTTCCGCTTGCGCTGCATCGGCGGCGCGTCTATTGTGGTGTTGGTCGTCACCACTTTAGTTTTCGGGTGTCCTGATGTCAAATAGCGGAATGGAGAAAGCACTCGAAACGGAAAAAAGAGGCCGGTCGTATGGCGGCGTGGCGCCCGAGGTACGGGCCGCCGAGCGGCGCGATGCGTTGATCCGCGCGGCGACGCGCGTGTTCGGCACGGTGGGGTTTCGCAAGGCGACCGTGCGGTCGATCTGCCAGGAAGCGAAGCTGAACGATCGCTATTTCTATGCGGCATTCGACAGCACCGAGGATCTGTTGCGCTGCACCTATCGGCATCACGCGCAGCAGTTGCATGACGCGGTCGCGCAGGCGGTCGCCGCGCGCGGCGGCGATCTGCGCGAGCGCGTCGACGCGGGGCTCGCCGCGTTCTTCGCGTTCCTGCGCGACCCGTGCGCGGCGCGCGTGCTGCTGCTCGAGGTGATGGGCGTGAGTGCGGATACCGACATGACGTATCAGCGCATGCTGATCGACTTCGGCAAGCTGATCATGGCGATCGGCGTGCCGCGCGAAGCCGTGACGCCGGCGGAGCGCACCGAGCAGCGGCTGATCGGGCTTGCGCTGGTGGGCGCGATGACGAACGTCGGCGCCGCATGGCTGCTCACCGGCTATCGCGATCCGGAGGCGCAGATGATCGCGAGTTGCAGGAAGGTGTTGCTGGGGACGTTGGGGGCGGCGGGATAGGTGCGCGGGACTGGGGCCGGTCGCCCGCGATACGGGATGGTTGTCGATCAATAACAAGGAACTCATGCAAGTACGGAACCGATGGTGGCGCCGCGCGACGTCGGCGGGAGCGGTTGTTTCCGTCCTGATGCTGACGGGCTGCGGCTGCTGGCCGTTGAGCGAAACCACGCGCTACGAAACCGAGTGGAAATCGCAAACGGTCGCGGCGCTGTTCAGGGATGCGGACCGGGCAGGCGACGTCTGCCGCGATGCCCTCTATACACAGCACCTGAAGGACACAGTGGCGGCCTGCAAGGACGGGGCGTATGAAAAAATCCGCAATCGCATCAGCGGGGAACCCGTCACGCTCTCCTTCGCGAAGGCGACCTGCGCGGAAGCGCAAGCCCAACTGGACCAGGGTATCCCCGCCAGCATCCAGGACAGGATCTTCAATCTGAATCCGTTTCCGGACGAGTTTGCTTCGTGCATGAGCGATAAAGGATTCAAGCGCGAGGAGGTCGCCAAGAAACAGTGCTACCTGAAATTCATGTGACGGACGGCTAACCGCTCAGTCCTCCGCGCGCTTCGGTCGCGGCGCACGCGCGGGCGGCGCGACCGGCGTTTGCCCGAGCCGCGCCTTCATCGCATCGATGAACGCCCGCACCTTCGGCGACGGCAGCCGCGTGGACGGATACACCGCATGAATCCCGGCCGGCGCCGTGCGCCAACCTGGCAGCAGCCGCACGAGCCGGCCGGCCGCGACGTCGTCCGCGGTCGAGAAATCCGTCAGCAGCCCGAAGCCGCCGCCCGCGAGCACGATCGCGCGGCACGCGGTCGCGGTGTTCGACACCACCGGCGCGACGCAGCGCACCGACGCGTGACCGCCGCGCGCGTCGTCGAGGTCGAGCGTATGCGGACGCGGCAGCGACGACAACATCACGAACGGCAGCGCGGCGAGCGCATCCGGATCGCGCGGCAGCCCGTGGCGGGCAACGAACGCCGGGCTCGCGACCAGCCATTTCTCGTAGGTGCCGAGCTGCACCGCGCGATGGTTCGAATCGGCGAGGCGGCCGATGCGGATCGCGACGTCGAGGTTGTCCGCGACGAGATCGACGACGCGGTCGTTCGCGACGAGTTCGACGGCGAGCGCCGGATGCCGGTCGCGCAGCGCGACGACGGCCGGCGCGACGACCAGCGCGCCATAGTCGATCGGCACGCTCACGCGCAGCGTGCCGCGCAGCGGCCCGGCGTCGGACGACACCGCGTCGAGCGCGGCTTCGGCGGCGCGCACGATGTCGCGGCACGCGTCGTAGAACACGCGCCCGGCATCGGTCACGCTCAGCCGCCGCGTCGTGCGCACCAGCAGGTTCGCGCCGACCTCGGATTCGAGGCGCTGCATGTGCGTGCTGACGACCGTCTTCGCGAGGCCGAGCCGCTCGGCCGCGGCCGTCAGCGAGCCGGCATCGACCACCGCGACGAAGATCGCCAGCCGGTTCAGGTTCACGTCGCGCAAATCGGCCATCGTCGATTGTCCTATGGAAGCGGATAATGTTTCAGCAATTATCCGTCTTCTGGCGACGAACCGCGAGCGCTACGCTGGGGCCGTTCGTCGCCGATCCCCGGCGGCGCGAGATTCCGGAGTGTTTCCATGTCTGCCGCCAGCAAGCCTGCTTCGCCGATCCGCGTTTATTCGTTCCTGTTGTCCGGGCACGCGCACCGTGTCCGGTTGTTCCTGTCGCTGCTCGGGCTGCCGTCCACGACCATCGACGTCGATCTCGCGGCCGGCGCGCAGCGCGAACCGGCGTTTCTCGCGCTCAATCCGCTCGGGCAGGTGCCGGTGATCGACGACGGCGGCACCGTGATCGCCGATTCGAACGCTATCCTCGTGTACCTCGCGAAGCGCTACGGCGACGCGCACTGGCTGCCCGACGATCCGGTCGGCGCGGCCGTCGTGCAGCGCTGGCTGTCGTACGCGGCCGGCCCGATCGCGTCGGGGCCGGCCGCCGCGCGGCTCGTGACCGTGTTCGGCGCGCAGCTCGACCCGGAAGCGGCCAAGCGCACGGCCGCGAAGGTGCTCGACGTGATCGATCGCGAGCTGGCCGGCAAGCCGTTCGCGGCCGGCGCGCAGCCGACGATCGCGGACATCGCCGCGTACACGTACATCGCGCACGCACCGGAAGGCGGCGTGTCGCTCGAACCGTATCCGCACGTGCGCGCGTGGCTGGCGCGTATCGAGGCGTTGCCGGGCTTCGTCGCGATGCCGACGACGCGCGCGGGCCTGCTCGCCGCTTGACGCTCGCGGCCACCGTGCCTGTTCAGGAGAACGCAATGAATACGCCGAGCGCCGTCGTACCGGGCTGGGAACTCGAGGTCACGCCGTTTCACGCGGGCGAGCTTGCCGTGCAGCAGCGCGCGGGCGTGACGGACGCGGCGGGCGCGGCCGGCCGGCGCGGCATCCGGCGATTCATGCCGGACCAGCACCGGACCTTTTTCGCGCAACTGCCGTTCTTCGTGCTCGGCGGCGTCGATGCGCAGGGCCAGCCATGGGCGACGCTGCGGGTCGGCGCACCGGGTTTCGTCACGTCGCCGGACGCCCGCACGCTGCGCATCGCGGCGCGCGCGCTGCCGGGCGACCCGCTGGCCGGCGCGTGGCGGGCGGGCGCGCCGCTCGGCGGGCTCGGGATCGAATTCGATACGCGGCGGCGCAATCGCGTGAACGGCGTCGTGCGCGCGGCGGACGGCGATGCATTGACGATCGCGGTCGAGCAGAGCTTCGGCAATTGCGCGAAGTACATCCAGGGCCGCAAGCCGACCTTCATTGCGCGGGACGTCGACGCATCCGTCGCGCCCGACGTGTCGGACGCGCTGAGCGATGCGGACCGCGCGCTGCTCGCGCAGGCCGACACGTTCTTCGTCGCGAGCGCGAACACGTCTCCCGACGCGGGCGCGGCGCGCGGCGCGGACGTGTCGCATCGCGGCGGGATGCCGGGCTTCGTGCGCGTCGACGATGCACGCACGCTGACGACGCCCGATTTCAGCGGCAACCGGTTCTTCAACACGCTCGGCAATCTGCAGCACGATCCGCGCGCGGGGCTGCTGTTCGTCGATTTCGACGGCGGCGACGTGCTGTATGTCGCCGCGCACGCGGAGATCGTGTGGGACGGGCCGGTCGTCGCGTCGTTCGACGGTGCGCAACGCGTCGTGCGCTTCCATGTGCGGGAAGTGCGACGCATGCGCGCGGTACTGCCGTTCCGGTGGTCGGCGGTCGAGCGCGCGCCGCAGTTCGCGGCGATGGCGTCGGCGGCGGGCGGCGCGGCGGCACCGGCCGCGCCCGCGCCGTCCGCGGCCGCGCCGGCCTCGGCGCCCGCATGGCGGCCGCTGCGCATCGCGAAGATCGTCGACGAGGCGCGCGCGATTCGCTCGTTCCATTTCGAGCCGGCGGATGGCGGCGCATTGCCTGCGTACGAAGCCGGTCAACACCTGACGCTACGCGTCGCGCTGCCGGGCAGCGACGCGCCGTCGATGCGCAGTTACACGCTGTCCGATGCACCGGGCGGCACGCATTACCGGATCACCGTGAAGCGCGAGGGGCGCGTATCGGCATGGCTGCACGATCATGCGCGGGCAGGCATGACGTTCGACGCGCAGATGCCGCGCGGCCGCTTCGCGTTCGATCTCGCGAGCCCGCGCCCGGCCGTGCTCGTGTCGGCCGGCATCGGCATCACGCCGATGGTCGCGATGCTGCGCCGGGCGCTGGCTGACGACGCGCCGTCGCGCCGCGTCGTGTTCGTGCACGGCGCACGCGAAGCGGCCGACCGGCCGTTTGCCGCGGAACTGGCGCGCATCGCGGCCGCCGATGCGCGCGTGTCGCTTCACTGGTTCGACAGTCGTCCTCACGAAGGGGCGGCCGCGCGGGCAGGCCGCATCGACGTCGGGCAACTGAAGCGGGTCCTGTCGTTCGACGACTACGATTTCTACCTGTGCGGGCCGTCGGCATTCATGCGCGACCTGTACGACGGCCTGCGCGCACTGAACGTGCCGGACGAGCGCATCCGTTTCGAGGCGTTCGGGCCGTCGAGCGTTTCGCGCAGTGCGACCCGCACGGCTGCTGCGCCCATGGCGGCAAGCGTGCCGGTGGTGTTCCGGCGCACGGGGCGCGAAGCCGCGTGGACGCCTGCCGACGGCACGCTGCTCGAATTCGCGGAAGGGCAGCGCGTGGCCGTGCCGTCCGAATGCCGCGCCGGTTCGTGCGGCACGTGCGCGACGCGCGTGCTGTCGGGCGCGGTCGACTACGAGCAGACGCCCGATGCGCCGGTCGCACCTGGCTGCGCGCTGCCGTGCGTCGCGCGGCCCGCGCAAGGGGCCACGGAGCCGCTCGTGCTCGATTGCTGACGCGCTTGCGACATGTGACCGCGGACGGCCTGCCGCGCGAAAAGCGCGCGCAACTGCTGCTTTTTTTCGGATGCCGTCCGGGTCGACGATAGCGTCGACCGATTTGATGAACGAGCCCGTCGTGAAACTGCCCGGCATGGAGGTGACGATGCGGGGGGGCTAAAGCGAACGGCTGACGAACCGGTAGCAGGCGCCCATTCCCGCGTCGGTTCCAGGCACGTTCTGCCCGGCGCACGACGACGCGGCGTCGGGGCCGGCACGCGCGACGCGAATCGCGCCCGCATCTTCGCCGCCGTCGTGCCGCCCGAACCGCGATTCCGGTTGCCGCCTTCTCCGTTTCCCGTTCCGTCCGATTCCTCGGCCCTGTGCCCCGCCCGGGGTAAAATGCGCGCCACGCCGCGATGTCGCGCGCCGGGCAGGCCGCCGTTCCGACGAACGGCCGGCGCGAGTGCCCGCCGCCCGCACCGGGGCGTTCGAAGCGTCCCCCGCATGACACGATCGCGCGAGGCAGCCGGCCGGCCGACAGGCACCCGACGGACCCGTCGGCCGCTGCATCGTTTCCGGCGCGTCATCCGAATCCGATGCCCCATCCTGCGCTGTTCCGACCGGCCGGCCCGCTTGCGCGCCGCATGGTCCGGTTCGTCCGATGAATACCGCGTCGACGCACGCGTCCGGCGACGGGCGCGGCGGCGGGTGCACGCTTCGCAGCTTCCAACGGGTTTCGACAGGGTCGAGTGGCGAGTTTTCCATCCAGAACAATGACGGTGAATAGAACAACAGCGGCGCCCGAACGGCGGCGGCGCACGAAGGTCGGGCTCGGTGTCGGTCTCGGTGTCGGTCTCGGCGTCACGCTTTTCGCGGTGCAGGCTGCCGCGGCACCGGGCGAACCGCCCGCGCCGGGCGCCGACGCGACCGGCAGCGCGACGCTGCCCGCGATCACGGTGAGCGGCGAGCGCGGCCACCCGCTGCGGGCGCGCGAAGCGTCGGTCGCGGGGTTCGACGACGCGCCGCTGCGCGACACGCCGGCGTCGGTGAGCGTCGTCACGCGCGCGCTGATCGACGATCAGCAGGCGAAGCGCTTGAGCGACGTCGTGCGCAACGATGCGTCGGTCGTCAACGACTATGCGCCGGTGGGTTATTTCGAAGGCTTCGCGATCCGCGGCTTTCCGGTCGATCTCGCGAGCGCGATCCGGATCGACGGGCTGACGGTGTCCGGCGAGCAGAACGTGCCGCTCGAGAACAAGGAGCGCGTCGAGATCCTGAAAGGGCTCGCGGGCATCGACGGCGGCGTCGTCGCGCCGGGCGGCGTGATCAACTTCGTGACCAAGCGCTCCGCGAACGTCGCGAGCGTGACGGGCGGCGTCGACAGCCGCGGCTCGACGTCGGCGGCCGTCGATCTCGGCCGCCGCTTCGGCCCCGACCATCAGTTCGGGTTCCGGATCAATGCGGCGAAGGAGAACATGCATTCCTATATCGACGGCACGAACGGGCGGCGCACGTTCGGCTCGATCGCCGCCGACTGGGACATCGGCCCGCGCGCGAGCCTGCAGCTCAACGCCGAATTCCAGCAGTGGATCCAGCGCTCCGCGCCCGGCTACCAGTTGCTCGGCGGCACCGTCGTGCCGTCGGTCAAGACGACGTCGAAGGCGCTCGGCACGCAGCCGTGGGCGAAACCGGTGACGACCGATGCGCTGAACCTGAACGCACGCTTCGACTACCGGTTCAACGACGACTGGAAGGCCTACGTCGCTGCCGGCCGTAGCCGCACGATGATCGACGACAACAGCGCGTTCGCGTACGGCTGCTATTACGCGGCAAGCTGCGCGGCCGGCGCGACGTCGCCGTTCTTCTTCGGCGCGAACGGCGACTACGACGTATACGACTTCCGCAGCCCCGGCGAATACCGGCGCAACGACGATCTGCGCGCGGTCACGACGGGCAGGTTCGCGACGGGGCCGCTGCGGCACGAGCTGACGCTCGGCGTGAGCGTGCAGCGCCGCGTCGTGCACATGGCCGACGCCGTGTACGACTACGTGGGCAGCGAGAACGTCTACGGGCCGGACCTGACCTTCTCGCCGTCGCCGAATTCGCCCGGGCCGTCGTATCCGCGCCTCGATGCGTGGCAGTACGGCGTGTTCGGGCTCGACCGCATCGGCATCGGCGAACACTGGCAGGTGCTCGCGGGCGGCAAGGAAGTGCTGCTGCGCCAGCGCAGCTGGAGCAGCCTCGACGGCGATACGACACATACCGACCGCTCGGTGTTCCTGCCGCAGGTCGCGCTCGTCTACAAGCCGGTGGACGTGCTGTCGCTGTATGCGTCGTACAGCAAGGCGCTGTCGCTCGGCGATCAGGCGCCCGTGCGCGCGACCAACGCGTATGCATTCCTGCCGCCCGTCGAATCGCACCAGTTCGAGGTCGGCGCGAAATACGACTGGCTCGACCGGCTGAGCCTCACGGCCGCCGTGTTCTCGATCAGCAAGCCGTTCCAGTTCGCCGATCCCGACGCATCGGGCACGACCTACACGTTCGTGCAGCGCGGCACGCAGCGGCACCAGGGAATCGAGCTCGGCGCAGCCGGGCGCGTGACCGAGCGGCTGGGGCTGACGGCCAGCGTCGCGGCGATTCGCGCCCGCGCGGTCGATTCGGGGTCGCCGGCCTACGAAGGACACCAGATCATCAACGTGCCCGCGCTACGCGCGTCGCTGTATGCGGACTACGCGGTGCCGGGCATCGCGGGCCTGAACGTGCTCGGCGGCGTGGAATACAGCGCGGCGCGCAACGCGAACGAGGAAGGCACCGCGCGCGTGCCGTCGTGGTTCGTGTTCAATCTCGGCGCGCGTTATACGACGAAGATCGGCGGCCATCGCACGGTGTTGCGCGTATCGGTGGACAATCTGTTCAACAAGTTCTACTGGCGCGACGCAGGCGAGCAGCAGGGCGATGCGTACCTGTTCCCGGGTGCGCCGCGCACCGCGCGCGTGTCGTTGACCTATGATTTCTGACCGACCGGAATCGGCCGCGTGACGCGCGGCCCCGGCAGCCCACCAGGAGAGCACAGACGATGTCCCCACTCGAAATCGCCGGCGTGATCGTCAGCGCGCTCGCGATCTGGCTGACCGCGAAACGGCGCATGCTGTGCTGGCCGGTCGGCCTCGCATCGGTCGCGCTGTACGGCTGGATCTTCTTCGACGCGAAGCTGTATTCCGACATGCTGCTGCAGGGCGCGTTCGCGGTGCTCCAGGTGTACGGCTGGCAGCGCTGGCTCGCGCAGCGCGCGAGCGAGGCCGCCGGCGGTGCCGACGGCGAGGCGGCGCCGGCCGGCGATGTCGCACCCGTGACCGGCGTGCGGCCCCGGCAGATGCTGCCCGACCTGATCGCGGCCGTCGTCGGCAGCGCGCTGCTCGGCGGGATGATGGCGCGCTGGACCGATGCGGCGCTGCCGTTCGTCGATGCGTCGCTGACCGCGTTCAGCCTCGTCGCGCAATACTGGACCGCACGGCGCTACATCGCGTCGTGGGGACTGTGGATCGTCGTGAACGTCGTGTACGTCGGGATGTTCGTGTTCAAGGAACTGTATCTGACGGCCGGACTCTATGCGCTGTTCATCGGGCTGGCCGTCGTCGGCTGGCGCGACTGGAGCCGGACGGCCGCCGCATTGCGCGCGGCCGCCGGCGGCCCGCTCGCATCGGGCGGCGGCGCGCGCTGACTCGCGCACGGATTCAACCACGGAGCAACGCCGTTCATGTCATTCCCCCTCGAGCCGGACGGCCCCCTGTCGCGCGACGTCGCGCCGCCGCAATTCGGCGTGGACGGCGAGCAGGCCGAACGCGACTGGCCGCTGATCACGCACGACGAAGTGGCGGCCGTGCTCGCGCGGATCGACGGCGCGGGCGAACCGGTGCGGCTGACGTGGCACAGCCCGCGGCAGTTCGCGGCCGCCGTGCTGGTGCGGATGGCCGACGGGCGCGGGTTGTTCGTCAAGCGTCATCACGCGAGCCTGCGCGATGTCGCCGGGCTCGAGGAAGAGCATCGCTTCATCGCGCATCTGCGCGCGCGCGGGATGCCGGTGGTGGACGTGCTGGCCGATCGCAACGGTGCGACCGCGTTCGCGTCCGGCGAATGGACGTACGAGGTGCACGTGCTCGCACCCGGCGTCGATCCGTATCGCGGCGTGATGTCGTGGCAGCCGTTCACGCATCCATCGCATGCGTATGCGGCCGGCCGCGCGCTGGCCGAGCTGCATCGCGCGTCGGCCGGCTACGATGCGCCCGCGCGGCCCGTGCGCACGCTGCTGTCGAGCTTTCGCGTGCTGTCGTGCGCCGATCTGGCGGGCGCGCTCGAACGCTGGGTCGACGCGCAGCCGCTGCTCGTGCGTGCGCTCGGCTCGCGCGACTGGCGTCGCGACGTGGCCGACGCGATCGGCCCGTATCACGCGCGCCTCGTGCCGCTGCTGCCGGCGTTGCCGCCGCTGTGGACGCACGGCGACTGGCACGCGTCGAACCTGCTGTGGACCGAGGCGGGGCCCGGCGCGCAGGTCCGGACCGTGCTCGATTTCGGCTTGTCTGACCGCACCTGCGCGGTCATGGACCTCGCGCTCGCGATCGAGCGCAATACGGTCGACTGGATGGCGCCGGCCGATGCGCGGCGCGTCGAATACGACCAGATCGACGCGCTGCTCGACGGCTACGAATCGCTCGAACCGTTGAGCGACGACGCGTATGCGGCGCTGGTCGCGCTGCTGCCGATCGTGCATACGGAGTTCGCGCTGTCGGAAGTCGCGTATTTCGGCTGCATCATCGATGCGCCGGCGATCGTCGACATCGCGTACGACGGCTACCTGATCGGGCACGCGCGCTGGTTCGGCGAACGCGACGGGCGGCAACTGCTCGACTGGCTCGTGCAGCGGCGGCGCGCGAAGCAAGGGATCGCCTGATCCGAGTGCGCGGGCCTGCCGCGCACGCGTACCGATTCCTCGACAACCTGCAATCTTCCGTGCGCGCGTTGCGCGGTACGTTCAACCCGTCCTCCCGATCTTCGACGCGGCATGCCGTTCCCGCGGGGCGGTCGCACGCCTGCGTGCCGCTGCACCCGACATGACGGAAATATCATCTTCGCCTCATGTTCGCACTGCGGCCGGTCCGTAGCATCGGTCGCGAACCGTTATCGCAGAACCGAACATGCTCAAGCTCAACCTCGCCGCGGCCATCGTCTTCGCGATGGCCGCGACGGCTCATGCACAGCCGTCGCCGACGCCGGGGCCGGCCGCGACCGCAGCCGGCAGCGCGACGCCGATCGGCGCACCGCCATCCGGCGCGCTTCCTGCGCCGTCATTGACGCTGTCCGATGCGCTCGCGGTCGCGGCGCGGAACAATCCGGCGCTGCGCGGCGCGCGCGCGGACGTCGATGCATCGGCCGGCGCGTTGATGCAGGCCGGCGCGCGCCCGAATCCCGAAGTGTCGTTCCTGCAGGAAGGCTTCAGCCGCGCCGAACGCACGTCCACCGCGATGATCGGCCAGGCCATCGAACTGGGCGGCAAGCGCCGCGCACGGCTCGATGTCGCGTCGTACGGCCGCGAGGCGGCGAGCGCCTCGCTCGACGAGCAGGGCGCCGCGGTGCGCGCCGACGTGATCGCCGCGTTCTACGGGCTGCTCGCCGCACAGCGCCAGCTACAGGTGACCGAGGAATCGGCCGCGATCGCCGCGCGCTCCGCGGATCTCGCGGCGCGCCGCGCGCAGGCCGGCAAGGTGTCGCCGGTCGAGGCGACCAAGGCTCAGGTCGCGGCGGCCGGCGTGCAGATCGAAGTGGTGACCGCACGCGGCCGTGTCGAGGTTGCGCGCGAGAAGCTGAACGCCGTGATGGGCGAAGCGCGCAACGACCGGCTCGCGGTGCGCGGCGACCTGGAAAACGTGCCGCCGGTCGAGCCGCTGTCCGCGTTGACCGCGCAGCTCGACGACGCACCGCTCGCGCGGGTCGCGCGCGCCGAGCTGCTGCGCGCGAATGCGGCCGTGTCGCTCGAACGCGCGCGCCGCGTTCCGGACGTGACGGTTAGCGCGGGCGTGAAGCGCGTGACCACGGGCGGCGTGCCCGACAACCAGGCCGTGGTCGGCATATCGATTCCGATTCCGCTGTTCAACACGAACCGGGGTGCGCTGCTCGAGGCGACGCACAAGGCCGAGCGCGCGAACGCCGATCTCGATCGCGAACGCACGCGCCTGCGGCTGGAGCTCGCGCAGGCGTACGCGAATTTCGAGGCCGCCGAGCAGGAAGCGCAGCGGCTGAAATCCGACATCCTGCCGGCCGCGCGTCTTGCGCTCGACGCGATGTCGCGCGGCTACGAGCTCGGGAAGTTCAGCTTCCTCGACGTGCTCGACGCGCAGCGCACGCTGTTCCTGGGGCAATCGCAATACGTCCGTGCGCTCGCCGGCGCCCATGCGGCTCGCGCCGATATCGGCCGGCTCGTCGGCACGCCGCTCGCGGCCGTCGCGCGCTAAGCGCCGCTCTCACCGGAAGGTTCATCATGTCACGCAGCAGAATCTTCGTTATGGCGGCCGCCGTGCTCGGTGGCGCAGGGATCGTGATCGGCGCGCTCGCCGTCGCGCGGGGCGGCAGCAGCGCATCGGCGCGGACGGCCGCCGAAGCCGCGCAGCCGGCCGAGGGCGCCGGCGCGCGCGGCGGTGTCGTGCTCGAGCGCGGCAAGCTGTCGGTCGAGATCGTAATGACGGAAAAACCCGGCGACGCGCGGCTCGTCGTCTATCCATTCGTCGGCGGCAAGCCTGCGATCGACGGCGTGACCGTGTCCGGCACGCTGGTGCGGTACGACCGTACGCGCGAACCGTTGCGGTTCGACGCGGCCGGCCGGAAGTTCGTGTCGGCGCAGTCGGTCGCGAAGCCGCACGTGTTCGATGCGACGATCGACGTGAAGGCTGGCAACGATGCGGCATCGTTCCCGTTCGCGCGCGCCGACGGTGCGATCGCGCTGAGCGACGCGCAACTCGCGACGTCGAGGATCGCGCTTGCGAAGGCCGGCCCCGCGCAGATCGCGACGCCGTTCCAGTTGCCGGGCGAGATCAAGTTCAACGAGGATCGCACCGCGCACGTGGTGCCGCGCGTGGCCGGCATCGTCGAGCAGGTGTCGGTGTCGCTCGGGCAGAACGTCGCGAAGGGGCAGGTGCTCGCGGTGATCGCGAGCACCGATCTGGCCGACCGCCGCAGCGAGTTGCTGACGGCCGAGCGCCGTCTGGCGGGGGCGCGCGCGACCTACGAGCGCGAACGCACGTTGTGGCAGGAACGGATTTCGGCCGAGCAGGATTACCAGCAGGCCCAGGTGCAGTTGCGCGAGGCCGAGATCGCCGTGCAGAACGCGCGGCAGAAGCTCGCCGCGCTGAACGCGCCAGTCGGCGCGGGCGCGCTGAACCGTTACGAACTGCGCGCGCCGTTCGCGGGCACGATCGTCGAGAAACATGCGACGCCCGGCGAGGCGATCGCCGCCGACGCGAGCATGTTCGTGATTTCCGACCTGTCCACCGTGTGGGCCGAGATGGCGGTGCCCGCGCAGCGGCTCGGCGACGTACGCGTCGGCCGCGACGCGACGGTGATCGCGACCGCGTTCGAATCGCGTTCGAGCGGCCCGATCGCGTACGTGGGGTCGCTGCTCGGCGAGCAGACGCGCACCGCGCCGGCGCGCGTCGTGCTGCCGAACCCGGACCGCGTGTGGCGCCCGGGGATGTTCGTGAACGTGTCGGTCGATGCGGGTGCGCAGGGCGTGCCGCTCGCGGTCGCGAGCGACGCGCTGCAGGACGTCGACGGTGCGCCGTCGGTGTTCGTGCGCTCGCCGAAAGGCTTCGTCGCGCAGGCCGTCGAGACGGGGCGGCGCGACGAACGCGCGACGGAAGTGCTGAAGGGGCTCCAGCCCGGCCAGGAATACGCGGCGTCGAACAGCTTCGTGCTGAAGGCGGAACTCGGCAAGGGGAGCGCGGAACATGAATGAGCGGCAATACGCATGCGCCGTGGCGAGGCTGGCGGCTCTTCATGCGGTTTGCTTTCCGAGCGGCCGGTCGACCGGCCGCTCGGCCCGTCCGGTGAGGACGTCCGTGCTCCGCTTCAAGGAATCCCGACATGTTTGAGCGTGTGATTCGCTTTGCGATTGCGCACCGCTGGCTCGTGATGCTGGCGATCGCGGCCGTGGCCGCGCTGGGCGTGTTCAGCTACCAGCGCCTGCCGATCGACGCGGTGCCCGACATCACCAACGTGCAGGTGCAGATCAACACGTCCGCGCCCGGCTACTCGCCGCTCGAGGCTGAGCAGCGCATCACCTATCCGGTCGAGACCGCGATGGCCGGGCTGCCGGGGCTGGAGCAGACGCGCTCGATCTCGCGCTACGGGCTGTCGCAGGTCACCGTGATCTTCAAGGACGGCACCGACATCTACTTCGCGCGGCAGCTCGTCAACGAGCGCATTCAGGAAGCGAAGGACAAGCTGCCGGCCGGCATCGCGCCCGCGATGGGGCCGACGTCGACGGGCCTCGGCGAGATCTACCTGTGGACCGTCGAGGCCGACGCCAACGCGCGCAAGCCCGACGGTACGCGCTATACGGCGGCCGACCTGCGCGAGCTGCAGGACTGGGTCGTGCGGCCGCAGTTGCGCAACGTGCGCGGCGTGACCGAGGTCAACTCGATCGGCGGCTACGTGAAGGAGTACCGCGTCGCGCCGAATCCGGCGAAGCTGATGTCGTACGGGCTGACGCTCGCCGACGTCGTGCGCGCGCTGGAGCGCAACAACGACAACGTCGGCGCCGGCTACATCGAAAAGCGCGGCGAGCAGTATCTCGTGCGCGTACCGGGCCAGGCGCGCACCGTCGACGACATCGCGAACATCGTGCTGACCAACGTCGGCGGCGTGCCGGTGCGGATGAAGGACGTCGGCGCGGTCGACATCGGCCGCGAACTGCGCACCGGCGCCGCGACGTCGAACGGCGAGGAAGTCGTGCTCGGCACGGTGTTCATGCTGATGGGCGAGAACAGCCGGACGGTGTCGAAGGCCGTCGCCGCGAAGATGGAGGACGTGAACCGCACGCTGCCGGCCGGTGTGAGGGCGATTCCGGTGTACGACCGCACGGTGCTCGTCGAGAAGGCCGTCGCGACGGTGAAGAAGAACCTGCTCGAAGGCGCGGTGCTCGTGATAGCCGTGCTGTTCCTGTTCCTCGGCAACATCCGCGCGGCGCTGATCACCGCGCTCGTGATTCCGCTGTCGATGCTGATGACCTTCACCGGGATGGTCAACGCGAAGGTGAGCGCCAACCTGATGAGCCTCGGCGCGCTCGACTTCGGGATCATCGTCGACGGCGCGGTGGTGATCGTCGAGAACTGCGTGCGGCGGCTCGCGCATGCGCAGGCGGCGGCCGGGCGGCCGCTCACGCGCGCCGAGCGTTTTGCCGAAGTGTTCGGCGCCTCGCAGGAGGCGCGCCGCGCGCTGATCTTCGGGCAACTGATCATCATGGTGGTGTACCTGCCGATCTTCGCGCTGACCGGCGTTGAAGGCAAGATGTTCCACCCGATGGCGACGACCGTCGTGATGGCGCTCGCTGCCGCGATGGTGCTGACCGTCACGTTCATTCCGGCGGCCGTCGCGTTGTTCATCGGCGAGCGGGTCGAGGAGAAGGAAAACCGGCTGATGGGCTGGGCGCGGCGCGCGTACGAACCGGTGCTCGCCGCGTTCATGACGCGCCCGGCGCGCGTGATGACCGGGGCGGGCGCGATCGTGCTGGTCACGCTGGGGCTGGCGACGCGCCTCGGCAGCGAGTTCATCCCGAGCCTGAACGAGGGTGACCTGGCCGTGTCCGCGCTGCGGATTCCCGGCACGAGCCTGTCGCAGTCGGTCGAGATGCAGAAGTCGATCGAGAAGACGCTGAAGGCACGTTTCCCCGAGATCGAGCGCGTGTTCGCACGCACCGGCACGGCCGAGATCGCGGCCGACCCGATGCCGCCGAACCTGTCGGACGGCTACATCATGCTGAAGCCGGCCGACACGTGGCCCGATCCGAAGAAGCCGCGCGACCGGCTCGTGCGCGAGATCGAGGACGCGCTCGCCGAGCTGCCGGGCAACGCGTACGAATTCTCGCAGCCGATCCAGCTGCGCTTCAACGAGCTGATCTCGGGTGTGCGCAGCGACGTCGCCGTGAAGCTCTTCGGCGACGACATGGCCGTGTTGAACCGGACGGGCGAGCAGATCGCGGCTGCACTGCAGAAGGTGCCGGGCGCGTCGGAGGTGAAGGTCGAGCAGACCACGGGCCTGCCGGTGCTGACCGTCAACCTCGACCGCGACAAGCTCGCGCGCTACGGCGTGAGCGTCGCCGACCTGCAGGATTCGGTGGCCGCGGCCGTCGGCGGGCGGAAGGCCGGCACGCTGTTCCAGGGCGACCGCCGCTTCGACATCGTCGTGCGGCTGCCCGACGAGCTGCGCTCCGACATCGAGGCGATCAAGCGGCTGCCGATCGCGCTGCCCGCGCCGGCCGCGAGCGCCAGCGCGCCGCTCGCGGCGGCGCCGTACGTGCCGCTCGCGGAGCTCGCGACGATCGACGTGGCGCCGGGCCCGAACCAGATCAGCCGCGAGGACGGCAAGCGGCGGGTGGTGGTCAGCGCGAACGTGCGCGGCCGCGACGTCGGCTCGTTCGTCGCCGATGCGCGCGAGCAGTTGCAGCAGGACGTGCGTGTGCCGGCCGGGTACTGGGTGTCGTGGGGCGGGCAATTCGAGCAGCTGCAAAGCGCGAGCGAGCGCCTGAAGCTCGTCGTGCCGCTCGCGCTGTTCATGGTGTTCGTGTTGCTGTTCGTGATGTTCAACAACGTGAAGGACGGGCTGCTGGTGTTCACCGGCATTCCGTTCGCGCTGAGCGGGGGCGTCGTGTCGCTGTGGCTGCGCGGGATTCCGCTGTCGATCACGGCGGCGGTCGGTTTCATCGCGCTGTCCGGCGTGGCCGTGCTCAACGGGCTCGTGATGATCTCGTTCATCCGCAACCTGCGCGACGAAGGGATGCCGCTCGACGCGGCCGTGCGCGACGGCGCGCTCACGCGGCTGCGGCCCGTGCTGATGACCGCGCTGGTCGCATCGCTCGGCTTCCTGCCGATGGCGTTCGCGACCGGCACGGGCGCCGAGGTGCAGCGCCCGCTCGCGACGGTCGTGATCGGCGGTATCCTGTCGTCCACGGCGTTGACGCTGCTGGTGCTGCCGGTGCTGTACCGTGTCAGCCATGCGGTGTCGTGGCGCACGGCGTTGCGCGGCGGCGTCTGTGCCCGCGTGCTGCGCCGGCTGGGTTTCTTCAAGGGTAATGCGTGATGCGAATTCTGATTGTCGAGGATGAACCGAAGACGGGCGCATATCTGCGCAAGGGCCTGACCGAGGCCGGCTACGTCGTCGACTGGGTCGAGGACGGCATCACGGGCCAGCACCAGGCCGAAACGGAGGAGTACGACCTGCTCGTACTCGACGTGATGCTGCCCGGGCAGGACGGCTGGACGCTGCTGCAGAACCTGCGGCGCAGCAAGTCGACGCCCGTGCTGTTCCTCACCGCGCGCGACGACGTCGGCGATCGCGTGAAGGGGCTCGAACTCGGCGCGGACGACTATCTCGCGAAGCCGTTCGATTTCGTCGAGCTGACCGCGCGCATCAAGTCGATCCTGCGGCGCGGCCAGCCGCGCGACTCGAACACGCTGCGCGTGGCCGATCTCGAACTCGACCTGACGCGCCGCAAGGCGACGCGGCAGGGCGACACGATCCTGCTGACCGCGAAGGAGTTCGCGCTGCTGTGGCTGCTGATGCGCCGCGAAGGCGAGATCCTGCCGCGCGCGACCATCGCGTCGCAGGTGTGGGACATGAACTTCAACAGCGACACGAACGTCGTCGATTCGGCGATTCGCCGGCTGCGCTCGAAGATCGACGACGCGTACGAACCGAAGCTGATCCACACGGTGCGCGGGATGGGCTACGTGCTCGAAACGCGCGGCGGCGCGGCCGCATGATCGCGCGCCTGCTGCCGCGCACGCTGCGCGGCCGCCTGACCGCGCTGATCATCCTGTCGACGTCGGTGATCCTCGCGTCGAGCGGCGTCGCACTGTACGAGGCGCTGAGCAACCGCGTCGAAGCCACGGCGGCCGAGCAGATGGCCGGCATTTCCGCCGCACTGGGGGCGCATCTGGCCGAGGCGCGCACGACGGCCGACGTCGCGCGCAACGCCGATATCTGGATCGACCAGTTGCACGGGCATCCGAACATGGATCTCGCGATCTTCGATGCCGGCGGTGCGCGCCTCGTCGGCACGCCGGGCTTCCGCCCGTATGCGCCGCTGCTGTCGACGAACGCCGGGCGCGTGCCGGTCGGCATCGCCGCGCCCGGCGTGCGGCACCGGTATCTGCTGACGAGCGTGCCGCTCGCCGGCGCCGGGGCGCCCGTGGTGCGCGTCGCCGTGCAATACGACCGCAGCGCCGACGTGCTGCTGTTGCGCACGCACGCTTATACGATCGTTGTGATCGAGGTGTTCGGCGTGGTGCTCGCGGCCGCGATCGCATACGGCGTCGCGGCGCTCGGGCTGAGCCCGCTGCGACGATTCGCGGCGCGCGCCGAGCAGATGTCGACGAGCCGGCTCGCGCATCCGCTGCCGGAACTCGATACGTCAGGCGAGCTGAAGGAACTCGAGCATGCGTTCAACGGGATGCTTGCGCGGCTGAACGAATCGTTCACGCGGCTGAGCCAGTTCTCGTCGAATCTTGCGCACGACATGCGCACGCCGCTGACGAACCTGCAGGCGGCCGCGCAGGTCGTGCTGTCGCAACCGCGCAGCGCGGACGAATACCGGAGCGTGATCGAGTCGAGCATCGACGAATACCAGCGGCTGTCGCGGATGATCGAGGACATGCTGTTTCTCGCGCGTTCGGAGCAGGCCGGCACGTCGATCGATGTGCGGCGCCTGAATGCGGCGGAGGAGGCCCAGCGGGTGGCCGGCTACTACGAGCCGCTTGCGGAAGACGAGGGCGTGACGGTGAAGGTCGACGGCCATGCGTGGGTCGATGCGGATCTGACGCTGTACCAGCGCGCGTTGAGCAACCTGCTGTCGAATGCGCTGACCTATGCGCCGCGCGGCAGTGTCGTGACGATCGATTGCGTCGAGCAGGGCGGCGCGACGACGATCGCCGTGTCGGACACGGGGCCCGGCATCGCGGCGGAGCACGTCGGGCGGATTTTCGAGCGCTTCTATCGCGTCGATCCGTCGCGGCACGATTCCGCGTCGGGCACGGGGCTCGGCCTCGCGATCGTCCGGTCGATCATGGACAATCACGGCGGCGAATGCGGCGTCGACAGCGAGCCGGGTCGCCGCACGACCTTCTGGCTGCGCTTTCCGCGACGGCCGGCCGCGCCTGAACGGCCGGCCGCCATCGGCACCTGACGGCGCGGGCGCACACGCCCGCGCGTTCGCCGCAAGGCAGCCGCGCGCGGCGCGTTGCCTGCGGCCGTGGGGCTGGGCGTCATTGCTTCGCGGTCAGGTCGTCGTGATTGTCGGTCTGCGGCTTCTTCTCGCCGCCATGCACCGAAATTCCGTGCAGTTCCTTGTTGCGTGCAACGATCTCGCCGGTCGGCGGGTACTGCGTCTTGCTCGTCGGCACGACTCCGTCGTGCTGCGCCTGCTTCAGTTCGTTGACGACCTGCGAGCGGGACTTGCCTTGCGTTTGGGCGAGCGCGGCCTGCGTGGCCATGCCGAGCGACAGCGTGGCGGTGACGAACCATGCTGCGAGTTTTGCGGTTTTCATCGATGCTCTCCTTGATCGCGGCCGCCGGGTGGCGAACCATGGACCCAGTATGCGAAAGCGGCCGTGCGCGATCGTGATCGCGAGATGAAAAATGCGTCAGATTGCGGCGCGCGCCAGTGCGCCGGGCGGACTCGTTCGACATGACGCAACCGTCATGTTCGCGTCATCGGTGCGATGAGCGGGAAGCGGAACATGAAGTCTGCCGTTGGCCGACCGAGCCGGTGGCGTTCGTGCCGGTCGCCACTGCAGTACCGATAGCGGGCGGCGCCGTTCAAGCCTTCATTCCGGATCGAAAATTGCACCGTCCTGCCATTCGGCTCGCCTTGATCGCAGTCCTGATCGTTCCGTCGTTCGCGGGCTGCGCATCGTCGACACGCTCCAGTACCACGGCTACTGCGCCGGCCGCCACGCGCAAGCCGGTGCCGGCCGGCACGATGCCTGGCGAGCAGATCGACTATGCGGGGCACCGCTGCGGCAATCCGAACCTGTATGTGAAAACGCATCCATGCCTGTACCCGCAGCGCCAATCCGCGCGGTGAATCGTCGGACACGCGTAAAAAACGGCCCGGCACTCGACGAGCCCGGGCCTAATGCGTGATCGTGCCGTACGGCAGCGACCCGCTGCGTGGATGGGAACGGGCAGGGCCCGCTACCGTTCCGATCGTAGCGGCGCGGCCCATCGCGAACCTGATCGAAACATGAAATTTTCGTCACGTGGCGCGCGTGGCGGAACGGTGACGAAACCGTCATGAAGCGATCACGAATCCGCACCGCCGCAGGATCAAAGTGAGCGCTCCCGTCACGGCATTCCAATAAGGAGCCATCCAGATGAACATTCCACGCCCGACGATCGCCGTCACCGTTGCCGCACTGTCGATCGTGGCCTTCTCGCAGGCCGTGGCCGCGCAGCCGAAGCGCCGTCAGGACGTGATTCAGGAGCTGGTGCGCGCGCGTCACGACGGCGTGATCCCGAGCCCGACTCACGACTATCCGGCGAGCCCGGCCGCCGTCGCTCGCAATCGGGAGATTCATCGCACGGCCGTTCATCGCGGCGAGAAGTCGCCGCTGGTCGATGCGCACGACAACCGCTTCGCGGGGCTTTGATCGTTCATGCACGGAAAGGAGAGTGCGATGCGCAATGTCGCGAAAGGGATCGTGCTGGCCGCGTACCTGATGTCGACGGCCGCGATGGCAGCAGGCTGGCCGGAACGTGCGCTGTCGCACGCGCCGGCGCACGACGTCGGTCGCCGCGCGAGCGAGCGGATGCGCTGCGAGTTGGCGGCCGTGCCGGCTGGCGCGTGGACCGCGACGTTCGCGCGCGGACAATGCGAAGTCGCCGCTGGCTGGCTGACGTTCGTGCCGGCCGATGCCGGCGACGCGTCGACCGTCGCGGCGAAACGGATCGTGCTCGGCGACGTCCGTACCGTGTCGCATCAGTCGCGCAAGCTGAAGGAGCAATTGCAACTGACGACACGCGACGAAGTGATCGCGTTGAACGTGCTGACCGACGACGGCACCCGAAAATCGCGCGAACATGCGATCGACCTGTGGACCGCGCTGCGCAGCGAGGGTGTCACGCCGGTCAACGGCACGCGCATCGTCGATACCTGGCCGACCGGCGCGACGACGTGGTAGCCGTCACACCGTCACGCCGTCGCGCGCGGCCTACCCGGCCTTCACGGATCCCTCGATCAGGAAGAACACGATGAAGCCGATGAAGAACGAGGCCGTCGCGAACGGCGTTTCGGGTACCTCGTGCGCTTCGACCAGCAGTTCTTCGACGACGAGGTACAACAGCGCGACGGTGCCCAGCCCCAGAAGCGCCGCATAGATATTCGCCGGCAGTCCCGCGAACGCCGCGTTGCCTGCAACGGCCGCGAGGCTCAGCAGCGCCGCGAGCGCGACCGGCACGACGATCGACGGCGTGCGGCCGGTGCCGGCCGCGGCCAGCGCCGCGCTGACCGACAGCGCGAGGAACAGCACCTCGAGCGTCAGCGCGACGGTCAGGATGATGCCGCTTGCGTCGCTCGCGGAAAAGGCGATGCCGAGCACCAGGCCGTCGACGACGAGGTCGATCGCCGTGACGACGATCAGGCTCACGGGCAAGCGCGCGTCCTCGAAGCGCGTCTCGATCGCACCCGACAGCGCGCGAATCGCCAGCATCAGCGCGATCCCGAGCACGAAGCCGACGACGACCGGAAACAGCGCATGCGCACGGTCTTGCGGCAGCAGTTCGAGCGCGGCGGCCGCGAACACGATGCCGCCGGTGAAATGCTGGATCACGCTCGACGTTTTCGGGCCGGGCGCGCGCCACGCGGCCGCGAGGGCGCCGAGACAGGCCGCCAGCACGGGCGGTAACGTGAGCAGCGCAAGCTTCGCGGTCGGTGTCATGAGGCCTCTCGGCGGTTGGCGTGTCGCAGCGGAGGCTGCGTGGCACGATCGTACGCGCCGGGCGTCGCTCCGGCATCAACCGGAGATTGAACACCTTGAAGCCGCTCCAGGGTCAAGCGGTTTGATGCGGGGCGCACCGGCAATCCGGCCTGCCCGTTCCGGTCAAAGCTGCGCGAGCGCCTGGTCGAGATCGGCGAGCAGGTCGTCGATATGCTCGATGCCGATCGACAGCCGCACCGTTTCTTCCTTCACGCCGGCCTTCGCGAGTTCGGCCGGCGACAGTTGACGGTGCGTGGTCGATGCCGGGTGCGTCGCGAGCGACTTCGTATCGCCGATGTTGACGAGCCGCGTGAACAGCTTCAGCGCATCCTGGAACTTCGCGCCGCCGTCGCGTCCGCCCTTCACGCCG
The DNA here is from genome assembly GCF_001534535.1 of Burkholderia sp. MSMB1459WGS. Classification (NCBI taxonomy): domain Bacteria; kingdom Pseudomonadati; phylum Pseudomonadota; class Betaproteobacteria; order Burkholderiales; family Burkholderiaceae; genus Burkholderia; species Burkholderia sp. MSMB1459WGS. The sequence goes on from NZ_LPMU01000044.1 coordinate 41,878, forward strand.
AACGTCAGGATGCCCGGCGCACGGCCCGACAGGTAGCGCGCGACGAGCGGATGGTCGGGGTGATCGGGCAGGCCCGCGTAGTTCACCCATTCGACGTGCTCGTGGCGCGCGAGGTGCTGCGCGATCCTCAGCGCGTTGTCGCTGATCCGCTCGACGCGCAGCGCGAGCGTCTCGATCCCCTGCAGGATCTGGAACGCATTGAACGGCGAGATCGCCGCGCCCATGTTGCGCAGCGGCACCACGCGGGCGCGGCCGATATAGGCTGCCGGCCCGAACGCATCGGTATAGACGACGCCGTGATAGCTGACGTCCGGCTCGTTGAGCCGCTTGAAGCGGTCCGCGTGCTCGGCCCACGGGAACTTGCCCGAATCGACGATCGCGCCGCCGAGGCTCGTGCCGTGCCCGCCGAGATATTTCGTCAGCGAGTGCACGACGATGTCCGCGCCGTGTTCGAACGGGCGCAGCAGGTATGGCGACGGCACCGTGTTGTCGACGATCAACGGGATGCCGTGGCGATGCGCGACCTCCGCGAGCGCGGCGATGTCGGTGACGTTGCCGAGCGGGTTGCCGACCGATTCCGCGAAGATCGCCTTCGTGCGCGCATCGATCAGCGGTGCGAACGATGCAGGATCGCGCGGATCGGCGAAGCGCGTGGCGATCCCGTATTGCGGCAGCGTATGTGCGAACAGGTTGTAGGTGCCGCCGTACAGCGAACTCGCGGACACGATGTTGTCACCGGCTTCGGCGATCGTCTGGATCGCATACGTGACGGCGGCTTGCCCCGATGCGAGCGCGAGCGCGCCGATGCCGCCCTCGAGCGCGGCGATCCGCTGCTCGAGCACGTCCGTCGTCGGGTTCATGATCCGCGTGTAGATGTTGCCCTGGACCTTCAGGTCGAACAGGTCGGCGCCGTGCTGCGTGTCGTCGAATGCGTACGCAACGGTCTGGTAGATCGGGACGGCGACCGCGCGCGTGGTCGGGTCGGGACGATAACCGCCATGCACGGCGATGGTTTCGAGGCGCCAGTTCGAATTGGCCTGATCGGTCATGGGTGCTCCGTTTGTTGTTGTGAAGGTCGAGGGTCCTGCCGTCCGGCGATTATAGGAGCACGTGCGCGGCTGCCCTTAGAACGAATGGTGTGTTGCTTATCGGGCGCGGCGCATAGAATGTTTTTTCCGCAGACGAGAGGTGCGCGATGGATCAGGATCGATGGAACCAGGTGGATGCGTATTTGTCGGCGACGCTCGTGCCGTCCGACGCTGCGCTCGATGCCGCGCTGGCGGCGAGCGACGCGGCCGGGCTGCCCGCGATCAACGTCGCGCCGAATCAGGGCAAGCTGTTGCAGCTGCTCGCGACGATCCGCGGCGCGCGGCGGATTCTCGAAGTCGGCACGCTCGGCGGCTACAGCACGATCTGGCTGGCGCGCGCGTTGCCGCCGGGCGGCTCGCTCGTGACGCTCGAGCTGAACCCGGCACACGCGAAGGTCGCGACGCAGAACATCGCGCGCGCCGGCTTGGCGGCGGTCGTGTCGGTGGTGGTCGGCAGTGCGAAGGACAGCCTGGCGCGGCTCGTCGAAGCCGGTGAGGCGCCGTTCGATTTCGTCTTCATCGATGCGGACAAGGACAACAACGCCGTTTATCTCGACGCGGCGCTGAAGCTGTCGCGGCCCGGCACGGTGATCGTCGTCGACAACGTCGTGCGAAACGGGCGCGTCGCCGATCCGGGCAATCGCGAGCCGGACGTGGTCGGCGTGCGCGACGGGTTCGCGCGCCTCGCGGCCGAGCCCGCACTCATGACGACCGCCGTGCAGACGGTCGGGCAGAAGGGCTGGGACGGATTCTCGATCTCGATCGTCGGCGCCGCGTGACGTGACGCGTCAGTGCGGGCTGCCGGCCGCGTCGGCCCGGCGATACAGGCGCGGCCATCGAGCCTCGAACAGGCCGTTGCAGGTGCTGTGCGTTGCGAGGCCGTCGAGCACGAAGCGCCGGCCGTCGAAGACCCACGATGCGGTCGAGCCGCAATCGCCGGCGCTGCGCAATCTGACCGTGCTCGACAGCGTCGCGCGGGCGGAATCGTAACTGGCGTCGGTCAGCTCGTTCGCGAACGACGCCGAATCGAGGCCCGCGCTCGCGTTCTCGCCGAAATTCATCGCGGCCGGCATGTACGGCGCGGTGCGGCGCACGCGATACCACAGGTCGGTGTGGTTATACAGGCTGCTGGTCTGGCACGGGATCGCGACGAGCGCCTCGTCGGACGAGATCGCGACGGCGCGCGACGCTTTCCTGCGGTCGCTCGCCGACATTTCGTCTTCGACCTCGGCCGCACATTGCTTCACGTCGGCGCCGAATTTCGCGAGCACCGCGTCGACGAGCGGCCGCTGTTCGGCGCTCGACAGGGGCGAGTCGGCCGGCGGCGCGGGCGTGACCGCGGGCGGCAACGCGGGCGCGGCCGGCACCGACGACGCAGGCCGGGCGCCGGGGCGCGACAGCGCCGTGACCGTGCCGACGCGGCCCTGCGTATCGTCGATCAGCAGCAACGCGGCATTCAATCCCGACAACGGCGTACGCGCGGTGGGCGCCGATGCCGGATCGCCGAGGCTCAGCAATTGGGCATTACGCGCCGCGGCCAGCCACGCGGCCACCGTGGCCGGATCGTTGGTCCGGATCCGGAACGGGCGGGCTTCGTCGTCGGTCTTGTCGCCGAACGTATGCCATTGCGTCGGCATCGCATCGAACGGTCGGCCGTCGACGCGGGCCGTGCGCAAGTCGATCGGCGCCGATGCGTAAAGGTCGAGCGACGGTTGCGCGTCCGGGCCGGCGTCGCGCGTCACGCGCAGGATCAGGCCGGCGCGTGCATCGTCGATATCGTCGGCGTGACTTTCCGCGATACAGCGATTGCCGTTGTCGCAGACGACCGACCAGCTCTTGAACTCGCGTTCGACCGGCGGCCGCGACAGCGGACGGGCGTGCGTGACGATCGGGGAAGCGGCGAGGAGGGCGGCGACGGCGAGCGAAAAACGGTGCGACATGGCGGTTCGGATCGACTGGGAGGAGGCGGGCGGATGATGCCGGACTGCAAGCGCATCGTCAGCAAGCGGTGCAGGTCGAGTGCAGTGGCGCGAACGGCATCCAGTATACCGCTGCAATGGGGAGGAACGATGTGACGAAACGGTGCGCGGGCACGCACGTGGCCGATCGACGCGCAAGCGGCGCGATGCCGGCAGGCACCGCGCCGTTCGTTTCGTCGACTGCCGGCCGCGCCGCGTCCGACGGTCGCGCCGCCCGATCCGGGATGCGTATGCGGTGAACACGCTGCCCACCGCCGGCGCAATCGACGCACCCGCGCTCACGCGCGGCAGATCGCGATGATCTCCGCGCTGGTCGCTTCGTCGAACGGAGCGTGGTCCCAGTCGCCGCACCAGTCGGCCGACGCGAAACCGGCCGCCGCCACGCGCGCCTCCAATTCGGCGTGCGCGATGAAACGCAGCCGGCTCGTATTCGTCAGCACCGTATCGTCGCGACGGAAGCGGTAGTGCGTGTCGAACGTCACGATCGCGCCGTCGATCGCCCGCACCGCGTGATGGAGATCGACGATGCCGAATGCGTGCGATTCGACGCTGCGCGCCGACTGCGCGGGCGTCCATGCCCGCCACGGTTCGGTGCGCGGGTTGCGGGTCTCGAACAGGAAGCGGCCACCGTCGGCGAGTACGCGCCGCACGCCGCGCAGCGTCGCGTCGATGTCGTCGTCGGTCAGCAGGCACTGGAACGCGTGCCCGGTCATCACGACCGCATCGAACGGCGCACCGGGCGGCAGGCCGTCGAGCGCGCACGCGAACCAACGGACGGCATCGGCGCCCGGCTGGCGTCGCGCGTAATCGATCATCGCCGAAGCGGGATCGATCGCGACGACGTCATGCCCGGCCGCCGCCAGCCGTCGTGCGAACGTGCCGGTGCCGCAGCCGAGATCGAGGATGCGTTGCGGGGCGGCGCCGATCTCGGCGGCGTAGAACGCGAAGTCCCGATCGCCGGCGTTGAACAGGTCGTATACCGCGACGAGGCGCGGGTCGGTGTAGAGCAGGTCCGTGCCGGCGCGCGTCATGCGGCCGCGCGCATCAGCGCTGCTGCACGGCCACGCGCAGCCCGAGCGCGATGAAGATCGAACCGATGATCTTGCCCTGCCAGCGCGTGAGCCACGTGAGCCGCTTCACGATGCGGCCGAGCGGGCGGATCGAGCACGCGATCAGCGTCGTATAGAGCGAGCTGAGCACGACGAAGATCAGCCCGAGCACCGCGAATTGCACGAACGTCGAGCCGCGCTCCGGATGCACGAACTGCGGCATGAATGCGAGAAAGAACAGCGCCGTCTTCGGATTCAGCACTTCGGCGGGAATCGCCTGCAGGTACGCCTTGAGCGGCGTGACGGGCGATACTTGCGGCAGCGACGGATCGGCAGCTTTCTCCAGCAGCGCGCGCACGCCGAGATAGATCAGGTACGCTGCGCCGGCCAGCTTCACGACGTTGAACGCGAGCGCCGACGTCATCAGCAGCGCGGACAGCCCGACGGCCGCGAACAGCGTATGCACGAAGTCGCCGCTCGCGACGCCGAGGCCGGTCAGGATGCCGGTCTTGCGGCCGCCCTGCACGGTGCGACTCAGCACGAGCAGCACGGCGGGGCCGGGAATCAGGAACAGGCCCAGGACGACGGCCGTGAAGGTGGTCAGCGTGGTCAGGTCGAACATGGCGGCTCCGGCAGGTTGGCGCAGCGACAGGGGATCGCCGCATTGTATTCGGTTCGTCGCGCGGCCGCAGACGCCTCGTCGAACGGCACGGCTGCGCCGGCGCCTTTCTGGTATAAGCACGAAAGGACGCGTCGGCGTCCGGCCTTTTCCACAGCCCGTCGTTCCATGCGCGACCTTCCACCGATTACCGATCCCGCCGCGGACGCCGACGTCTATCACGTGCCGCGTCCGCTCGTGGTGTTCGGCGGCTCGGTCGTCGAGCCCGAATGGCGGCTGGAGCGGCACAGCCATCGTCAGGCGCAACTGCTCTACACGCTGAGCGGCGTCGTCTATTGCGAGATCGACGGCGGCGTGTGGAGCGCGCCGCCGCAATGCACGGTCTGGATTCCGGGCGACGTCCCGCATGCGGCGCGCGGCTCGGCCGGCGCGACCTTCTACGCGGTCCTGGTCGAACCCGACGCGGCGCTCGACCTGCCCACGCGCTGCTGCACGCTGGCCATGTCGCCGTTGTTGCGCGAGTTGCTGCTGAAGGCGGCCAGCTTCCCGAACCTGTACGACGTCGACGGGCCGCAAGGGCGGCTGGTGGCGACGCTGCTCGACGAACTCGTCGCGGCGCCGGTCGAGGACTTGTACCTGCCGATGCCGGCCGATCGCCGGCTGCGCAAGCTGATCGACCATCTGCTCGACGATCCGGCCGACAAGTCGCCGCTGCCCGAACTCGCCCGGCGCGCGGGCATCAGCGAGCGCAGCCTCACGCGCCTCGCGACGAAGGAACTCGGGATGAGCCTCGGCGACTGGCGCCGGCGGCTGCACGTCGCGCTGTCGCTGCGGATGCTGACGACCGGCCGCCGCGTGCATCAGATCGCGATCGATCTCGGCTACGAGAGCGCGAGCAGCTTCGTCACGATGTTCCGCAAGGCGACCGGCAAATCGCCGACGCAATTCCTGACCGACCGGCAGCGCTGAACGGCCGGAATGCGCGCCCGCGCACGTTTGGCCGGATTGAAAAAGCAGTTGGCCGGGATGAGAAATGACGCATGAGGTCTCGCTCCATAGAATGAGAATCGTTCTTATCTGGAGGCCGACATGCAAATCGTCACGACTGAATTCCCGTTTGTCTGGCTGCGTTACAGCGGCTCGCCCCCCACCGATCCCGCCCGCCTGATTGCCGAACTCGACGCGCTGCTCGCGCGCCGCGAACGCTTCGTTCTTCTGACCGACGATGCGCCATCCGGCGACGATCGCGCCGATAACGATCACGAGATACGCAAGCAGCTCGCGAAATGGAGCAAGGCCAACCGCGCGCTGTCGCGCGAATGGATCCCCGGGATGATCGCGATCGAGCCCAACGCGGCGCGGCGCGTGGCGCTCAATGCTTTTTCGGGTGCCTTCGAGAAGGTCTGGGGGTATCCGCTGAATGCGGCGGCGAGCCGCGACGACGCGCTGGCGCTCGCGCAACGGCTGCTCGCCGAACCGGCGCGCAGCATCGCGGCGGCGAACGCCTGATCCGACGGCCGCGCGGGTCGCGCGGCTTGCGTCGACATCGGCACGCAGGCGCAGTGCGCGAACGCGCGCTGCGGCATATCGCAACCACGCAGAGGTGTTGGGGTGGACAATCCGATCCGCGCGATGCGCATCTTCACGCGCATCGTCGAAATGAACAGCTTTACGCGCGCGGCGCAGGCGCTCGGCATTTCGCGCGCCACCGCGACGCGCACCGTGCAGGAGCTCGAAGCGGCGCTCGGCATGCCGTTGCTGGTGCGCACGACGCGCGCGTTGCGGGCGACGCCCGAAGGCGACGCGTACTACCGGCGCTGCGTCAGCATCACGGCGGACGTCGACGAGCTCGAAGCCAGCATCCGCGGCGCCGCGCTGCATCCGAGCGGGCCGTTGCGCGTCGAGTTGCCGGCGTCGGTGGCGGGCGCGATCGTATTGCCGGCGCTCGGCGAATTCAACGCACGGCATCCCGATCTCGAACTGATGCTCGCCGTGGCCGGGCGCGCGGTCGATCGTATCGGCGACGCGATCGACTGCAGTATCCGGCTCGGTGCGCTGCCCGATTCGTCGCTCGTCGCGCGCCGGCTCGGCTCGCTCGAGCGCGTGACGTGCGCGAGCCCCGCGTATCTCGACCGCTTCGGCGTGCCGCGCACGCCCGACGAGCTGGGCGCGCATCGCGCGGTAGGCGCGTCGCACGTGTCCGGCCACCGTCCGGCCGAGCTCGAGTTCGCGGTGGACGACGCCGTGCGCAAGGTGCGGCTCGACGGCATCGTCGGCGTGGACGACGAGCAGGCGTATCTCGCCTGCGGCGTGCACGGCCTCGGGCTGATCCAGCCGACGCGCGTCGCCGCGCAGCCGCTGATCGAGGCCGGGCGATTGCGGGAGGTGCTGCCCGGCTGGCAGCCCGATGCGCTCGCCGTGTCGGCCGTCTACGTGAAGCGCCCGCATGTATCGCCCGGCGTGCGCGCGTTCGTCGACTGGATTGCGGAGCGTTTCGTGCAGGCCGTGAAGGAACACACGGGGCTGGCGGTGGCGGGGGCAGTGGGGTGGCGGCCGGCGCAGGCAGTCGTCGCTGCGTGCGACCGTTATGGCGGGCTGGTAGCGGTGGCCTGACGGCGGTATGGGGCCGGCAAGCCGTCAAGCGGTTGCGAGGCGGAATGTACTGGCCATCCGATCCTGCTCCCGAGCCGACAGCTTGCCATGACCGGCGCGGCGATGCAGTGCCGTCGACGCGTCACGCGGCGGGATGCGAATGCGGAAGGAAGGGGAAAGGCGGGGGAGAGGGGAGGCGGCAGGCTGCATGCGTAATGAGGCGCCACACGTGCAGCCTGCCCGACCGTGCCGCATGCAAGCGATGCGGCACGGCGTCGAACGAAGCGACTTACTTGTCGCCGTCGCCCTTGATCTGCGGCAGTGCCGACGCTTCGCCCGGCGTCAGCAGCCCGACTTGCGAATACACGCGCAGCTTGTCGCGCGTATCGGTGATGTCGAGGTTGCGCATCGTCAGCTGGCCGATCCGATCGCGCGGCGAGAACGTCGACGCAACCTTCTCCATCGACAGGCGCTCCGGCTGATACGTGAGGTTCGGCGACTTCGTGCTCAGGATCGAGTAGTCGTTGCCGCGGCGCAGTTCGATCTTCACTTCGCCGGTGATCGCGCGTGCGACCCAGCGTTGCGCGGTTTCGCGCAGCATGATCGCTTGCGGGTCGAACCAGCGGCCCTGGTACAGCAGGCGGCCGAGGCGGCGGCCGTTTTCGCGGTACTGCTCGATCGTGTCTTCGTTGTGGATGCCGGTGACGAGGCGCTCGTACGCGATGTACAGCAGCGCGAGGCCCGGAGCTTCGTAGATGCCGCGGCTTTTCGCCTCGATGATGCGGTTCTCGATCTGGTCGCTCATGCCGAGGCCGTGGCGGCCGCCGATGCGGTTCGCCTCGAGCAGCAGCTCGACCTGATCCTTGAACTCGACGCCGTTCAGCGCGACCGGCTGGCCGGCTTCGAAGCGCACCGTCACTTCCTCGGCGGCGATCTTCACGTCGTCGCGCCAGAACGCGACGCCCATGATCGGGTTCACGATCTTGATGCCGCTTTCGAGGCTTTCCAGATCCTTCGCCTCGTGCGTCGCGCCGAGCAGGTTCGAATCGGTCGAATACGCCTTCTCGGCCGACATCTTGTACGCGAAGCCGGCCTGGTTCATGAATTCGGACATTTCGGCGCGGCCGCCGAGCTCGTCGATGAACGTCTGGTCGAGCCACGGCTTGTAGATCTTCAGATCCGGATTCACGAGCAGGCCGTAGCGGTAGAAGCGCTCGATGTCGTTGCCCTTGTACGTGCTGCCGTCGCCCCAGATGTTGACGCCGTCTTCCTTCATCGCGGCGACGAGCATCGTGCCCGTCACGGCGCGGCCGATCGGCGTCGTGTTGAAGTACGTGACGCCGGCGGTCGTGATGTGGAACGCGCCGCTTTGCAGCGCCGCGATGCCTTCGGCGACGAGCTGCGCGCGGCAGTCGATCAGGCGGGCGCCGGCTGCGCCGTATTCGATCGCGCGTTTCGGGATCGCGTCGTAATCGTCTTCGTCGGGCTGGCCGAGGTTCGCCGTGTATGCGTACGGGACGGCGCCCTTCAGTTTCATCCAGTGCAGCGCGGCGCTGGTGTCCAGGCCGCCGGAGAAGGCGATACCGACCTTCTGGCCGGTCGGGAGGCTTTCGAGAATCGTGCTCATAGGAATTACCGTGGATTGAAGCCGGTGGGATCGTATTTCGCGGAATATGCGAGTATCGGCTGTCCGGGAAGATGGGGCAAGGGTTGATTTTGGTGCGGCACCGTCGTCGCGCCCGTCGCGGCGGGCCTGACGGGCGGTTAACCGGCTGGAGAACCGCCTGCGGAACGGCGTCGTCGCGCCGCCGAAACACGTGCGGACGAGCCAGGGACCGGCCGGATTTCCGGGGCCGGATCGGCCGTCGAGCCGGGCGCGGTTGCCAGCGCGTCGCCTTGCTGCGCTGAAAGTCATATGAAAGGTTGGCGTGTAAAACCGGGGCTTCAGATATTCCACGACCGCGCGGTATCGAGCAGCCGCTCCCGCAACTGGTCGACTTCGCCGGCCAGCTTGGCCGTGATCGACACGTAGCCGGACAACTGCGGCGGCACCGCGTCGTGCGGCGCGTCGGCCGGCCGGCGGCGCGGCGCGAGCCGGCTCGGCGTGCCGAACTTGAGCGCGCGGCTCGCGCCGACCAGCGTGTCGCGGATGCGCCGGTTCACCGTCTTCATCTCGATGCGCATGTATTCGCGGGCCGCCGCGTCGTCGTGGGCCGGCAGCGCGCTCGACAGGATCTCCAGATAGCCGATGCACAGGCGCAGGCTGCGCTGGATCGCCTCGAGTTGCGCCATCGACGTCTCGCATTCCTTCGCCACCGACGGCATCAGCGAGCGCAACTGCACGAGCAGCGCGCTCAGCGCGGCCATTTCCTTCAGGTGCGCGTCGTCGCTCACGTGGCGGTCGCCCGCGAGCCGCGCATGCACGGCCGCGCACGCGCGCAGCGCGTCGGCGAGCTTGTAGCGCCACGAATAGGTCGCGTAGAGCGGCAGCGCGAACGAGAACGCGAGCGCGATCGCGATGCCGGCCAGCACGTTCACCGCGCGCCACAGGCCGTCGACGATCTCGTTGTCGCCGTGCCCGGCGACGATCACCATCGTGATCGCCGACAGCAGCGCGATGTAGCCGGCCTTGCCGATCGCGTGATACGCGCAGACGCCGCACCCGACGGCCATCAGCAGGTAGATCGCGAACGGCGCGTGCAGGAACGAGTAGAGGAGGATCAGCCCGAGCCCCGCCAGTGCGCCGATCGATGTGCCGAGCGCGCGCTCGGCCGCCTTCTTGCGGATGTTGCCGTGGTGCTGCAGCCCGCCGACGACGATCAGCACGGTGATCGTCGACCATTCGCCATGCGGCACGTTCAGCCCCGTGGACAGCGCGATCGACACGAGAATCGCGAGCGCGACGCGCGCCGCATGAATCAGCTTCGCATGCCGGTAGCGGCGATACGGGTCGAGCAGCGGGCGAAGCGCGTGGCGCACGAGCGGTGGCAGGCGGGTGGGGAGCGGGGCGGTCATGGCGGAGCTGAGGGTGGCCGGAATGCGCACGGCGGCTCGCGCGGGCCGGCGCCGCGCCGCATGCGCAGCTGACGTAACGCTAGCCGAACGCGCGCGGGCTGTCCACGGCGCGGCCGCCGGGCGGGGCGGCAGGCGGCCGCATCGGATCACGCGGCTGGTCGTATCGAGGCGAATCAAGGTGCATCGCGGCGCATCAAGGCGCATCGCGGCACGTCACGCGTCGGCCGCGCTCGACTGCGCGTCCAGCACGCGGTTGCGGCCGCCTGACTTCGCGCGGTACAGCGCTTCGTCGGCGCGCCGCAGCAGCGTCGCGGCGTTCATCCGGCCGTCGGCGGCGGTGGCCGTGCCGATGCTGGCCGTGACGCGTCCGTACGGACTTTTCACGTGTTCGATGTCGAGCCCCGCGATCGCGCGCCGGATGCCTTCGGCGACGGTCGCCGCGCCCGGCGCGTCGGTGTCGGGCAGCGTGACGACGAATTCCTCGCCGCCGTAGCGCGCGACGTGATCGCCGTCGCGGCGCAGGCAGCGCGACAGCGACTGCGCGACCTGGCGCAGCACGTCGTCGCCGGCCGGATGGCCGTAGTAGTCGTTGAACGCCTTGAAGTGATCGACGTCGACGAACAGCACGGACAACGGGCGGCCGCTGCGCGACGCGCGCTGCGCCTCCTTCGCGAGTACCGTGTCGAACGTGCCGCGGTTGTCGAGGCCTGTCAGCGAATCGGTGTGCGCGAGCCGGTACAGCTTCGATTCGGCCTCCTGCCGGCGCTTCAGCTCGCGCGACAGCGCGAGCGAGCCCCACGCGATGAACGCCGTGAACAGGCCCATCAGCACGACGGTCCAGATCGCGCGGTGGTACCACGACGCGTAGATGTCGATCTCGGCGGGCGCGACGTCGACGATCAGCGGCAGCCCGGCGAGATGCTTGTACACATAGATGCGCCGTACGCCGTCGATGGCGCCGACGCCGGCCAGCTCGCCGTTGCGGCTGCGCTGCGCGTCGATGAACAGCGGCGAGTCGTGCAGATCGAGGCCGACCACCCGCGTGTCGTACGGCAGGCGCGACACGAGCGTGCCGTTGTCCTCGACGATCGCCGCGCTGCCGTGCCGGCCGACCGCGAGGCCGTCGAGCAGCGCGCGGAAGTAGTCGATGCTGAGCGTGCCGACGACGACGCCGCCGAACCTGCCGTCGGGCCGGGTGATCCGGCGGCTCAGCGCGATCGTCAGCGCGCCGCCGCGCAGCCGCGACGCATACGGCCGGCTGATGTAGAGGCCGGGGACGAGCCGGTCGCGATGCACGGTGAAATAGTCGCGGTCGGCGAAATTGCCTTGCCGTGCGGGCGATGCACTGGAATCGATCGCGATATTGCCGTGCGCATCCATCACGAAAATCGAGCCGAGATAGGCGCCGGTCGCCGCGCGGTCGAACAGCAGCCGGTGGCGTTGGCGCGGCGGCAATGTCGTCAATTCCGGATCGGCCACGCCGTCGACGACGTTTTGCAGCGACAAATCGTAGAGTTCGATATTGCGCGCAATATCGCGTTCGATCAGCAGCATCAGGTTGCGCGCATTTTCGACCGCATGGTCATACGCGTCGCGCCGTGCCTCGATCAAGAGCGACGTGGAAAGTCCCCAACTGAACATCAGCAGGACGATACCCGCCACGAGCACGCCGCGGGGCGACAGAATGCGTGCCACGATCGACGCGGTATGGCGGCGCAGCGTGGCGGGCAGCGGGAATGACTTCATCCTCGGGGGTGGCGGGCGGCGGGTACTCGCGTGGTTGGCGATTCCGTACGCTGATTATTTCGAATTAATCGTCATTATCCCGCGAATTCCTGAATTTCGTGGGTGCATGCAAAACATGCATGCGAAGATGGCGATTCGAAACGGTTACGCATCATTACCGCTTTGCGCGCGGGCAATTTGATTTGAATCAATGACCAGTATCGGCTTTTTCGTCTGATTAATGGCGCGTCGATCGGTCGATTTTGCGTATTGACGCGGTATTTGGCGGATCGGGACAGGATCGGGTGCCGCCGACGAGAAATGAAAATCGAATGACCCGGACCTAATCGGAGTTTTGGCGGCGGCGTGCGGTGGTAGCGGCGGCCGAAGCGGCCAACCCGTCGATTCCGCGAAATCTCCGGCGTGGCGGCGCTCGGGGCGACCTTGGCTGTCCGCCTGTCGAATCAGGTAGAATCCGCGCTTCGCCGCAGGCGCCCGCCGCGCAACGCGTATCGGGGCCGCATCGAATGCAACGCAGGACGCGCACCGCGCTCCGATTCCGCATGCGCCGGCCACGGATGCCGGCCCGCTCAACGTTCGTCTCGTTTATGTCCGCCATTCCGAATTCCGACCCATCCGGTTCGCCCGCGAACCCACCCAAGCTTCATCGCGCGCTGAAGGCGCGCCACCTGACGATGATCGCCATCGGCGGCTCGATCGGCACGGGCCTGTTCGTCGCGTCCGGCGCCTCGATCTCGCAGGCCGGCCCCGGCGGCGCGATGGTCGCGTACATGCTGATCGGCCTGATGGTCTACTTCCTGATGACGAGCCTCGGCGAGATGGCCGCGTTCATGCCGGTGTCGGGCTCGTTCGCGACCTACGGCGCGAAATACGTGGACGAAGGCTTCGGCTTCGCGCTCGGCTGGAACTACTGGTACAACTGGGCGGTGACGATCGCGGTGGAGCTCGTCGCCGCGCAGCTCGTGATGCACTACTGGTTTCCGGACGTGCCGGGCGTGTGGTGGAGCGCGGCGTTCCTCGCCGTGATGTTCCTGCTCAATGCGCTCACCGTGCGCGGTTTCGGCGAAGCCGAATACTGGTTCGCGCTGATCAAGGTCGTCACCGTGGTCGCGTTCATCGGCGTCGGCCTGCTGATGATCTTCGGCATTCTGAAGGGCGCGCCGGCCAACGGCTGGGGCAACCTGACGATCGGCGACGCGCCGTTCGCCGGCGGCTTGCCGGCGCTGATGGGCGTCGCGATGATCGCGGGTTTCTCTTTCCAAGGCACCGAACTGATCGGCGTCGCGGCCGGCGAATCGGAAAACCCGCGCACGACGATTCCGCGCGCGGTGCGCCAGGTGTTCTGGCGGATCCTGCTGTTCTACGTGTTCGCGATCTTCGTGATCGGCGTGCTGATTCCGTATACCGACCCGAACCTGCTGAAGACGGACGTGACCGACATCGGCGTGAGCCCGTTTACGCTCGTGTTCCGCCACGCGGGCCTCGCGTTCGCGGCCGGCGTGATGAACGCGGTGATCCTGACGGCCGTGCTGTCGGCCGGCAACTCGGGCATGTACGCGTCGACGCGGATGCTCTACAACCTCGCCACCGAAGGCCGCGCGCCGAAGGTGTTCGCGAAGCTGTCGCCGGGCGGCGTGCCGCGCAATGCGCTGTATGCGACCACCGCCGTCGGCGCGCTGTGCTTCTTCACGTCGCTGTACGGCGACAAGACCGTCTACCTGTGGCTGCTGAACACGTCGGGGATGACGGGCTTCATCGCGTGGCTCGGCATCGCGGTCAGCCACTACCGGTTCCGCAAGGGCTACGTGAAGCAGGGTTATGCGCTCGACCAGTTGCCGTACCAGTCGAAGTGGTTTCCGTTCGGCCCGCTGTTCGCGTTCGTGCTGTGCCTCGTGATCGCGCTCGGCCAGGATTACCAGGCGTTTCTCGCGAACCGGATCGACTGGGCCGGTGTAGCCGCGACCTACGTCGGCATTCCGCTGTTCGTCGTCGTGTGGCTCGGCTACCGGTTCCTGAAGAAGAGCCGGTTCGTGCGCTACGAGGACATGGAGATCGCGCCGTGGGTCGCCGCGAATCGCGGCGCGCAGCGGCAGCCGGTGGCGAACCGCGAAACCGCGGGCTGACGCACCGGCGCGGCAGCGGCCGTGCGACGGACGACGAAACGGGAAGCCGCGCGCTTCCCGTTTTTTTTGCTCGGCTTTTGCCTGCACGGGGTCAAAGCCGGTTATATTGCCCGACCCTACCGGGCCGCGGCCCGGCCGGCGCGACAGGCGCGGCGCGGATCGGCATCCGGCGCGCGCGGCGCGGCGGCCGGCGAGCGCCCCGGCGTTTTCATCGCTCCATCCGGGCCGGCACGGCCCGCGGAGCGCGCAACCCAGAGGAATTCATGAGTGCATCACCCGCCGAGCGGAAGGCCGGACCCGTTTCCATCGTGCGAATCGAAGCCGCGATCAACGCGTGGCGCGAAGTGTACCCGCCGGCGCCGGACGGCGAGGACGGCTACGCGCTCGACGCCGGCAGCAACTGCTTGGCCGAGCTGTACGGCACGATGATCTGCTATCGATTGCCCGACGTGCCGCTCGACTCGCTGAGCCACGAGCAGCGCGACGCGCTGTACGCGACCGAGGTGTGATGCGCGGTCGCGCCGCCGCCGCAAGGCGGCGATGAAACGACGGGAAGCGCGCAGGCTTCCCGTTTTGCTTTGGGCGGCGCGCGTGGCGATCGGCCCTGCCTGCGGTATCGTGGCGACATCATCCGGCCGGGGTTGGGCGCCGGATCGCTCGCCGGGAGGCATCGAACATGGAGTTGAGACACCTCCGCTACTTCGTCGCGGTGGCCGAAGAGCGGAATTTCACGCGGGCGGCGGAACGGCTGCATATCGCGCAACCGCCGCTGAGCCGGCAGATCCAGCAACTCGAGGAAGCGCTCGGCGTGCTGCTGTTCGAGCGCAACGCGCGGCCGCTGAAGCTGACCGACGCGGGGCGCTTCTTCTATTCGCACGCGGTGCAACTGCTCGCGCAGACCACCGAACTCGAATCGATGACGAAGCGGGTCGGCAAGATCGAGCGCAGCATGTCGGTCGGCTTCGTCGGCTCGACGCTGTACGGGATGCTGCCGAAGATCATCCGGCGTTTTCGCAGCGAATATCCGGCCGTCGAGCTGAGCCTGCACGAGATGTCGACGATGGACCAGATCAAGGCGCTGAAGGAAGGGCGCATCGACGTCGGGTTCGGGCGCATCCGCCACGAGGATCCGAGCGTGCGGCGCGTCGTGCTGCGCGAGGAACGGATGATCGTCGCGCTGCCGGTCGGCCACGTGCTCGACAGCGCGAAACCCGTGCTGTCGTTGCACGATCTCGTGAACGACACGCTGATCATCTTTCCGAAGGCGCCGCGTCCGAGCTATGCGGACCAGGTGCTCGCGGCCTTCCACGATCGCGCGCTGCAACCGCGCAGGATTTACGAAACGCGCGAATTACAGATCGCGCTCGGCCTCGTCGCGATGGGCGAGGGCGTGTCGGTCGTGCCGCATAGCGTGTACGGGCTGAAGCGCGACGACATCAGCTACAAGCCGCTCGACGATCCGAACCTCGTGTCGCCGATCATCATGAGCATGCGCGCGCTCGATGAATCCGAGGACATCCGCGCGATGCAGGCACTGATCTACCGGTTGTACGACGAAGCGCAGATGGAGTATCTGCCGCCGCAGCCCGAATGAGCGCGTGGGTGGCAGGGGCTTGCTTGACGCGGTGCGCGCCGGCAGGCCACCATGGCCGGATTCGATGCGGCCGCCGACGCGCGGCCGCTTTCATGCAGACGACCGACACATGACCGATATCGTGACCGAGGAGACAACCGTCGAGACGCCACAAGGGCGGCTCTTTGCGAAACGCTGGCGCGCGGGTCCGGGTCCGGGTCCGGGTCCGGCGCGGCACACGGCTGCGCCGATCGTGCTGCTGCACGATTCGCTCGGCTGCGTCGACCTGTGGCGCGACTTTCCCGCCCAGCTCGCGCGCGTCACGCAGCGCGACGTGATCGCCTACGACCGCCTCGGTTTCGGCCGTTCGGATCGCCATCCGGGCAAGCTCGGTACGGCGTTCGTGCGCGACGAGGCCGACCGTGCATTCGCTGCGGTACTGGAACGGTTCGGCGTCGATGCGTTCGTCGCATTCGGCCACAGCGTCGGCGGCGGGATGGCGGTCGGTTGTGCGGCCGCGTATCCGGCGCGTTGCCGCGCGCTCGTGACGGTCGCTGCGCAGGCATTCGTCGAGGATCGCACGCTGGCCGGCATTCGCGACGCGGGGCGGCAGTTCGACGAGCCGGGGCAGCTCGACCGGCTCGCGCGCTATCACGGCGACAAGGCCGAATGGGTGCTGCGCGCGTGGGTCGACACGTGGCTGTCGCCGGCGTTCCGCGACTGGACGCTCGACGACGACTTGCCACGCGTGCAGTGCGCGACGCTCGCGATTCACGGCGAAGACGACGAATACGGGTCCGACGTGCATCCGAAGCGGATCGCCGCGCGCGTCGCCGGGCCGTCGTCGTTCCTGTTGCTCGCCCGCTGCGGACACATGCCGCACCGCGAGCGAACCGACGACGTGCTGGCCGCCGTCGCGACGTTCCTGCGCGACGCACCCGCCTGAGCGCGCTCGCCATTCCCGGCGGGTGTGCGCCCGCCGGCCGTCAGAACGAAAGCTGGATCGCGAGATCGATCGCCAGCAGCGCGATCGAGCAGCCGATGCCGAGGATCACGTTCGGCAAGCGGTGCTCGAAATCGCGATGATCCTTGCGCATCGCGGCGCCGAGCAGGAAGATCGCCTCGACGACGATCTGCAGCCCGACGAACAGCAGCATCAGCAGATACTCGTAGCCCATCTGCTTGAACGCGACGAATTGCATCCCGTGATCGCGGATCCACTGGCCGACGCGCAGCAGTTCGTAGACGAACAGCAACGCAGGGAACAGGTAACTGACGATGTAGGTCGGCGCGGTGGCGTGCCGTAGTTCGAGGTGGAAGTGCTGATGCGTGGTAGCCATCACAACCCTCCTTGCAACGCATGATTGCGGTCGCGACGGCGGCGCGATCGCATGCATACGTCGGGTTTGCCCGATGCACAGTGCGCAGCCGTACGGCATCAGCATACTGCCGCGCGGGAAATTTCGCATGCGATGCGTGCGAGCGTCGTAAAAATGCCGATACGGGGGCACACATTCGCACGATACGGCGTGTCGTCCGGCGGTGCGGCATGCGATCCATCTGGCCGCCGCCATGCCCGATACCGTTCCCGAATGCGTGGCGTGAACGCGATGCGTCAGCTTTTCGCTTCCGCGCCTTCGATGAACAGCTTCGCGACCGACTGAAACTCCCGTTTCAGCGACAGCCCCGGCACGGTCAGCCAGCGCAGCATAGCGGCGAGATACAGATGATGGAACCAGGTTGCGAGCTGATCGGCCCGCAGCGTGCGGTTCAGTTCGCCGGCCTGCTGCCCGGCGACGATCAGTTGCTGCCACACCGATGCGATATCGCTGCCGTTCTCTCCCGCACGCTCCGGTTCGGCTGCGCCGATGCTCAGGAAGCGGTGCCGAAGGTATGCGAGCAGGTACGCCGGATGTCCCTCGCACCATTCGGCCGACGCGTCGAGCACGCAGCCGATGCGCGACGCGAAGGTCTTGCGCCGCGCGACGTCGTGCTGCAGATGCGCGAGATCGCGCGCGAGTTCGCCTTCGAGCCAGTGCGCGAGCACGGCTTCCTTCGTCGGAAAGTGGTTGTACAGCGTGCGCTTCGCGACATCGGCCTGCGCGGCGATCTGCTCCATCGTGACGGCGTCGTAGCCGTGCGCATCGAACAGGCGCGCGCCGGTCGCGGCGAGATGCGCGAGCATCTGGATGCGTTTGCGTGCGCGGCGGCCCGGATCGTCGGTCGGAATCGTCATGGCAGGGGATTGACTGAAAGTGTGCGGATTGCATTAGTATACGACGTGCATTTTTTTGAATCCAACCTTTTCCGTCGCGCACGAGGAGCTTCCGCATGAAACTCGTCATCGCCACCTACGGCACCGAAGGCGACACGCGTCCGCTCGCGGCGCTGGGCCGCGCGCTGCTGGATGCCGGTCATGACGTCCGGCTGCTGGCCGATGCGGCGACGCTCGGCTCGGCCGCCGCGCTCGGCGTGCCGTCGGCGCCGCTGTCCGGCGATATCCGTCGCGCGATTGCGCCGGACGGCGCGCTGGCCGATGCGGTGCGCGGACGCGGCGGCTTCAACGATACGTCGAAGGCGCTCGCCGCGATCGCGAATGCGAACACGGCCGCGTGGATGCGCGAAGTCGCGGACGCGTCGGCCGGGTGCGACGCGCTCCTCGTGTCGGGGCTCGCGTCGTTCGTCGGGTTGTCGGTCGCCGAGTATCGCCGCATACCGGCGATCGGCGCGGGCATGATCCCGATTACGCCAACCGCCGAATTCGCGTCGCCGTTCCTGCCGCCGGGGAAGCTGCCGCGCTGGCTGAATCGCGCGAGCCATCGGCTCGTGAATGCGTTGCTGTGGCACGCGTTCAGGAAGTCGACCAATGCCGCGCGCGCCAGCGTATGCGGATTGGCGCCGCGCAAGCACGTGTGGACCGATCATCCGATGCTGTATGGCGTATCGCCGGCGCTGCTGTCCGGCCCGGCGGACTGGCCGGCGAACGTGCATGCATGCGGCCAGTGGCGGATCGATGCGCGTGCGTGGTCGCCGCCGCCGGAACTGTCGGCGTTTCTCGACGCGGGCGAACCGCCTGTGTACGTCGGGTTCGGCAGCATGGCCGGCTTCGATCGTGCGGCGATGGCCGCGGCGCTCACGCAGGCGCTGGCCGGCCGACGCGCGCTGTTCTACCCGGGCTGGAGCGGCATCGATGCAGCGCTGCTGCCGGCGCATGTTCGCGTGATCGGCGACACGCCGCACGACTGGCTGTTCCCGCGCGTCGCGATGGCGATTCATCACGGCGGGTCGGGCACCACGCACTCGGCCGCGCGCGCCGGCATTCCGTCGGTGGTCGTGCCGTTCGCGGGCGATCAGTTTTTCTGGGCGAACCGGCTGCAACGGCTCGGTGTCGCGGCTGCGCCGGTCGCGGGGCGGCGCGTGGACGCCGCCGCGCTGGCGCGCGCGATCGCATTTGCCGAACGGGGCGAGACGAAGACGCGTGCGACGCAACTCGGTGCGCGCCTCGCGCAAGAGGACGGGTTGAAGCGGGCCGTCAGTGCGATCGAACGCTGGGGGCAACCGCGCGCGACGTGAGCGCGCGCACTGGCATCAGAAATGCCCGGTGAACCGGTAGCGGCTGCCCGGATGCCACAGATTCGCGACCGACGCGACCATCCCCTGCGACCACGTGCGCCGATGCAGCAGCAGGCACGGCTCGCGATCGTCCATCGTCAGATGGCGGCGCGTTTCGGCGTCGGGCATCGCGGCCTCGATCCGGTATTCGACACGCTGCAGCGGCGCGACGCGCGTCAGGTACTGGTTCGGCGTCGTGGTCGTGAAGTCCTGCAGCGCGTATTCGGGCGCGCAGGCCGGATTGACCCAACGTTCCTCGAGCTGCACGGGCGTGTCGTTCTCGAAATGCAGCACGCGCGAATGGAAGATCGGGCTGCCGGTGTCGAGCTGCAGCTCGTCGGCGAGTTTCGCATCGGCGACGGCCGCGCCGACCTGCAGCACCTGCGCGCGATAGCCGTGGCCGCGCGCGGCGACTTCGTCGGAGATGCTGCGGATCGCGACGAGCGTCGATTCGTATTTCGGCGACGCGACATAGGTGCCGGAGCCGCGCGTGCGCGTGAGCACCTGTTCGGCCGTCAGCTCGCGCAGCGCGCGGTTGACGGTCATGCGCGCGACGTTGAATTCGCGCGCGAGCTCGTTCTCCGACGGCACCTGGTCGCCTTCGGCCCATTCGCCGGCATGAATGCGCGCGAGGATGAAGTCCTTGATTTCCTGATAGATCGGTGTGGTCATGGGATCGCGATTTCAGAGTCGGCAGCGGGCCGCCGCCGGATGCCGATCCGGCGCGCGCCCGGCGCCGAGTGTACCGGTTTCGCGGACGCGCTGGCCCGGATGCCCCGAATGATCCCCGTTCGGCCGGCGCGCGTCCATGCGGGATTGCACAGGGCGGCCGGCCTGCGGCGGGCTGCTTGCGGTCGGAGCCGATGCCGGATGCCGATCGCCGGCATGCGCGCGGCGGCCGAACATCGTGTTTCGATAGGACTGCGTTACATTTTTCAGGTTGAAGCCGCTTTCGACGCGAAACTGCGCATGCAGACCGCCACCAAGATCCTCATTGCCGCTGCTCAGCCCGAAGACCGTATTCGACAGAGGCCGCTGCCTTGCTGCCACGCGATCCGTCGCGCGTGTCCGTGCGGCAACGCGTATTCGAATCGACGGAAGCGGGGAGTGCGTGACGCGTGTCACGTGCGGCGGCGGCGGACGCCGGCCAGGGCGGCAACCGGTCGGTGGGGAAATGTCGGTTCGGATGGTGAAGTCTAGACAACCGACACACACCGTCCTGCCGCCTCCGTACGCCGCGGGAAAGCCGCCTTTCAGCCGGGTGTAATCAATAATTAATTGAAAATTAAGGAAAATCATGCCGGAGATCCTAATCCGCCGACAATTAGAGATAAACACGGATTGCCGGCCTCATCCGTGAAAAGGCAAAGTTGTATGTACAACTTGGAACGTCGCCGAAACAGGCGATTGCCGGTTGCAAGGGTTCACGGCGGCCAGCCGGCCGGAATCCGCCCCAGTTCGCCTCTGACAGGAACGCCATGAAGAAACTCGCGCTCAGTATTGCCCTCGCCTGCCTCGCGGTCGGTGCCCACGCCAAGGATTGGTCGACGATCCGCTTCGGCGTCGACGCCAGCTATCCGCCGTTCGAATCGAAGGACGCAAGCGGCAAGGTCGTCGGCTTCGACGTCGATCTCGGCAACGAGATCTGCGCCCGGCTGAAGGCGAAATGCGTGTGGATCGAGAACGACTTCGACGGGATGATTCCGGCGCTGAAGGCGAAGAAGTTCGACGGCGTGTTGTCGTCGATGTCGATGACGCCGGCGCGCGCCGAGCAGATCGCGTTCTCCGACAAGCTGTTCAACACGCCGACGCGCCTCGTCGCGAAGAAGGGCGCAGGCCTGCAGCCGACGGCCGAATTGCTGAAGGGCAAGTCGGTCGGCGTCGAGCAGGGCACGATCCAGGAGACCTACGCGAAGGCGTACTGGGCGCCGAAGGGCGTGCAGGTCGTGCCTTACCAGAACCAGGACGGCGTGTACCAGGACCTGATGTCGGGCCGCCTCGACGCAGCGCTGCAGGACGCGGTGCAGGCCGACATCGGCTTCCTGAAGACGCCGCGCGGCGCGAACTTCGATTTCGCCGGCAAGGATCTCGACGATCCGAAGACGCTCGGCAACGGCGCGGGCATCGGCCTGCGCAAGGACGACGCCGACCTGAAGGCGAAGATCGATCGCGCGATCGCCGACATCATCAAGGACGGCACGTACAAGAAGCTCGAGAAGAAGTACTTCGCGTTCGACGTCTACGGCGGCTGACCGCCCATGCGGCGCGCGTCGCATGCGGCGCGTCGCCTGCGTTGCCGGATGCCCCACCCTTCGCGGCAGGCATCCGGCTTGATGAGCAGACCGCATCACGTCGTGCGCAGAACTCGTTTGATGCACGGTTAATGGCTATCGACAATCCAGCCACATCGTTCTGGATCCCTCATATGATCTTCCAAGGATTTGGCCCGCTGCTGTGGGCCGGCACGGTCGAGACCGTGAAGCTCGCGGTGCTGTCGCTCGCCGCGTCGCTGATACTGGGCCTCGCGGGCGCGGCCGCGAAACTGTCGGCCAACCGCGGGCTCAAGGCGGTCGGCACGTTCTATACGACGCTGATCCGCGCGGTGCCCGATCTCGTGCTGATGCTGCTGCTGTTCTACGGGATCCAGATCCTGCTGAACGACGCGACCGACCTGCTCGGCTGGGACCAGATCGACATCGATCCGTTCGTGGCCGGCGTCGTGACGCTCGGCTTCATCTACGGCGCGTACTTCACCGAGACGTTCCGCGGCGCGTTCCTCGCGGTGCCGCGCGGCCAGCTCGAAGCCGGCTTCGCGTACGGGATGAGCGGCTGGCGCGTGTTTTACCGGATCCTGTTCCCGCAGATGATGCGCTTCGCGCTGCCGGGCATCGGCAACAACTGGCAGGTGCTCGTGAAGGCCACCGCGCTCGTGTCGATCATCGGCCTCGCCGACGTCGTGAAGGCGTCGCAGGACGCCGGCAAGAGCACGCTCGATTTCTTCTTCTTCACGCTGGCCGCGGGTGCGATCTACCTCGCGATCACGACGGTGTCCAACGTCGTGCTGCATCACCTCGAGAAGCGTTATTCCGTCGGCGTCCGGAGGCTCGCACTGTGATCGAACTCGTTGGCCAGTACTGGCAAAGCTATCTCTATTCCGACGGCTACCGCTTCAGCGGCCTCGCGATCACGCTGTGGCTGCTGGTCGTGTCGATCGCGTTCGGTTTCGCGCTCGCCGTGCCGCTCGCGATCGCGCGGGCGTCGTCGAACCGCTGGATCTCGGGGCCCGTATGGCTCTATACGTACGTGTTCCGCGGCACGCCGCTCTACGTGCAGCTGCTGATGTGCTACACGGGCATCTACAGCCTGCAGGTGGTGCACAACCACGTGCTGCTCGACACGTTCTTCCGCAATGCGATGAACTGCACGCTGCTCGCGTTCGTGCTGAACGAATGCGCATATGCGACGGAGATCTTCGCGGGCGCGATCAAGGCGACGTCGGCCGGCGAGATCGAGGCCGGGATGGCCTACGGGATGTCGCGCTTCAAGCTGTATACGCGGATCATCCTGCCTTCCGCGCTGCGCCGCTCGCTGCCGAGCTACAGCAACGAAGTGATCCTGATGCTGCACGCGACGACGCTCGCGTTTACCGCGACCGTGCCCGACATCCTGAAGGTCACGCGCGACGTCAATTCGGCTACCTACATGTCGTTCCAGGCCTACGGCATCGCGGCCGTGCTGTACGCCGTCGTCGTGTTCGCGCTCATCTGGGCGTTCCGCAAGCTCGAGACGCGCTGGCTCGCGTACCTCGCGCCGCGCAGCCATTGACGCATTCACAAGATCCGCAACGAAGGACCCAGCATGTACAAGCTTACCGTTGACAACCTGCACAAGAAGTTCGGCGACAACGAGGTGTTGAAGGGCGTGTCGATGAAGGCGAAGGCCGGCGACGTGATCAGCATCATCGGCTCGAGCGGCTCCGGCAAGAGCACGTTCCTGCGCTGCATCAACTTCCTCGAGCAGCCGTGCTCGGGGCAGATCACGATCGGCAGCGAGCCGATCCAGACCACGCGCGATCGCAACGGCTCGTTGCGCGTGGCCGACCAGAAGCAACTGCAGCGGATGCGCACGAAGCTCGCGATGGTGTTCCAGCACTTCAACCTGTGGGCGCACATGACGGTGCTCGAGAACGTGATCGAAGCGCCGATGGCTGTGCTCGGCGTCGGCCGTGACGAGGCGATCGCGCGGGCGCGCAAGTATCTGGAGAAGGTCGGCCTCGCGCCGCGCGTCGAAGGCATGTATCCGTCGCACCTGTCGGGCGGCCAGCAGCAGCGTGTCGCGATTGCGCGCGCACTCGCGATGGAGCCGGAAGTGATGCTGTTCGACGAGCCGACGTCGGCCCTCGATCCGGAACTCGTGGGCGAAGTGCTGAAGGTGATGCAGAAGCTCGCCGAGGAAGGCCGCACGATGGTCGTCGTCACGCACGAGATGGGGTTCGCGCGCAACGTGTCGAATCATGTGATCTTCCTGCATCAGGGGAAGATCGAGGAAGAGGGCGATCCCCAGCAGATCCTCGTCAATCCGAAGAGCGAGCGGCTTGGGCAGTTTCTGTCGGGGCGGCTGAAGTAAGCCCGTCCGCGGGTTGCAGTGCATCGCCCGTGAAGCCGCGAAGGCGTCACGGGCGATGCGAGTCATGCCTGCTATTGCGCGAGCGCGTCCGTCAACGGACGCTGCGCGACACGCACGAGATTGTCGCGGCCCGCACTCGGGCTCGACCATTGCAGATGCATGCTGGCCGGCCCGCTCGCGTGCACGTACTCGACGCGGATCGGCACGTTCCGCTTTGGCGACAGGTGGATGCGGCCCTTCGCGGTCGCGAGCCCCGGCTGCTCCTTGTCGATCACCTGGCGGCCGTCGATCCACACGCGCGCGACGTTGTCGCTCGTCACGCTGAACGTGTAGTTGTCAGCCTTCGGAATGTCGAGCGCACCGGTCCAGCGGATCGCATAGTTCGTCGCATTCATCCCCTTCGACGCGTCAGGCGAGTCGGTGCCGCGTTCGGTGTTCAGGTCGAAATCGACCAGCGGCGTGATCGACGAGAACACCGGCGTGGTGAAGGTCGTGTCGTTGTAGTACGTCGCGTTCAGCACGCGCAGCCGCGAGCTGAACGCGCTGGCGAGCGCCTGCACCTCGGCCGTGCTCCACGGGTGGCCGTCGGGGTAGAGCGTGCCCTGGAACGGCGTCGCCGGCTCGACGGTGGCGGGCGCGGACGCCGTCTGCCCCCAGTGGAAACGGGTGTTCGTGCGGCCGATCATCAGTTCCCATACCAGGAAGCCCGTCTTGCCGCCGTAGGTGGACGCGATGCCGGCCATCGTCTGGCCCGCCTGGCCGCCCGGCCAGCCGCGCTGCAGCGTTTCCGAGTTCAGGCTGTCGAGCAGGCTCGGCGGCAGCGAGTAGTCGGGTGTCGTCGCATTGATCGCGTACGGGTGGAACGCATGGAAGTCGGAGAAGTAATCGCCTTCCGGCTCCTGCACGTTCGGCGAATTGATCGGCTGCGTCGCGCCCGCGTTCAGGATCGCGATGCGCGCGTCGTTCATCATCCACGCGCGCGTCGGCTGCAGCGCGCCGTTGCCGCTGCAGCCGGGCTCGTTCATCGGTTCCCAGTACAGGATGCGCGGGTCGTTGCGATGCGCGGACACGAAATCGGCGATGTAGTGCTGCAGGTCCTGCTTGTACGTGGTCGACGCGCCCGCCGCGATCGGCTGCAGATACTGCTGCTCGACCGACTGCCCGGGCGACTGCACCCAGCGGCTGTTGTGCACGCCGAAGATCGGCGCGGGCTGCGGGCCGTACGCGGGATCGACGTGCCAGCAATCGTCGTAGAAGATTGGCGCGACCTTCAGCCCGTGGCGCGCGGCGATCTCGAGCAGGCTGTCGAATTTCGCGAGGAACGCGTCGCGGTCGTTGACCCAGTTCAGGTAGTGCAGGTACACGGTGATCGTGTTCATCCCGTAGGTCTGCGCGTAGTCGAGCTCGCGATCGACGATCGCCGGATCGTAGTTCTGCCAGAAATCGATCGCGTTGACGGCATTCCACGGGTTGTACACGGCACCCACCACGCGCGAGAAATCGTACGTTTTCGGCGCGACGTCCGGATAGCGGCTCACGGTCACGTTGCTGAACGCGACGCTCGCGCCGAAGCGGCGCAGCCCGAACGCGCCCGCGCGCAGCACGGTCGTCAGGCCGCTCGTCGCGTCGTTGATGCTGATCACCTGCGTGCCGTCGACGAACACGTCGATCGCGTTGTTGCGCGTGACGACCTTCAGGTGGTGCGTGCTGCCCGGCACGACCGCGGGCGCCGGGTAGTCGATGAAATCGGTCCAGTTGTTCTGCTCGCGGCCGACCTGCACCACGTGGCGCACCGCGTCGAGCCCGATGTAGTAGCCCGTCAGTGCATCGGTGCCGACCGACGGGTTCGTCACGTGCACGATGAAGCCCGCATTGGCGGTATTCGCGCCCGGCGCCGGCGCGCCGATCGTCACGTCCGCTTCGTACGACGCGTGGCCGTACGCCGGATGCTGCGCGTTGGTGACGAGCTTCGCGCCGTCCGTGCTCGTGCCGTCGATCCGGATCGTGTTCGTGCCGCCGCTCGTCCAGGCCGGCCCGTACGTATCGAAATCGGCGAGCGTGAGCGTTTGCGTGTCGGTCGCGACGGGCGGCGCCGGCGGCGCATACGGCGGCACGCCGCGCGACGACACGCGCAGCGCGGGCGTGGGCCCCGGCAGGCCGAGCGTGACGAGCTGGTTCGGGAAATGCGACGGGCCGCCGTGGCCCGTGTTCATGAAATCGCCGGATGCGGCGGCGTTGGCCGTGGCGCCACTGTCGCTGGCTGCGGCATCGACGGACGCACGCGCGGCGAGCGCCGATGCCGACGGGGCGGACGAATCATCGCCGCCGCACGAGGCGAGCAATACGACGACCGCGAGCGCGGCGGGCTTGAGACGAGACGTGATAGTCATTCTGGACTCCGGATCAATGGGGAGAAGCGGACGACTGGTGACTCGATGCGGATGAAGCGGTGCCCGGACGGCGAGCGTCGCGGCACGGTGTGCGTGTGATGTGCGGACGGCACGGAGCGGGCTGCGCGGCGGGTTCGCGCGCAGTCGCTTCCGGTCACCGTCTCGTCGTGTTGCTGTGTCGTGGCTCGGGGTTCTGCCCGATGCCGGTGCAAGTATAGAAATGCCGGGAAAATATTACTAATAATTTAGTGATGGTGTTTACCCTCGAATGTATGGCAACGAGGGCAAGCAGAAGGGGGCGACGGCCGCGCGAACACGCGCGGGCGGCGAATGCGCCGCACCGCGTCGTGCGGTGTCCGGAAGGAAGCTGGGACGCGCTTACGCGCTCGCCGATTGCGCGGCCGTCTCGACGGTCCGCACCGACCCGCGCTCGACCAGCGGCCCGTCCAGCTTGATCGCGCGGCGGCGCACGGGCATCCCGACCGCACGGTTCTGTTCTTCCTGCAGTAGGATCTCGACCGCCCAGCGGCCCAGTTCGTAGTTCGGCAAGACGATCGTCGACAGCGGCGGGTGCGTGTGCCGTGCGATTTCCTGGTCGTCGTAGCCGAGCACCGAAATGTCGTCGGGCACGCGCATCCCGAGATGCTTGACGGCCTCGATCGCGCCGATCGCCATCAGGTCGTTCGCGCAGAAGATCGCGGTGGGCGGGTGCGGCTCGCGCAGCAACGACAGCGTTTGCTCGAAGCCGGTGTCGGAGCCCCAGTCGCCGTCGCGCACGAGTTCCGGCGCGAACGGGATGTCGGCCGTGGCGAGCGCGGTGCGATAGCCTTTCAGGCGATCCTTCGCGGCGTCCTGCCACGGTTCGCCGTTGACGTAGCCGATGCGCCGGTGGCCCGCGCGCAGCAGGTATTCGGTCGCCGCATGGCCGCCCGCGACTTCGGCCGGCACGATCGACGACAGCCCGCTGTCGGTCGTGTAACAGTTGAGCAGAACGGCAGGCACGCGCAGCAGTTCGGCCGGCGGCGCGACCTTGCGCGTGTAGACGGTCGCGTAGACGACGCCCAGCAGGTTCGGCATCGCGAGCACCGATTCGAGCACCTGGCGCTCGATGTCGACGTTGCCGTGGGTCGAGTACACGGCGAGCAGCTTGCCGTTCGCGTAGGCCGCGTCGCGCGCGCCGTCGATGTTGACGACCGGGTGCGGGCTCGTCGAGATTTCGTCGGCGAGATAGACGATCAGGTCGCGCTCGCCGCTGTGCGTCATCGTCACTTCGCGCGGCAGGAAGCGGTAGCCGAGTTCGTGCGCGATCTTCAGCACTTTTTCGCGCGTGGCGTCCGAGAATTTCGTGCCCGCCGCGTTGTTCAGCACGAGGGAGACGGTGGATTGCGACACGCCGGCAAGCTTGGCGATGTCGGTCATCGTGGGGCGACGTTGAGTAGAGCGTTTCACGGTAGGAGCGCGGTCCGGCCTCGGCAGGATGGGCAAATGAAATCGTTGAGGAACAGCGGGTCGGATCAATTCGACACGACGGTAACATCGGCCATTCGGGCCGGCAATCAAGCTTTACGCGGGCTGCGCCGGATGCGTGGATGTCCGGATAATAATATCAACAAATATTATTGACCACGCGGGCGGCGCCATGCCATCCTTGGCCGCACATGCCCGCGGCCGAATGCTGCACGCCGGCCGGCGGGATCGTCAGCTTCATCCCGGGATGATCGATGCCGATGGGAATGCCCCGCCACACCGACCTGATCGAACTCGCCAGCGGGTCGACCCGCGTACGCGTCGCGCCGCAGGCCGGCGGATCGATCGCCGCGTACTACGACGAAGCGCCGGACGGCCCGCAGCACTGGTTCCGCCCGACCACCGACGCGGCGCTCGCGAGCGGCGATCCGCTGCGCTTCGCGAGCTTTCCGCTGTTTCCTTACTGCAACCGCATCCGCGACGCGAAGTTCGAATTCGGCGGCCGTACGATCGACCTGTCCGGCCCGGACGACGCGTATCGCCATGCGCTGCACGGGCACGGCTGGCTGCGTCCGTGGCAGGTCGAGCGGCGCGACGACACGCAGGTCGACCTGCGCTTCGAACACCGCCCCGACGCGGGCCGCGCAGGCGACTGGCCGTTCCATTACGAGGCGCGCCAGTCGATCCGGCTGGACGGCCCCGTGCTGTCGATCACGCTGTCCGCGCGCAACCTCGGCGCGCAGCCGATGCCGTTCGGCATGGGCCATCACCCGTATTACCTGCGCACGCCGCACACCGTCGTGAAGGCGCACGTCGACGCGATGTGGCACGCCGACGCGGACGTGCTGCCCACCCACGTCGGCGATCATCCGGCCGTCGCCGCGCTGTGCAACGGGATGCCGGTCGATGCATTCGAGCTCGACAACAATTTCGTCGGCTGGCGCCGCGAGGCCGCGGTGATCTGGCCGGAGCGCGGCCGGCAGATCGTGCTGCAGGCCGAGCGACCGTTCGATCAGCTTGTCGTGTACGCCCCGTCGGGCGCCGACGCGCTGTGCGTCGAGCCCGTCACGAACACGACGGACAGCTTCAATGCGGCGGAACCCGCGTCGCTCGTCGGCGGCTGCGTGCTGGCGCCGGGCGAGTCGCTGCAGGCGACGTTGCGGTGGACCCCGGGCCCCGCCTGACGGGTTCGGCGGTACGGGATTATCCCGAGTCGGGCAGGCGATAATATCGAGTAATAATATTAATTCGTGATGCCGCTGCCGCAGGTGTGCCACGGGGCGCGGGCCGATCACGACATCACAACACTTGGAGACGATGATGCCGAGCCGTGCAAAGCTGCAACGTATCGTGGTGACGATGGGGGTGACGCTCGGATGCGTCGCGATCGCGCATGCGCAGGACAATGCGCAGAAGGTCGGCGCCAGCTCCGCGCAGACCTGCACGAATCCGAAGCCGGGCAGCGTGAAGCTGACCGATCTCGTGGTCGGCTTCTCGCAATCGGAGAACGAACAGAACCCGTTCCGGGCGACCGAAACCGCGTCGGTGCGCGCCGCTGCGAAGGCGGCGGGCGTCAAGCGGCTGCTGTATACGAATGCGAACGCGAACCAGGCGAAGCAGGTCGCCGATATCGAAAGCATGATCAACCAGGGCGCGCAGGCGCTGATCGTCGCGCCGAACGATTCGACCGGCCTGCAGCCCGCGCTCGCGCAGGCGCGCGCGAAGGGCATCCCGGTCGTGACGATCGACCGCCAGACGGCCGGCACGCCGTGCCAGGATTTCATCACGTTCCTCGGTTCCGACTTCTTCCGGCAAGGGCAGCGCGCCGCGCAGGCGCTCGCCGATGCGACGGGCGGCAAGGCCACGATCGCCGAGATCCAGGGCGGCTACGGCAATACCGTCGAGAGCCAGCGCACCGACGGCTTCGCCGACGGCCTGAAGAAATTCCCGAACATGAAGATCGTCGCGTCGCAGACCGCGAACTGGTCGGCCACCGAAGCGCAGAAGGTGATGGAGCAGGTGCTCCTCGCGCATCCGGACGTGAACGCCGTCTACGCGCAGGCCGACACGATGGCGCTCGGCGCGATGACCGCGTTGCGGCAGGCCGGCAAGCAGCGCGGCGTGACGGTCGTGTCGATCGACGGCACCAAGGATTTCGTCACCGCGATCGCGAACGGCTCGGCCGCCGCGAGCGTCGAGACGAATCCGCGCTTCGGGCCGCTCGCATTCAAGTCGCTCGAAGCATGGTTCGCCGGCAAGCCGGTCGCGCAGAAGCAGATCATGGAGGACGCGCTGTACGACAAGGCGAACGCGAAGCATTCGCTCGAAGCGAACCTCGTCTACTGATCGGCCGGCAAACGATCGGCAACGGCTCAACCGCTCAACCGCGAACGCGAGGCGCGCGATGGACGCAACGCTTCCCGCCGGACCCGACGCCGGCACCGGCGCCGACGGCAAACCCGTCGTGCTCGAGACGCGCGGCGTCGGCAAGACGTTCGGCGTCGTGCGCGCGCTGACCGGCGTGTCGCTGTCGCTGCGCGCAGGCGAGGTGCACGGGCTGATGGGCGAGAACGGCGCCGGCAAATCGACGCTGATCAAGATCCTCACCGGCTTTCACCAGCCCGATGCGGGCGAGATCCGTGTCGATGGCGTGCCCGTGTCGTTCGACAGCCCGCGTGCCGCGCAGCGCGCGGGCATCTGCGCGGTCTACCAGGAAATCAACCTGATTCCCGAGCGCAGCGTGGCCGAGAACATCTTCCTCGGCCACGAGCCGCGCCGCTTCGGCCCGTGGATCGACCGCCGCGAGATGCGCGTGCGCACTCGCGAGATCGTCGAGCGTTACGGGCTCGACGTCGACCCGGCCGACAAGGTCGGCTCGCTCGGGCTCGGCCAGCAGCAGATGGTGTCGATCGCGCGCGGCGTGTCGCTCGGCGCGCGCGTGCTGATTCTCGACGAGCCGACCTCCGCGTTGAGCGGCGCGGAAGTCGAGGTGCTGTTCGGCGTCGTCGAGCAGTTGCGCGCAACCGGCATCGCGATCGTGCTGGTCAGCCATCGCCTGTCCGAGTGCTACCGGATGTGCGACCGGCTCACCGTGCTGCGCGACGGCGCGGTGGTGCGCAGCGATACGCCCGACCGGCTGCCGCGCATGGCGCTGATTTCGGCGATGCTCGGCCGCGAAGTCGGCGCGCACGGCCCGCGCGAACAGGCGGAGGCGGCTGCCGCCGATACGACGCGCGAGCCGGCGCTCGCCGTCGACGGGCTGCGCTGGGGCACGCGCCTGCGCGATGTGTCGTTCCGCGTCGCGCCGAAGGAGATCGTCGGGCTCGCGGGTTTGCTCGGCGCGGGCCGCACCGAGACGTTCAAGGCCGTGTTCGGCGCGCAGCAGCCGGACGGCGGCGCGGTGCGCGTCGGCGGCCGTGCGCTCGACGGTGCCGACCCGGCGCGGGCGATTCGCGCGGGGCTCGCGTTCCTGTCCGAGGATCGCCGTTCGGAAGGGATTTTCTCGAAGCTGTCGGTGCGCGAGAACATCGTCGTGTGCGTGCTGCCGCGCATCGCCCGCTTCGGCTTCATTTCCATGCGCAAGCAGGACGCGCTCGTCGAGCGCTACATCCGCGAGCTGGGCATCAAGACGTCGCATGCGGGCGCGCCGATCTCGACGCTGTCCGGCGGCAACCAGCAGAAGGCGCTGATCGCGCGCTGCCTGTCGACCGAGCCGTCGGTGCTGCTTCTCGACGATCCGACGCGCGGCATCGACGTCGGCGCGAAGGCGGAAGTGCACGATCTCGTCAAACGGCTCGCCGACGACGGGCTTGCGGTCGTCGCGACGTCGTCTGAGATGGAAGAGCTGCTCGAGCTGGCCGACCGGCTCGTGATCCTGCACGAAGGGGCGACGAGCGGCGAACTGCCGACGCGCGGCGCGAGCCCCGACGACGTGACCGCGTTGCTCGCGAACCAGACGTAACGCATCGCACATCGACCCGAGGATGAGGAAAGCGTGAATCTTGCCAACCTGATGAGCGAACCGGACCAGGCCCGCCGCACGTCGCGCCGCTCGCTGTTCGCGCAGGCACGCGAGCACAGCGTGTATCTCGCGTTCGTCGCGCTCGCCGCCTTCAACCTGATCGTCACGCCCGGGTTCTCGAATCCGCTCGCCGCGCGCAGTCTGCTGTTCCAGGCCGCGCCGATCGTGCTGATCGCGCTCGGGCAGAACCTCGCGATCGCCACGCGCGGGATCGACCTGTCGGTCGGCTCGGTGATGGCGCTCTCCAGCGCGATCATCGCCCTATGTTTGCCGTACGGCACCGGCGCGGCGTTCGCGGCGGCGATTGCGATCGGCCTCGCGGCCGGCCTGTTCAACGGCGGGCTCGTCGCGCGGCTCGGCATCGATCCGCTGATTTCCGGGCTGGCATTGCTGGTCGCCGCGCGCGGGCTGGCGCAGGCGTTGCTCGGCGGCTCGCGCGTGAGCCTGCCGCCGTCCGATGCGTTCGATTTCGTCGGTATCGGTACGTGCTTCGGGCTGCCGGTCGTGATGCTGATCGCGCTCGCGTGCGCGGCGATCGTGTTCTTCGTCGTGCGCAACACGACCTTCGGGCGCTACACGATACTCGTCGGCGCGAGCCGCGATGCCGCGCATCTCGCCGGCGTGCCCGTGCGGCGCACGCTGCTGGCCGTCTATGCGGCAAGCGGTGCATTGGCCGGGCTGGCGGGCCTCTTTGCCACCGCGCGGCTCGGCGCGGGCGATCCGAACTATGTCGGCGTGAACTTCGAACTCGATGCGATCGCCGCATCGGTGATCGGCGGCACGCCGCTGTCCGGCGGGCGCGTGTCGATCGTCGGCACCGTGTTCGGCGTGCTGCTGCTGCAACTGCTCGATGCCAGCTTCATCATGAACAACATCAGCTACACGTATGCGCAGATTCTGAAGGCCGCGTTCATCGTCGGCGCGTTGTACCTGCAACGCTCGGGAGCCTGACATGTCGACCGCGCCGATCTCCCCGTCCACCGCGCACGATGCCGGCCGTGCGCGCCGCGCGCAGTTCGTCCGGCTCGTGCAGGCGCGCGGCGCGATCGCGATCCTCGTGCTCGTGTGCCTGATCGCCGGCCGCGTGTTTCCGCACTTCCTGAGCGCGCCGAACCTGCTCGACATCGTCGCGGCCGCCGCGTTCGTCGCGCTGATCACGATCGGGCAGAGCTTCGTGATCATCCTCGGCGGGTTCGACCTGTCGGTCGGCTCGCTCGTCGGGCTCGGCACCGTGATCGCCGCGTATGCGGCGCCGTATGGCTGGGGCGCCGCGCTGGCCGCGCCCGTTGGCGTCGGCCTGATCGTCGGGCTCGTGAACGGCTGGCTGATCGTACGCGCGCGGATGGCGCCGTTCATCGTCACGCTCGCCGCGCTGCTCGGGTTGAAAGGGCTGTCGCTCGTGCTCGCGAGCCAGGACATGCTGATCGCGAACCCCGGCTTCTTCGCGACGATCGCGAACGGCTCGCTGTTCGGCATCGGCAATCTCGTGTGGATCGTGCTCGTCGCGTATCTCGTCGCCGCGTTCGTGCTCAATCACACGCGCTACGGCGCGGGCGTGTTCGCGATCGGCGGCAACGAGGAGGCGGCGCGCATGCTCGGCGTGAACGTCGAAGGGCTCAAGGTCGTCACGTACGGGTTGAGCGGCGCGCTGGCGGGGCTGGCCGGTGCGCTGCTCGCGTCGCGGCTCGATTCGGGGTTGCCGGGCGCCGGCAACAGCTACGAGCTGCAATCGATCGCGGCCGCGGTGATCGGCGGCGTGCTGCTGACGGGTGGCGTCGGCACGCTGTTCGGTCCGCTCGCGGGCGTGCTGCTGCTCGGCGTGATCGAGAACGTGATCAACCAGGTCGGCACGTTGAGCCCGTACTATCAGAACCTCGCGAGCGGTGCGTTCCTGCTGCTCGCGGTGATCGCGCAGACGCTGCTGACCGGCAAGCGGCGCAAGCGGTGACGCGCCCGGTTTCGTGCCGCCGCAAACTGGAACGCTAAATGCTTGTCTCGCGTCATCCTTTCGATGAAGGAGCACCGCGATGAGCACGCCGACCACCACCGCTTTTTCCCACGTGAAGCCGCAGGACACCGCCTATCGAGGCGAGGGCTTGCGCGACTTCTTCCTGTACCGCGATCTCGGCATCGCCGCCGCGACGAACGGCAAGGTCGTCGCGCAACTCGTCAGGGCCAATCATGCACCGACGGCGGGCACCGGCTGGCACCGTCACGAGGCCGAATTCCATATCGTGATCATGCTGAAGGGCTGGGCGCGCTTCATGTACGGCGAACAGGAAACGCTGGTGGCGGCCGGCGACTGCGTGCACCAGGCGCCGGGGATCGTCCACTACCTGTTCGATTACTCGCCGGACATGGAGTACCTGGAGATCGTCGGGCCTGCCGACTTCAAATCGATCGACGTCGACGGCCCGTGCGCGGTGCCGGAGCCGACGCCGTGGGGCGAGGTCGGTGCGTAGCTTTCCGGTTGGGTGTGCGTTTTCGACGGACCGCCTGCATTCAGGCGGTTTTTACTGTCCCGCTGACCTTCGGAAACTGCTTTCCGCTTCGACACATTCCTTCGAATTCCAAACGATCGAGAAGCTGAAGAACCAGAAAGAAAAGAAAGACGTTCGTCAGCTTCGAGCGTCGACAGGCGATGCGATGTCAAAGATCGTCAATTGCACGCAGGTGCGGTGCACGGCGTGTCGACGCCCGGCGTTAAGGAGGTACGGCCGGACCACCGGCTGACCTATCCGGGAGAGTGTCACCATGAACCGCATCGCGAAGATCCTGACCGCCACCGCACTGGCTTGCGCCGTGCTCGCGCCGGCCCTGGCCGAAGCGCATTCGCACCGCGTGTGCCATTTCGATCATCACCACCATCGCGTGTGCCGCTGGGTGCGGTAACCGTCGCTGTTCCCGGGAATGCCCCGGACGCTTTCGTCATTCAGGCAAATCAGGAGAGGACCATGAAAAAAACGATGTTGATCGCCGCGCTGGTCGCCGGCATGGGTGTGTCGATCGGTGCGTTCGCGCAGGTTCCGGCCAGCGCGCCGGCCGGCACGACCGGGCTGTGCAAGGACGGCTCGTTCTACTCGGGCGCATCGAAGAAGGGCGCATGCGCAGGCCACAAGGGCGTGAAGGCGTGGTACGGCGCATCGGCCGCTGCCGCGGCGAGCGCACCGGCTGCGGCGCCGGCAACGGCGGCCTCCGCTGCGCCGGCATCGGGCGCAGCACCGGCGAAGAGCGCGGCCACGACGGCTGCGGCGCCGGGCGGCGGCGCGGGCAAGGTGTGGGCGAACGACAGCACGAAGGTCTATCACTGCTCGACCGACAAGTACTACGGCAAGACGAAGCACGGCAGCTACATGTCGGAAGCCGACGCGAAGGCGAAGGGCTACCACGCGTCGCACGGCAAGGCTTGCTCGTAACGAGCGAGCCCGGCGCGCGAACGGTTTCGCTCGTGCGCCGTCCGAATGCTGCAGCGAACA
Organism: Burkholderia sp. MSMB1459WGS; assembly: GCF_001534535.1. Classification (NCBI taxonomy): domain Bacteria; kingdom Pseudomonadati; phylum Pseudomonadota; class Betaproteobacteria; order Burkholderiales; family Burkholderiaceae; genus Burkholderia; species Burkholderia sp. MSMB1459WGS. Next base: position 77,254 of record NZ_LPMU01000044.1, read on the forward strand.
TCGCCCCGCCGCTCCGGCGGGGCGATTCACTGTGGCGCCACCGCGTTCAGTGTGCGTGATCCGATTGCGTTTCGGCCCGCCGAGTCGACCGCGGATGCACGTGCATCGAGCAACGCGCGCAGCGTGACGTAGTGCGCGCCGCTCGTGTCGCCTTGCGCATCCGCGGTGCGATCGTACGGTTCGTTGTCGTGGATCGTCGCCCGCACGATCGGATAGATCTGCGTTTCCCACCGGCTGCCGTTGAACACGCCGTAGTGCCCCACGCCCGTCTGTACATGGTGCGTCTTCAGGTACGACGGCAACCCCGAACACAGTTCCTGTGCCGCCACCGTCTGGCCCACGGCGCAGATATCGTCCTTTTCGCCTTCGATCGTCAACAGCGCGGTGCGATGAATCGCCGCCGGTTCGACGAGCGTGTCGCCCACCGACAGCTCGCCGCGCGCGAGCGCGTACTGCTGGAATACCTTCTCGACCGTTTCCAGATAGAACTCCGCGGTGAGATCGGCCGTCGCGAAGTATTCGTCGTAGAAGTGCCGCAACGTATCGGCTTTCGCGGGGTCGCCTTTCGCGCGTTCGTAGTACAGATCGGCGAACGACGCCGCATGCCGGTCCGGGTTCATCGACATGAACGCGCCGACCTGCACGAAGCCCGGATACACGCACCGCTGCGCGCCGACGAAACCCGCCGGCACCACGCTGATCAGGTTGCGCGCGAACCATTCGATCGGCCGGCTCGTCGCGAGCGCGTTGACTTTCGTCGGATTCACGCGGCAGTCGATCGGGCCGGCCATCAGCGTCAGGCTCGCCGGTTGCGCGGGATCGCCGCCGGCCGCCATCAGCGCGACGGCCGCCAGCGACGCGACGGTCGGCTGGCAGATCGCCAGCACGTGCGCGTCCGGGCCGATGTGGCGGACGAAGTCGATGACGTGCATGACGTACTCGTCGAAACCGAAGCGCCCGGCCGCCAGCGGGATGTCGCGCGGGTTGTGCCAGTCGGTGATGTACACGTCGTGGTCGGCCAGCATCGTGCGCACCGTGCCGCGCAGCAGCGTCGCGAAGTGCCCGGACATCGGCGCGACGATCAGCACGCGCGGCTGGCGCGCGACCGGCCGAGCCTTGCGGAAATGCAGCAGCGTCGCGAACGGCGTCGTTGTCGCCGCTTCCTCGACGATCGGCACCGTTTCGCCGTCGACGACGACCGACGCGATCCCGAACGGCGGACGCCGGTGCGAGAACGCGCAGCATTCGAGCAGCTCGCACAGCGCGTCGACCATGCGGCCCGTCGGTGTCGACGTCGCCGGCGGCCACAGCGACATCGTCGCGCGCGTGGCGGCGGCCCATGCACGCGCCGGGCGCAGGCATTCCGCAGACCATTGATAAAACGGATAGGCAAGCAGGTTCATGACCGTCGCTCGTGACGCCGCATTACAGGGAACGAGGCAAGCCGTATGCCAGCGTGACGCTGGCACGCGCGTTGCAGCGGTTCGGGAGCGCGGCGGCACGCGCGGGACGTGATGACGGAGGGGAAGGTGACGCGCTGCCTTGCCGGCCGGGCGTGCGACACGTGCCGCGATGCCGTGCGACGTTGCGCCGGTTCGGCGAACGGACCGCACAGACGTGGTGCGGCCGGTCATGCGGTGCGTCCGTTTACGGTGCAGGGGCACGAACGACATTCAGCAGGGGAGCGACATGGAATCCAACGCACGGACGACGCTGACCATCAGCAGCCGCAATTACTCGTCGTGGTCGATGCGCGGCTGGCTGCTCGCGAAGCTGAGCGGGCTCGCGTTCGAGACGATCAGCGTCCCGATCGACGCCACGTCGCGCGCGGAGTTGCTGCTGCTGTCGCCGTCGATCCTCGTGCCGTGCCTGACGCACGACGGCAATGCGGTGTGGGACACGCTCGCGATCGCCGAATACCTGAACGAGATCCGGCCGCACGCGCGGCTGCTGCCCGACGACCGGCATGCACGCGCGCATTGCCGGTCGATCTGCGGCGAGATGCATTCCGGCTTCAGTGCGTTGCGATCCGCGCTGCCGATGAACCTGCGCGGGCATTTCCCCGGCTTCCGGATCTGGTCGCGTGCGCAGCACGACATCGAGCGGATCGTGACGATCTGGCGCGAGTGCCTGGCCGAGTACGGCGGCCCCTGGCTGTTCGGTGCGCAAATCGGCATCGCCGACGCGATGTATGCGCCGGTCGTCACGCGCTTCCTGACCTACGACGTGAAGCTCGAACCGGACGTCGCCGAGTACTGCATGCGCGTGCTCGCGCATCCGTTCGTCGCCGAGTGGATCGACGCGGCGAAGGCCGAGCACGAAGACATCGACGAACTCGACATGGAGTTCTGATCCGACGCGGGCAGCGGCGGTGGGCTTTCAATTTCGCTACACGCGCAGTGGGAGAAACGAACGATCGATGCGCCTGCGCGATCCGCAAACGTTTTCCCTTGATTTCGATTCGGAACAAGGACGAATTCCCTAAAGGATGTTGCGCCCGATGACGTAAACGAGTCACGGGGACGACTCGCGATCGCATGCTTCAGACTTGCGACGCGCAGTCCGCAACAACCAGCGCAGCAGGGGAATCGACTTGAATCGTCAGCAATCGTGGACGCGTACCGCGGCGCCCGGAGAAATCATTTACTCGGAGGGCTTCGCGGGCGAGCCCGTCATCTTCCTGATTACCGACGGCAAGGTCGAGCTGTCCACGCGCTGCGACGACAAGCGCGTGATCGTCGCGACGCTCGGCCGCGGCGAGTTCTTCGGCGAATCGGCGCTGCTCGCCGCCGAACCGCGCGCGCATACCGCGAAGGCGCTTTCGTTCTGCCAGCTCACGGTCGTGCCGGCCGGCATGCTCGATGAAGAGATCGAGCGCGTGTCCGCGCTGCTGCGCCATATCGTGCGAACGATGATTCGCCGCGTGAAGCGCAAGGACGACCAGCTTGCGACCTACACCCATGCGGATTTCATGCCGGGCGTGCTGTCGTATGCACACGTGCTGTCGCTGATGGCCGGCGCCGACGCGCGCGAACCGGGCGACACGTGGGCGCGCCGGCCGATGCAGGCGCATGCGGCCGAGACGTCCGTGCCGCTCGCCGACGTGATCCGCAAATGCCGCGCGATCGCCGGCCATTCGCGGCCGCACGTGCTTGCGATGCTGCGGCGCATGGAGAAGCTCAACCTCGTCACGATCGAAGCCGCGCAGGCCGATGGTGGCGGCGCGACCGACTATGCGGCGTCGTCGGATGCGCGCCAGGTCGTCACGTTCGACGCCGCACGCGTGATCGATCGCGCGCAGCAGGTCGCCGATCACGATCTCGACCTGTCGATCAACAGCGAACTCGAACTCATCGAACTGGCCGATCTCGAATCGCTGATCGGCGTCGACAAGACGCTGTTGCTCAACAAGCTGTCGAACGGCGAGATCGCGGAAGAAGTGTTCGCGTTCCGCAAATCGAAGGTGCTCAGCTACGTCGAACAAAAGGGCGTCGCGTATTTCTCGCGCCGCAACGCGCGCCGCGGCGGCGACGTGCGCGCGCTCGAAGATCTCGTGTGGATCGACCAGCGCACGCTGTTCGACGTGATCAGCGCGTTCGATACCTACGATCTCGCGAAGCTGATCGCGAACCTCGACGATCGCGCGGTGGCCGACAAGCTGTTTTCCGTGATGACCGAGGCACGACGCAACGAGGTGTCGTGGGTGATGCGCCGCGAACTCAAGCTCGATCCGGTCGAGATCGACGAGATCGAGCAGCGCGTGCTGGAGGCCATCCGCGCAGCGAAGGCGCCGGTGGCGGGTGCGGCGTCCGTCGCGTCGACTTCATCGTCGGACGCTTGATACGGGGCGCGTATGGATCTCTTGACTCTGGTCGGTGTGGTGCTGGGCGGCGCGGCGATCGTGTTCGGGTTCGCGCTGGAAGGCGGGCATTTCTCGATGCTGTTCCAGTTCGAGGCGCTCGTGATCGTGCTCGGCGGCACGCTCGGCGCGGTGATGATCCAGAACACGTGGGCGCGCTTCTTCGACGCGGTGAAGCAGTTGCGGCTCGCGTTCGTGCGCGCACGCGAGGTCGATCGCAAGAACCTGTCCGACCTGCTCGAATGGGGCGACCGCGCGAAGCTCGACGGGCTGCTCGCGTTCGAATCGATGGACGTGAGCGGCATTCATCCGTTCGCGCGACGCGGGCTCGAACTGCTGGCGAACGGCGTGTCGACCGCGGTGCTCGAGGATGCGTTGCAGCGCGAACTCGACGCGTACGAACGCAGCCGCCTCGCGGCCGTGCGCGTGTGGCAACAGGCCGGCGGCTATGCGCCGACCTTCGGCATTCTCGGCTCGGTGCTCGGGCTCGTGCAGGTGACGAGCCATATTCTCGAACCGGCTCAGCTAGGGCCGGGCATCGCGGTCGCGTTCGTCGCGACGCTGTACGGGCTCGCGTTTGCGAACCTCGTGTTTCTGCCGCTGTACGGCAAGCTGCGCGCGCAGATCGACAGCGAGATGCGATTCCGCAAGCTCTATCTCGACGGCTTGCTCGCGATTTCGCGCAAGGAGTCGCCGCATACGATCGAGACGCGGTTGACCGGCGATGTGCGCGGGCGGGCGGCGGAATCGCTCGCGTGACGTTCGTGCGCTTTGTGCTTGCGTGTATCTGCACCAGTACCGTATGACGAACCCGGATTCACGACAGCATGACTGCTAGAACCGATGGCGCATCCGCTGCCGATCGCGACGATGACGAACTCGAAGGCGCGCAGTCGGGGCGCTGGCTGATTTCGTACGCGGATCTCATCACGACGCTGATGGTGTTGTTTCTCGCGCTGTATGTGCTGCAGCTCGCGAAATACAACGCGCTCGATGCGCGGTATCAGACACTCGCGCGGCAGGCCGGTGGTGCTTCTAATGCTACCGATGTTGCTGTGCCCGCTCATGCGCCGCCATGGCTCGCGTTGCTCGATTCGTTGAAGTCGAATGGACGCATTTCGCTGGTGAAGGCGCCGCACGGCGTCGAGATCGGTATCGATGCGAAGATCCTGTTCAACGTCGGCGATGCGCGCTTGCTGCCCGATTCGTCGCCGGTGCTGAACCAGATCGCGCAGGCACTGAGCGCGCATGCAACCGGCGATATTCTCGTGGAAGGTCACACGGATAGCGTGCCGATCGCGAACGCGAAGTACGAATCGAACTGGGAGCTTTCGTCGGCGCGCGCGGGGAGTGTGGTGCGCTATCTGACCGAGCGCGGCGTTGCGCCGCATCGGATGGCGGCAATCGGGCGGGCGGATACGCAGCCGCTTGTTGCGGGGGATGATGCGGTTTCCAGGGCGCGAAACCGGCGGGTGACGATCTTCGTTGCGTATTGATCAGCGCGTTGTATTTGCGTTGCTTTCGTCTATATAGGCGGCCGCATATGCTCGCCTCAACAACATAACGAATCTCGAATGATCGCTATCTGAAATCAGCGATGCGGTTCTGCGCCCGCCTGCCGATAACCCAATCTGGCTCAGACCGAGCGGTTATCGAGGGTTCCCCATGCATTTCTGGCGCAAGCTTTCCATTCAGAACAAGCTGATTATCAGCATGACGAGTTGCCTGCTCGTGTTCGTCGCGATTTCGAGCGGACTCAGCGTCCGCCTGATCGGCAACGCGGTGCGCGATCGCGTCGTCCGCGAAGAGCTGCCGACCGCCGTCAACGGTATCCGCGCCGACGTGCAGCGCCAGATGGCCGGCCCGATCGCTGCGTCGCGCATTCTGGCGCGCGATGCGTTCCTGCTGCAATGGGAAGCCGACGGCGAACCCGACGCCGGCACGCGCAACTGGATTCAGCTCGCGAAGAACGTGAAGGACGAGCAGAAGGCCGCGTCCGTGCAGTGGGTGTCGGTGAAGAGCGGCAACTACTACAACGAAGCCGGCCTGCAGCGGAAGGTGACCGACAAGGATCAGTGGCTGACCAGCTTCCTGTCGTCCGGCAAGGCGTACGACGTGAACATGGATCGCGAGGTGACCGTCGGCGGCTACATGATGTTCATCAACAGCCGCGTGGAACTCGACGGCGTGCCGATCGGCGCGGCGTGCATGAGCCTGTCCGTCGATGCGCTCGCGAAGGGCATCTCGGCTTACCGGATCGGCGAGACCGGGTTCGCATACCTCGTGCGGCCCGACGGCGCGATCATGATGCATCGCGATACGTCGCTGATCGATGGCAAGCATTTCCTCAAAGATGAACAGGGGCTGCCGGGCGATGCGTCGTCGACGCTACTCGCCGGCAAGCCGTATGCGTACCTCAGCTACGAGGGCGATGGCGGCGCACGCTTCATCGCGACGTCGTTCATTCCGGAGCTGAATGCGTATGTGGTCGTCCAGGTGCCGCAGGCGGAACTGCTCGGGCCGGTGACGCGTGCGATTCGCAGTGCGGCGCTGGTCGCGGCGGTGGTGGGCCTCGGGGTTGCGCTGCTCGTAATCTGGCTGGTGGGCCGCGCGATTGCTGCGCCGATCAGGCGTGCGGCTACGCTGCTGTCGGAGATCGCCAGCGGTCAGGGCGATTTGACGCGCCGGATGACGGTCGAGAGCGAGGACGAGATCGGACAGTTGTCGGAGGCGTTCAACCGGTTCGTGTCGTCGCTGTCGACGCTCGTTCATCGGATTCGGGCGGCTTCGGCTTCGATTGCGACCGGGTCGGCGCAGATTGCTTCGGGGAATGCGGATTTGAGCGAGCGCACAGAGGGGCAGTCGAGCAACCTGGAGCGGACGGCTTCGTCGATGGAAGAGATCACGGCCGTGGTGCGTAACAACACCGAAACGGCGACGACGGCCGCGAAGATGATTAACGGCGCGGCGGATACGGCGGCGCGCGGCGGGCAGGTGGTGGGCGAGGTCGTGACGACGATGGAGCAGATCAGTGACGCTTCGCAGCGGATCTCCGAGATCATCGTGATGATCGACAGTATTTCGTTTCAGACGAATATTCTGGCGTTGAATGCTGCTGTGGAGGCGGCGCGGGCGGGGGAGCAGGGGCGCGGGTTTGCTGTTGTGGCTTCGGAGGTGCGGAATTTGGCGCAGCGTAGTGCGCAGGCGGCGAAGGAGATTAAATCGCTGATCGAGCACAGCGCGGGGACGGTGGGTGCCGGGTCGCGGCTCGTTAGTGAGGCGGGGAAGGTGATGAGTGATGTTGTGTCGCAGGTTCAAGGCGTTAGCGCGATGATGAGCGAGATTGCAGAGGCTAGCCTGGAGCAGAGTGCCGGGATCGATCAGATCGGGGATGCGGTGCAGTCGCTCGATCAGATGACGCAGCAGAATGCTGCGCTGGTCGAGGAAAGTGCAGCGGCGGCGGACAGTTTGAAGCAGCAGGCGGCGGAATTGACGAGGCTGGTTTCGGCTTTTAAGGTGGATGAGTAAGGGCTGACTTGAGGTTCGGGATTGGCGTTTCTGAGGACGGCTGCCGTGGGGGCACGGCAGCCGTTTTTTATATGTCGATTCGGGACTCGGAGACGCTTGTCAAAGGAAACACATTTCGAGGGTAAAGGTTGGAGCAGAGATGGCATAGCTCGTCGTCATTGCCACGGTGAGGGGGAAGGCTTTTGCGCAGGCGGGGTAACATGCAGAGTGTTGTTCCTGACGACGGGATGACGGACAGACAGGATGTGTTGTTCATGAGTTCGGATGATGGGGAGGTCGCTGTCATTCCTTGAGAATCGCTATAAGTTTAACTGGGGAATCTCGGCCAGGATATTTTGGGAGTTTCCCGCTGTGGCCCTTGCGATGCTAGATGCGCTGGCAGTAAAGTGTACTTTCAGTAAAATTTCAAATAGGAGGGGTGCGAGAGCGGCAATGTGATTCGTTTCGAATGGGCGGAGATTGGATTGCGCGTAGCCCTATGGGCAGTTGGCCAAAGTTTATTGTTATAAATGGATAAAAAGTGAAGCCATCGATTGAATTTAAGCATGTTCTCGGGGAATTGTCGGTAAATAGAAATGATCCATGCGAAGTCATACGGGAGCTTATCTCCAATTCTTATGACGCAAACGCGAAGAATTTATTCTATGCCGCCTTGCAAGATACAAATGGATTTATATTTTTCGATGATGGGGAGGGGCTTAGTACTGAAAAAAAGATAAATGGGATAACTCCGTGGGAAGCATTTTTTTCGATTGGGAAATCCACGAAAAAGAAGGGCGATGCGATTGGTTACAAGTGTCAGGGTTCGAAATTATGCTTCGCGTGTGCAAGAATCTTTGTGGCATCAAAAATATCAAAAAAATCCAATCAATGGAATTATAAGATTGTAGAGAATCCTAGAAACAATTTAGATGTGGATTACGATATCGATCCAACTAAAACATCTGATATATCAGAAGAGATTAGGGGCTTCATCGGGACCGTATCATCGGCTACATCCAAGGCGTTGGAGGCGCTTGAGAAATTTACTGCGTCGCCAGAAACGGGAACCGGAACTCTTATAATAATTGGTGGTCTTGATACTGAGAATTTCGGTAAATATTTCACCATGAATGCAAAGGCCCCGGAATCTTATTTGTATAATTACATTCGGTTCTATACGCGCCATGGTGATATTCGGAAGATAACTACTGATCAAGGCTTTACTGCTAATCAAATTGCGCAGATTGCGCAACCGGCAGCAGCCAATTTTAGTGTTTTCTCCAATAAAAAACTCTTCTCGATTCCGTTTGGTTATCCCTATCTTGATACGATGGATGCGGATGTTAATGTTAAGACACCGTCCCAGGTTTCGAGACTTCGAGATGGTCGATTTTTTAGTCGTTCAGCAAAATCATTTTCGGTTGGTGGTAATAAATACTCGATTGTGTTTTCCGTTGATGGAAACCGTCGAGCACATGAGGAATACGCGAATCTTGCAAGAAAGGGGCAGAGCAAGTCCGGTATTAAATTGAGTGACCATCGTGGGGTATTTGTATCGGTAAAGGGGATAAAGATATGCAAATATCTGGATCTTCTGTTGTCTCTGGAGGATTACTCGATTCTCTCCGAGGGGGATAGTCCTAGCCATTACGCTATCATCATCGACGGCGATTTTGATCTGGTCACAAATAGGAATGCATTAAGCAAGAAGGCTTACGATACGCTGTCCGATCCGGAATTTATTAAGAAGGTAAAGGAATTTCTGGATGCGCAAAGGACGAAGGACAAGATATTTTCAGAATTGGTTTCTCGGCTTCGAAGGGAGAGTTCTGAGAATCTCCTGAATGAGCAAATAGAAATTTTAAATGAGTCGAGGAATAATCTAAAACGCCGAGAGCGATTTAGAATCGAAGATCTTTCTGGGAAGCGCCATCTGTTCTTGTCTCCACTCCCGGGCGAGGAGTATTTGGTTGGAGTGCTCTATGCGATGTTGGGTTATTTTGTTCCTGCGGATTCTGATTATCGGGAATATTGGAGGCAAATTATAACCTTCTCGACGCAGGGTATTGATAGTTTGGCTTATATCGATCCTGACTCAAATAATCCATTGAAGGCTGAAAATATTCAGGCAGTAGAGTATAAGTACGAATTTAATAATTTCGGCCCATTTAATCATGCGCTTGCTGTGGTTGATTACATAGTTGCATGGGAGGTGAACGTTGATTTGAGTAATCCTATTCGGGATTCATTCACTTGCTTTGGTAAGATTAGGGAGACGGATATTCCATTTGTGTGGGAAATTCACGATATTGAAAACGATGAAGGGGGGGAGTACCCGACAGTGGTTCGAGTGATTGAGCTTAAGGAGCTTATACGCCAAACCTTCGGCACGGATTTCAAATCTCCCTGAATCCGGAGGCGGCGGAAGCTACGCGCTAGAACGGGCCTGTCAGGAATTTTGTGTTTAAGGCATAACATGCTCCCAAGGAGAGTTTATGCCTCGCAAACCGAAAGCCCAGCCGGTGGCACTGCCGGCGATTCCGGCCGAGCTGCTCGAACAGTTCGGCAGCGGCCCGATGACGGCCGAAGCCATCAACGCCGCGACGCTAGCGCTCAAGAAGGCGCTGATCGAACGGGCACTGGGCGGCGAGATGAATCATCATCTCGGCTACCCTCCCGGTGCTGCCAAGCCGGCCAACGCCACGAATCAGCGCAACGGCAAAGGGGCCAAGACGGTTCTGACCGAAGACGGTCCGATCCGTATCGAGGTGCCGCGCGACCGCGATGGCAGCTTCGAACCCATCCTGATTCCCAAGCACGAACGGCGCTTCACGGGCTTCGACGACAAGATCGTCGCCATGTATGCCCGAGGCATGACCGTACGCGAGATCCAGGGCTTCTTGCTGGAACAGTACGGCACCGAGGTCTCGCCCGACTTCATCAGCTCGGTCACCGACGAGGTCATGGCCGAAGTGACGGCCTGGCAGGCCCGGCCGCTTGAGCCGATGTATCCGGTCGTGTTTTTCGACGCACTGCGGGTCAAGATTCGGGAAGACGCCGTCGTGCGCAACAAGGCGGTGTACCTGGCGCTGGGCGTGCTGCCCGACGGCACGCGGGAGATCCTGGGCCTGTGGATCGAGAATACCGAGGGTGCCAAATTCTGGATGAAGGTATTCAACGATCTGAAGACGCGCGGCGTTCACGACATCCTGATTGCCGTCACGGACGGGCTCAAGGGCATGCCCGAAGCGCTGGCCACCGTATTCCCCGCCACCACGCTGCAGACCTGCATCGTCCACCTCATCCGCAACAGCCTCGATTACGCCAGTTGGAAAGACCGCCGGGGACTGGCCGCGGCGATCAAACCGATCTACGCCGCGCCCAGCGCGGAAGCCGCTCAGGCCGAACTCGATGCGTTTGCGGATGGGCCGTGGGGCCAGAAATTCCCGACTGTCAGTAGCGCGTGGCGCAACGCCTGGGATCGCGTGATCCCGTTCTTTGCGTTTCCTCCGGGTGTGCGCAAGATCATCTACACGACGAACGCGATTGAAAATATCAACTCGCAGCTGCGCAAGATCATCAAGACCCGTGGTCACTTCCCGAGCGACGAGGCCGCGACCAAACTCATCTGGCTGGCCTTGCGCAACATCACCGCGAATTGGGGAAGTGCCGCGCATGACTGGAAGACGGCCATGAACCAGTTCGCTATCCTTTACGCAGATCGATTCGTTCGGCCTTCCGTGTAATTACTCAACCTGCCTTGAACACGGAAATCCTGACACCCCCGCTAGAACTGAAGATTTTGCTGGATTTAGTATTGGAAACGGCGCGGAACACGTGCCGTTCCGTCTGCACCGCGCCTGCCGAAATAGCCGAACGAACGGCCTCACATCACCGCGCGCCAGCCCGCTGCCTCACAACCGTTCCCCGCTGCAACACATACTCGACCCGCGCGCCTTCATCAGCCACGACCCCGATATCCTCGAGCGGATTCCCATCCAGCACGACGAGGTCGGCGATCGCGCCTACCGCAACCACCCCAAGCTCCCCCGTCATATTGACGATCTCCGCCGCCACCGTCGTCGCCGACCTGAGCGCTTCCAGATTCCCAAGCACCTCCGCCCGAATCCGAAACTCACCGGACTGAAACGCATGCATCTCGCCGAGCAGGTCCGACCCGAACCCCATCTTCACGCCGGCCTTCGCATAGATCTCGAGCGACTCGCGTCCTTTCTGCTGCACGGAAGCCACTTTCGCGATGGAGTCCGCCGGCATCCCAAACTCAGCCCCATGTTTAGCCAGCGCGTCATAAGTCACGAGCGTCGGCACCACGAACGCCCCCCGCTCATGCATGAGCATCGCAGCCGCTTCATCCACGAGATTCCCGTGCTCGATCGTCCGCACGCCGCATCTTACGGCCCGCGCAATCGCCCGCCCCGTATACGCATGGGCCATCACATAAGTATTCGCGGCCTCGGCCTCGTCGACGATCGCCCGAATCTCGTCCTCCGAATACTGCGTATTCGCAATCGGATCGGTCGGCGAAGCAACGCCACCAGAAGCCATGATCTTGATCTGCGTTGCGCCTTTTTGAATTTCTTCACGCACCGCGAGTCGCACACCTTCAACGCCGTCAACTACCCGAGCAATCGCCCCCGTCCGAAAGCAGCACGAACAAGGCTCCAGCAAATCCCCCCGAGGCCGAAAATCCCCATGTCCGCCGGTCTGCGACAACGCTTTCCCCGACGGAAAAATCCGCGGCCCCGGAATCAGCCCCGTCTCGACCGCCTGCATCAGGCTCCAATCTGCGCCCCCGGCGTCCCGCACGCTGGTGAACCCACGCGACAACATCGCATCGAGAATCGGCAGCGACCGAATCGCCGCGAGAATATTCGGCTGCGTCGCATTCGCGCCCAGGTTCGCATTCGACGCCAGCACATGCACGTGGCAATCGATGAACCCCGGCATCACGGTCTTGCCGCGCGCATCGATCACCTGCGCATTCGGCAAATCCACCGGCCGATCGGTGACTTCGACGATCCGTTCGCCTTCGATCACGACATGATGATGTTCGAGCAACACGCCTCGTTCGAGGTCGAGCACGTTGCCGCCTTGAAGCACGGTAATGGTCATGGAGAAAAATCCTTATCGAGTCGTTTCGGCCGCACGCTTTGCATCCCTCACGAAGCGCGTGCCGACGAAGCTGACGGCCGCCGCGAGCATCACGTAGAACGCGGGCGCCATGTTGCTGCCGGTGCGGGCGATGAGCCACGTGATCAGGAACGGCGCGAACCCGCCGAAGATCGTCACCGCGAAGTTGTACGCAACGGATAACCCGGTCGACAGCACCTTGGTCGGAAACAGCTCCGCGAACGCCGCGAGGATCGGCCCCGTATAGGCCGCGATCAGCACGCCGAACACGGCCTGGAACACGATCAACGACGCGAACCCGGGCGCATGGTTGATCCACGAGAACATCGGCCACGCCAGCACGAGGATCGCGAGCGCCGAGCCGGACAGGAACACGCGCCGTCCCCACGCGTCGGCGAGTCGCCCGACGATCGGCGAGCAGCACATGATCATCAGCCCGCCGACCATGCCAGCCACGAAGCCGGTCGATTGCGGCAGATGCAGCGTGCGCACGGAATAGGTCGGCATGTAGAACAGCAGCACGTAGGTGCAGACGGTCCACAGGATGACCATCGAGAAACTCGCGAACGTCTCGCGCGGATACGTGTGCAGTACTTCCTTCAGCGGCGAGCTTTCCTTCGCCTGCGATTCGACGGCGCTGAACGCGGGTGTCTCGTCGATATGGCTGCGAATGAAGTAACCGACCGGCCCGACGATGATCCCGAGCAGGAACGGCAGCCGCCAGCCCCAGCTATGCAGCGCCTGCGTGTCGAGCGAGGTCGTGACGAACGTGCCGGTCGCCGCACCGAGCAGCACCGCGAAGCCGATGCTCGACTGGATCCAGCTCGAGTAATACGCGCGCTTCTCCGGCGGCGCGTATTCGGTGAGGAACGCGGTGGCGCCGCCCATCTCGCCGCCGGCCGAGAAGCCTTGGAGCAGCCGCGCGACGACGATCAACAGCGGCGCGGCGATGCCGGCCTGTTCGTAGGTGGGCGCGATCCCGATCAGGGCGGTGCCGGCCGCCATCAGCAGGATCGTCAGCGACAGCGCGGCCTTGCGGCCTGCCTTGTCGGCATAGACGCCGAGCACGATGCCGCCCACCGGCCGCATGAAGAAGCCCACGCCGAAGGTCGCGACGGTGAGCAGCACGGACGTCAGTTCGTTGCCGGTCGGGAAGAACAGCTTCGCGATGATCACCGCGAAGAAGCTGTAGACGGTGAAGTCGAACCATTCGAGACCGTTGCCGATCACGGTCGCGACGATGGCGCGGCGGCGCTGTTGCACCGCCGCATCGACGGCAGGCGCGGCGCGCGGAGAAAGCGTTCCTTGCATGGTCTCTTCCTTGGTCAGAAGACGGGACGGCTGCCCCGCACGAATCCCATGCTAAGGAACGCCGGATTTTTTTCTGAAACGAAAGATTCGCATGCAGGCATGCGCTGCACGCATGCGTCGCGCCCGGTATTCAGGACGCGATCTGCTGCTCCGCCTGTTCGAACAGCCAGCGGGTGAACAGGCGGGCGGCCTGGTTCTGCGCGCGGTCGTTCGGCGAGATCACGTAATAGCCGCCGCCGTGGCTCGCGGACGCGTCCGTCACGCGCACGAGCAGACCGGCTTCGATGCATGCGTCGATCATGTAGCGCCAGCCAAGCGACACGCCTTGACCGAGAATCGTCATTTGCACGATCTGCGGATAGGAATTGATCGTGATGTCCTGCGGCTGCGCCTTCTGCCGGTCGACGTCGTTCAAGTCGAACCATTCGGACCACGACATCCATTGGCGCTGGCCGTCTTCGAGGCGCAGCAGCGTTTCGTTCGCGAGATCGGCCGCGTCGAGCGTGCGGCCGGCCAGATAGCCGGGCGCGCAGACGGGGAACACTTCTTCGTCGAACAGCCGGCGTGCGGTGTATTCGGCCGGCGCCTGCTGACGCACGTAGTAGACGCCCACGTCGAATTCCGCGGGCGACATCGAGGCAAGGCCGTCGCGCACGATCAGGCGCAGCTTGATGTTGGGATACGTGGCGCGAAAGTGCGGCAGCCGCGGTGTGAGCCAGAGCAGCGCGACGCCGGACGAGCATGCGATCGTCAGTTCGAGATCGCCGTACGGTTTCATCACGTCGTGCGTGGCTTGCGCGCATTGCGTGAGCAGATGGTGGACTTGCGCCGCGTATTGCTCGCCGGCGATCGTCAGCCGCAGCGAACGGTGTTCGCGAACGAACAGCGAGCGGCCGAGGAATTCCTCGAGCTGCTGGATCTGGCGGCTGATCGCGCTTTGCGTCAGGTGCAGTTCGGCGGCGGCTTTCGTGAAACTCGCGTGCCGCACGGCGGCTTCGAACGCGATGAGGCACTGAAGGGGCGGCAGAGGCGTGATGCGCATGGCGGTTGGCGGAGTCGATGGCGCTGCCGACATGATACGGGCGCGCTCGCCGAAAATCGCACCCTGCAAAGGGCGCTGTGGATTCGCCCCATTCGTGCGAAGATTGCGCGAAACGACACCGACACGTGCCCGAGAACGACGTGACCCTATCGAACCCTGAGAGCAAAGTGAAAGCCGCCGACGCCCACCCGCCCTGGATGCCCGTCGCGCTGGCCGAACTCGGCATTCGCCGCCATCCGCCGGGCAGCATCAACCCGCGCATCGTCGAGTACAACAACCAGACGAACCTGGTCGGCTACGACGACAAGATTTCCTGGTGCTCGTCGTTCGTGAACTGGTGCATGGTGCACGCCGGATTCCGCGGTACAGGCTCGGCGTTGGCGCGCTCGTGGCTCGAATGGGGCAAACCGCTGGAGCGCCCGGTCTACGGCTGCATCGCGATCCTGACGCGCGATGATCCGGCGAGCTGGAAAGGGCACGTTGGTTTCTACCTGCGCCACGATGCGGAACATGTGCATCTGTTCGGCGGCAATCAATTGGAAGAGGTTCGCGAGCTTGCGTACCCGTTGCATGAAGTAATCGGGTACCGTTGGCCGGCCACTGAATGATCGCGCAGCGACGGCGCAAACAAAACACCGAACAACACCTTTCCCGCCGCTGCTAATCTGTCGAGCGTGCCGCATTGGCCCACCCGGAGCCTGTCGGCGCGCTAACCCGCAGTCGCCGATTTCCGTACCCCCAAGGAACCCGCAGCGCAGACCGGCAATCTTCGTCTCTACGCTGATGCGCAATACAGGCTCCTGTTGAAGCCGGGTGCGACGAATGTACAGGCTCAGGCGAGATAAATGGGTAGTGTGAAAATCTCACGTGGTGTAGTGATATTTCCGCCAATGGAAGGCCGGTCAGGACAGCTGACCGGCCTGGCCAATTACGATCCCTCTCTTACAGTGGCCTCGATCGCATCCGTGTCCCACTTCCCGCGTCGCGTCGCCTCGGCCAGCATGCCAAGCGTCAGCGGGTAGCGCTTTGGCGGTCGGAGCCGCTTCACGAATAGCCCAATGAGTGACGACAGCAGTTCCTGACCTTCAGGGCCGAAGTATCGCCGGTACGGGAACCCCTTGGCGTCCACGTTGAATGTCTCGGCCCACTTGTCGATAAATTCGATCCCGTCGAGGCCGGTGACGCCGAGATCCTCCTCAAGCCGTGATTGCGGCTGAAGGTTCAGCTTGCCGCCGAACAGCGGCCGGCCAAGCTCCTTACGGGCGAAGGCTTCGAAACGTTCCCAGGTGTCGTCTTTCATGGCTCAGAGCACTCGATCTTCGGGTTTCACGAGTCGGTTGTAGGTCGTCACGGTGTTGCGCATGATCAGAAAGGCATCGCGAGCCAGAAACACCTCGCCTACGACCGGAATCGTCCGGCCGACCCATGCGCCGAGGCGGTGAGTGAAGGCGATTCGAACACCGGACAATCCAACGCCCATGATCATCGGCAGGCGAAACGGTAGCGTCTGCGGGAACAGCTTGCGGGCAGCAAGTGAGGCGACGGAGGTGCCTGGCGTAGCCCCTGAGAATTTGCCGGGGACAGGGACGTCAGCCTGACCAAGCAGCATTGCCGACGCGGCTGCCAGATCGTCCAAACCCAGTTGCTTGCGCGTCTCATCGAACGCCACCAAGGCAAAGACGTCGACGGGTCGTAGATTCTGCCAAGTGCCATAGGTGTAGCGGTTTTCACTCATTTAATTTTTCCTGATCGAGCAAGGGCGCTGCTCTCTCAGCGTATGCCCCTCGCGAAGGCGATACTTTACCGTATCGCCTGGAACAGCCCGGCAGGTATGTTCGTTGCGATCTGATTCTGGCACATGCTCATCACGCGTATCGTCGCCGTTATCGTGGGGCTGGATATTGCGGTGACCGTGGCTTACTCGATTGCGTTGACGACGGTCCAATGTCTCGGATCGTGCGACTGAATAGTGGGCGCCGGCAAGTATTGAAGTCGGCGCCGCATCGCGACTCCTCCTAGTTTTTCGCCACAGCCTGAGTTTCCACCTCCGTCCCACCCGCCCCCTCATTCCTGCTCCACCCACCCCCAAGCGACCGATACAACGCAACTGCTGCGAGCGCATGCTCGCGCTTGACCTGATTGAGCGAATCCGAATCCCTTAGATAAACCTCCTGCGCCGACAGCACGTCCAGAAAATCCGTGGCACCGCCCTTGTAAAGTTGATTCGCCAACCCAAGCGCTTTGTCGGAAGCCGCCAATGCGCTACCCAGCCTCCGCGTCGCCTCATCGGAACTGACGAGATTCGCGCGCGCATCCTCGACTTCCCGCAACGCTTGCAGCATCGTCTGCCGTAACCCGAGTTCGGACTCACGCATCCGGCTTTCGCTCTGCGAGATATCGGCGGTAATCCGTCCCGCGTTGAAGATCGGGCTCGTCGCACTCAGCGCCGCGCTGAAGAGGTTATCGGTCAACGTCGGCAACCCGAGATACGAAGCCGCCAGAATGCCGTCCGTCAGGTTCAACGAAAACTTCGGATAGCGTTCGGCCTTCGCCACGCCCACTTGTGCCGCACGCCGCTCGACTTGAGCGTAGGCAGTCAGCACATCGGGCCGCCGCAACAACGCTTGCGACGGCAACGTCCCCGGCACACCGACCGGTGGCGCCGGAATCTCCCCGGCCTGCGCCAGCACGAGCCGATCGACCGATTCCGGCGTCCGTCCCGAATACACGGCGATCAGATTGAGTTGATGCGATATCTGCGCCTGCGTCGGCGGAATCCTGGCTTCGAGCGCATCGAGCTGGTTCTGCGCACGGGTCACGTCGAGTTCCGTCGACAGTCCGAACGCCTGTCGCTTGCGCGTGAGTTCGAGCGCATGCTGCCGAATCCTCGCGTTGTCCTGCAGGATTTTCAATTCCTGCTGCGCCCAGCGCAGATCGACATACGCGGATGCCGCATCGGCCGCGAGCGCGAGCCGCATCGCATCTTCTGCATGCTTCTGCCCGACCAACTCCGCTCGAGCGGCCAGCAAATCGAGCCGTTCGCCGCCGAACACATCGGGCGACCAGCTCAGCGCGAGCCCCGCACCCGCCTGCCGCACATAGCCGAGCGGCGGCGGCGTGTTCTGTCGCGCGTCGGCCGCATGGGCGGTCGCGTCGAGTTCGGGCAGCAGCGCCGCGCGCTTCTGCACGGTCAGCGCCTGCGCCTGCTTCACGCGTTCGGCGGCGGCTTGCAGATCGAGATTGCCGTCGAGCACGGTGGCGATCAACCGGTCGAGCACGGGGTCGTGGAATTGCGCCCACCAGGCGGCGGCGTCGATGTCCGCGCGCGGCACGTCGGTATCCCATGCGGTGGGCGCGAGCGTCCGAACCGATTCGTTCAACGCCGGATGTTGCGCGGGCTGCACCGCACACCCGGCGGCGAATGCGCTGATGGCCAGCGCGACGAGTAGCTTCTTCATGATGATCCTTTGGCCTCAGTGCGCGTCCGGCGGCGGCGCATTCAACGTAATGGGTCTGGAAAACACGACGGCAAGCAGCGCGACGACGAAGCACAGCGACAGTGCGTAGTACGCATCCGCATAGGTGAGCGTCAGCGCTTCGCGATAGATCAGCCGATGCAGGTTCGCGAGGCCGGCCTGCGCGGTATTCAACGTATTGCCGGCCACCGATCCCCAGTACGCGGCCTGGCGATCGAGCAGCGATGCGACCTGCGGTTCGCCGGCGCTCACGTGCTCGTTCAGCCGCAGGTAATGAAAATTCAGCCGGTCGTTGAGCATCGTCGCGCTCACCGCGATGCCGATCGCACCGCCGAGGTTACGCATCAGGTTGAACAACCCGCTCGCCGATTTCAGCCGCGACTGCGGCAGCGAGCCGAGCGCCATCGTCACGATCGGCGGCACGCTGAACTGCTGGCCGATGCCGCGCAGCGCCTGCGGCAGCAGCAATTCCCGCCAGCCCCAGTCGTGCGTGATCGGCGTGTACAGGTAGCAGCCGAGGCCGAAGCAGATCAAGCCGAACACGAGCAGCGCACGCATGCTGAAGTAGCGCGCGGCGAACGCATACGCGCACAGCGCGATCAACTGGAACGCGCCGACCGACAGCAGCGCGATGCCGATCTGCAGCGAGCTGAACGCACGCACCTGCGCGAGGAACAGCGGCGTCAGGAACACGGTCACGAAGATCCCGATGCCGGTCACGAACGACAGCAGGCTGCCGATCCCGAAGTTGCGCACGGCGAGCGCGCGCAGATCGACGATCGGATCCTCGGCGGTCAGCGCGTGCACGATGAACAGGAAGCCGCAGATGCCGGAGATCCACGCGCAGATGACGATCGCGTCGTCGCCGAACCAGTTCTTGCGCGGGCCTTCCTCGAGCACGTATTCGAGGCAGCCGAGGAAGCCGGACATCAGCGCGATGCCGAGATAGTCGCCGCGCTTGATCAGGGTGAGGTCGGGCTCGTCGATATGCACGTAGCGCGGTACGAGCGCGGCCACCGCGATGCCCGGCACGAGGTTCAGGTAGAACAGCCAGTGCCACGACCATTGGTCGGTGATCCAGCCGCCGATCACCGGGCCGATCGCCGGCGCGAGCGATGCGAGCGCGCCGATGGTCGTCGACGCGATCAGTCGCTGCTTGCCGGGGAACAGCACGAACGCGGTGGTGAACACGGTCGGGATCATCGCGGCGCCGAGCGCGCCCTGCATCCCGCGGAACAGGATCATCGAGTCGATGTCCCACGCGAGCCCGCACAGCATGCTGGTGATCGTGAAACCGACGGCCGATGCGACGAACAGCCAGCGCGTCGACATCACCTTCGACAGCCAGCCCGACATCGGGATCACGATGATCTCGGCGATCAGGTACGCGGTCTGCACCCACGACAATTCGTCCTGGCTCGCGGACAGCCCGCCGCCGATGTCGCGCAGCGACGACGCGACGATCTGGATGTCGAGGGTCGCCATGAAGAAGCCGACGCACATCAGCGCGAACGCGAACACGCGCTGCTTCGTCGGTTGCGACGCGGGGTCGCCGGAAAACGCGGTGGTCATCGTCGGCTCCCGCTTAGTGCTTGTGGTCGGTATGCACGGTCACGACCGCGGACAAGCCGGGGCGCAGCACTTGCTCGATGCCGGGCTGCGGATCGAGATGCACGCGGACGGGCACGCGCTGGACGATCTTCGTGAAGTTGCCGGTCGCGTTCTCGGGCGGCAGTACGCTGAAGGTCGCGCCGGTCGCGGGCGCCAGGCTGTCGACGCGGCCGTGCAGGCGCGTGCTCGACGCATCGAGCGCGACGTCGACGCGATCGCCCGCGCGCATCTTGCGCAACTGGTCTTCCTTGAAGTTCGCGTCGATCCATAGGCCGGACGCGGGCACGACGGTCAACAGCGGCACGCCGACGTTCGCGAGCATCCCGACGCGGCCCGTGCGGTTGCCGACGTAGCCGTCGACCGGCGAGCGGATCGTCGTGTATTCGACGTTGAGCGCCGCGACGCGCTGCGCGGCGAGCGCGGTGTTCACGCGGGCGCGCGCATCGGCGAGTTGCGCGCCGAGCACGTCGAGCTGCCGCTTCGAGGCGAGCAGCGCGGCGTCGCTGCGCTCGACGGCCGCGCCGGCCTTCGAGTAATCGGCATCCGCGCGTTCGACGATCTGGTTCGATACGGCGTCCGACTTCACGAGTTCGCGATAGCGCACGCGGTCCGACGCGGCGCGCGTCAGTTCGGCCGACGACGCGTTCTTGTCCGCCGCGTGCTGGCCGATCACCGCGTATTGCAGTTGCTGCTTCGCCTCGAGTTCGGTCACGGCGGCGCGCGCGCTGTCGACTTCGGCGCCGGCCTGCGCGAGCTTCGCGTCGTAGTCGCGTGCATCGAGTTGCACGAGCACGTCGCCGGCCTTCACGCGCTGGTTGTCGGTCACGAGGATCTTGTCGACGAAGCCGTTGACCTTCGGCGCGAGCACCGTCACGTCGCCGCCGACATACGCGTCGTCGGTGCTTTCCTGAAAGCGCAGCACGAACAGCCAGTCGAGCACGGCGGCCGCGACCACGACGACGACGGCGCCCACCGCGATGCGCATCCACGGCACGCGTCGTTGCTGCTTCGCGGGCCGCTCGGTTGTGGCTGCTTCGCGCGACGAGGCAGCGGCTTGGGTCGTATCCATCGATTCACCTATGTATATGCACTGTTCAAAACGGCCGACGGCACGGCGTCGATCGGGGAAGGGGTCAGCGTTCCGGCAGGTTGTGCGTGATCCGGAACAATTCGTCTCTCAGGCGGGCCGCCTGCGTCGGCCCGAAGCACCGCTCGAACGCTTCCTGTGCGGCGAGCCAGTGCACGTGCGCATCGGCCACCTTCGTTTCGCCGTCCGCGGTCAGCGCGAACGTCTGGCCACGGCAGGGCGGCTCGATGCGCCCCGTTACCAGCGCCGCGCCGACGAGCGGCTTGAGCGCGCGCAGCAGCGCGGTGCGTTCGATCACCAGCACGTTCGACAACGTCGCCATCGTCAGGCCGGGCCGGTCGCGCAGCAGCGCGAGGATGCTGTACTGCGACGGCGTGACGCCCGCCCGCGACAGGTAACGCTCGTAGAACTGCGAGATCCGCCGGGCGGCTTGCCGGACTGCGAAGCAATCGTCGTCGGTGAGCGTGGTCTTGTGCATGTGCACATGTTAGGTGGCAGGGCGGCGCGAAGCGAGCGGCGCGGCGGGATCAGATTGGTGTCGTGGCTGTACCAATCGGCGCCGGCAACGCGCGTTCGCGCGCCGGGTCAAGCCGCCGCGGGCACGCTCCAGCCTTCGCGGTCGCAATACGCGGCCGTGTAGTCGATGAACGCCTTCACCTTCGCGGGCAGCAGCGCGCGATTCGCGTAGGCGAGCTTGATGTCGACGAACGCATCGACGAGATCGGCGCCTTCCAGCAACTGTACGAGCGCGCCCGACGCAAGTTCGGCTTCGACGAGCGTTTTCGGGACGATGCCGATGCCGAAGTCGTGCATCACCATTTCGCGGTTGAACACGGGGCTGTTCGACGAGATGTCGAAACGGAACGGCACGGTGAGCGTGTCGCCGTCGACGCGGAACGACAGCGCGGGGCGGCGCAGCGACGGCGAGATCGGCACGAACGGATGAAGGGCGAGGTCGGCCGGCGTCTCGGGGCGCGCATGCGCGTGCAGATACGCAGGCGTCGCGACGATCACGACCGGAATGCGCTCGATCAGCCGCACGACGGTCGATTCGCTCGTCAGCATGTACGGCACGACGATGCCGATGTCGTAGCCTTCGCCGACCAGATCGACCGGGCGCTCGGTCAGCGTGACGTCGAGGCGCACGTTCGGATGCGCGGTCTTGAAGCCGGCGATCAGCGGCACGAGGCGGTTCAGCGCGGCCGTCGTATGCGCGACGAGGCGCAGCAGCCCCTCGGGCTCGCGCGTGTGCGTCTGCGCTTGCGCTTCGAGGGCATCGAGCTCGTCGAGTACGGCCGCGCAACGCTCGTAGATCCGCTCGGCCGTTTCGGTCAGCGACACCTGGCGCGTGGTCCGGTGCAGCAGCCGGCTGCCGAAGCGCGCCTCCAGATCCGCGACCGCGCGCGACACGACCGGCCGCGCAAGGCCGTGCATGTCCGCGGCGCGCGTGAAGCTGCGCATTTCCACCACCGACCGGAAGATCCGCAGCTTGTCGATGTAGTCCATGTCCGTCTCCTTGACGCGATGGCCGGCCGCCGGCCAGTGTTACGACGGAGTGTACATTGACTTTATGCATATGCACATATAGATTGCGAAACATGAACGACACCTCGATTGCTCAGACCTGCAACTGCCTCGCGCTGCGCCAGGCGGCGCGCTTCGTCACGCAACTGTACGAGCGCCATCTGGCCCCGGTCGGCGTCACGCCCGCGCAGTTCTCGATCATGGCGAATCTCACGCACCGGCCCGGCCTGGTGATGAGCGAACTCGCCGATACGCTCGTGATGGACCGCACGACCTTGCTGCGTGCGCTGAAGCCGTTGCAACGCGACGGCTTCGTCGCGACGGCTGTGTCCGAGCACGATGCGCGTGCCCATGCGCTCCATCTCACGAAGCTCGGCGAGCGCACGTTCGCACGAGCGAAAATCGCGTGGCAGGCCGCTCAGGACGAATTCGACGCGCAGTTCGGCCGCGATCGCGCGAAGGCGTTGCGCAACGAGTTGTTCAGCCTGACGGCGGAACGCTAGGCGCGGCTGGCGGCTCGCTGTGGCGATCGACTGGTGCGAAAACCGAGCCATTGGTACGGCCGGATGCGTTTGGTTGTGAAGATTGGTTTTAATGGTGTCCGGTTTTCGAGTGATCTGGACAGTTTTTGTTTCCAGTTGTAGAGTCCTCTGACCGATTTCAGGGCCGGCGCCGCCGGCACGAGTCAGAGGAGCAATCGATGCTGCAGTTGAGTGACCGCGACGACGCGATGTTGCGCGGGGATTTCGGCGACGGCGTCGCCCGCGCGATGCGAATCGTGGCGCGTACGGCGCACGTGATGTCCGCGCCGCACCTGATCGACATTACGTCCGCCCACATCGACGGCTGTCTGTATCACGGCCAGGCGAGCCTCGACTTCGTCGACTATTTCGTCGAGACGGGCGCGAAGGTCGCGGTGCCGACCACGCTGAACGTCGGGTCGCTCGATCTGATCCATCCCGAGCTGTACCACGGCGACCGCACGATCCAGCGCGATGCGCAGCGCCTGATGGACGCGCATGTGCTGCTCGGCTGCGAATCGAGTTTCACGTGTGCGCCGTATCAACTGAAGAATCGCCCTGCGATGGGCGAGCAGATCGCGTGGGCAGAATCGAATGCGATCGTGTTCGCGAACTCGGTGCTCGGCGCGCGCACGAGCCGTTACGGCGATTTTCTCGACCTGGCCGCCGCGATCACCGGGCGTGCGCCGTATGCGGGGCTGCATGTCGACGCGAATCGCGCCGCGCGGATCGTGTTCAATGCGCCGGACTTCAGCCGCCTGCCGTCGCGCGACATCTATTTCGCCGCGCTCGGTTTGGCGGTCGGCAAGTTCGCGGGCGCCGTCGTGCCGGCGATCGTCGGGCTGCCGGCGGACACCACCGAGGACGAGCTCAAGGCGCTCGGCGCGGCCGCCGCGTCGAGCGGTGCCGTCGCGCTGTTCCATGCGGTCGGCGTGACGCCCGAGGCGCCGACGCTCGATGCCGCGTTGCACGGGCAGGCGGCGCAACGCACGATCGACATCACGATGGCCGATCTCGACGAGATTCGCCGCACGCTGAATCACGGCGCGGCCGGCGACGCGCTCGTCGCGGTCGCGCTCGGTACGCCGCATTTTTCGCTGGCCGAATTCCGCACGCTCGACACGTTGCTCGACGCGTTCGACGGCCAGCCGGCCTGCGATTTCTACGTGAACACGAGCCGCTTCATTTTGTGGGAGCTGGAGCAAGCCGGTCTCGCGGAGAAATTTGCCGCGCGCGGCGTCCAGATCGTTGTCGATACCTGCACGTACATCACGCCGGTGATGAAGCGGTTGTCGGGGCTGGTGATGACCAACTCGGGGAAATGGGCGTCGTATGCGCCCGCGAACATCGGCGTGACGGTCGCGTACGGCAGCATGCGCGAATGCGTGCGGTCCGCATACGAAGGCAAGGTGCGATTCGATGACTGAAGCGACGGGACAATTCTTGACGGGCGACACGCTCGTGCCGGGCAGCGCGTGTGCGCGCCCGTTCGTTCTCGACAAGCCGCTGAGCTTCTGGGGCGGCTACGACTCGGGCGCGGGCCGGATCGTCGATCGCGGGCATCCGCAGGCCGGCGCGAGCGTGGCGGGCAAGGTGATGGTGATGCCGCACGCGAAGGGCTCGAGCTCAAGCAGCAGCGTGCTCGCGGAAGCCGTGCGCAACGGCACGGGGCCGGTTGCGATCGTGCTGAAGGAGCGCGACCTGATCATCTCGATCGGCGCGATCGTGGCCGCCGAGCTGTATGCGATCGCGGTGCCGGTGGTGTGCGTGAGCGACGATGTGTACGACGCGATCGCCGCCGCTACGGGCGACGTGCGGATCGACGCGGGCGAGGGGGACGGCGGCGCGCGGATTCATATCGGCCGCTGACGCGCTGCGCGCGTGTTTCGCATCAGTCGCGTGCCACCCCCGCCGCCTCCCGATACGCGCTCGGCGTCTGCCCGGCCCAACGCCGGAACGCGCGCGTGAAATTCGCCGGGTCGGTGAATTGCAGCCGTTCGGCGATCGTCTTCAGGTCGAGATCCGACGCGGCGAGCAACTGCTTGGCGTCGCGAAACCGTGCTTCGTCGAGCAATTGCCGATAGCTCGATCCGGCTTCCTCGAGCCGGCGCCGCAGCGTGCGCGTCGACACGAGCAGCGCGTCGGCGAGCGTGTCCGGCCCCGGATAATCGCCGGCCGCGCGCGCCAGTTCCGCCCGCACGCGCCCGACCAGATCGCCTTCGTCCTGCCGCACCTGCGCATACTCTCGCTCGACCTGCACGAGCGCCTGCCGGTGCGCGACTTCGTCGGCGAGCGGCAGCGGCCAGTCGAGCGCGTCGCGTGCGATCCACAGCGCATTGGCCGCGCAGCCGAATGCCACCGGCGGCAGCGTATCGCGATAGCGCGCGAAATATGCGGGCTCCGGCCACGCGAATTGCAGCCGGATCGGCGGTGACGCGCGCCCCGACCACTGCGAGATGTTCTGCGCGAGCCCCGTGAGCACGAATTCGAACATCACGTGGTGCTGCAGCACGGGGTTCGCCTGCACGCCGTGCAGTTCGAGCGTCGCGCCGCGTTCGTCTTCCGCATAGGTCAGCCGGTATTGGCGATTGCGCATCCGGAAGTAGCGCTGCGTGACCGACAGCGCTTCGCGGATGTCCCGCGCGGTCAGCGTCGCGTAGCCGAGAAAGCCGTGCACGGTCGGCTTCAGCAGCAGCCCGAATGCGAGCCCGATACCGGGATCGCCGCCGATTTCGATCGCGTTGAGTACGAGCCGCCCCCATTGCGACGGCGCGACGCGTGCGTCCGGTTCGGCCAGCACCGCGTCGCGCAGGCCCGTGCCCGCACGCACGGCGGCCAGGTCGACGCCGCGTGCGGCCAGCGCCTGCAGCAGCAGGCGCGTATAGGCGACCGGAATCGTCGGCCGGCGCAGCCCGAGGCGATCCTTGCGAGACGGGGAAGTCATGTCGATTTGGCCGGAAATGACAAGCATTATGGCTGTTTGGCCCCTCACGTTCAAGACGGCGCGCGCCTACGATGGCAGGCATCGCTTATTGGCCCGATCATCATGACGACTCCCTTTCCCCACCTGCTCGCACCGCTCGATCTCGGCTTCACGACGCTGAAGAATCGCGTGCTGATGGGCTCGATGCATACGGGCCTCGAGGATAGCCGCAAGACGCTGCCGCGCCTCGCCGAATATTTCGCCGAGCGTGCGCGCGGCGGAGTCGGCCTGATCGTAACGGGCGGCTTCGCGCCGAACGTGGCCGGCTGGACCAAGCCGTTCGGCGGCATGCTGACGACGTCGGCCGCCGCGCGCCGGCATCGCGAGATCACAGGCGCCGTGCATGCGGAGGACGGCAAGATCGCGCTGCAGATCCTGCATACGGGTCGCTACGGTTATCACCCGTTCGCGGTCGCACCGTCGAAGATCAAATCGCCGATCTCGCCGTTCGCGCCGCACGAGCTGAGCGCGCGCGGCGTCGAGCGGCAGATCCGCGCGTTCGTGCGCTGCGCGACGCTGGCACGCGAAGCCGGTTACGACGGCGTCGAGATCATGGGCTCCGAGGGCTACCTGATCAACCAGTTCATCTCGATGCACACGAACAAGCGCACCGACCAGTGGGGCGGTTCGTACGAGAACCGCATGCGCTTGCCGATCGAGATCGTCGAGCGCACGCGTGAAGCGGTCGGCCGCGATTTCATCCTGATCTACCGGCTGTCGATGCTCGACCTGATTCCGGACGGCAGCGACTGGAGCGAAACCGTGCAGCTCGCGAAGGCGGTCGAGCGCGCGGGTGCGACCATCATCAACACGGGGATCGGCTGGCACGAGGCGCGCGTGCCGACGATCGCGACGTCGGTGCCGCGCGGCGCGTTCGCGTGGGTGACGAAGAAGATGAAGGGCGAGGTCGGCATTCCGCTCGTGACGACCAACCGGATCAACCGGCCCGAAGTGGCCGAGCAGATTCTCGCGGACGGCTGCGCGGACATGGTGTCGATGGCGCGCCCGCTGCTTGCGGATGCCGAGTTCGTCGTCAAGGCCGCGCAGGGCCGTGCCGACGAGATCAATACCTGCATCGGCTGCAATCAGGCATGCCTCGATCACGCGTTCAAGAACCAGATCGCATCGTGCCTGCTGAACCCGCGCGCGTGCCACGAGACCGAACTGAAATACACGCCCGCGCCGCAGCCGAAGCGGATCGCGGTGGTCGGCGCGGGGCCGGCCGGGCTCGCCTGCTCGACGGTGCTCGCGCAGCGCGGCCATCGGGTCGACCTGTTCGACGGCGCGGCCGAGATCGGCGGCCAGTTCAACATGGCGAAGCGGATTCCGGGCAAGGAAGAGTTTCATGAAGCGCTGCGCTACTTCGGCCGGCAGGTCGAACTGACCGGCGTGAAGCTGCACCTGAACCGCCGTGTCGACGCGAGCGACCTGGTCGCGGGCGGCTACGACGAGATCGTGCTGGCGACCGGCGTCGCGCCGCGCGACCCGAAGATTCCGGGGCAGGACGGGCCGAACGTGCTCAGCTATATCGACGTGCTCGCGGGCAGGCAGCCGGTGGGCCGGCGGGTCGCGGTGGTGGGCGCGGGCGGGATCGGTTTCGATGTCGCCGAATATCTGGTGCAGGACGGCGAGTCGCCGACGCTCGATCTCGACGAATGGAAAGCGGAGTGGGGCGTGACCGACCCGGCCGCGACGCGCGGCGGCGTGACGCGGGCACAGGCGTCGGCGCCGGCGCGTGAAGTGACGCTGCTGCAGCGCAAGGCCGCCCCGCTCGGCAAGGGGCTCGGCAAGACGACCGGCTGGATTCACCGTGCGACGCTGAAGATGAAGCAGGTGAAGATGATCGGCGGCGTGAACTACGAGCTGATCGATGCGCGCGGGCTGCATGTGTCGTACGGCGAGCAGCGCACCGATCACGAACTGATCGAAGCCGACACGATCGTGCTCTGCACGGGGCAGGAGCCGCAACGTGCGTTGCTCGCGCCGTTGCAGGCCGCCGGGCGCTCGGTGCACCTGATCGGCGGCGCGGAACTGGCGGCCGAACTCGACGCGAAGCGCGCGATCGATCAGGGCGCGCGGCTAGCGGCGCGGCTGTAACGGGTTGCCACTGCGACGGCCGCTCCGGCGTACGTCGCATGGCGACGATCAGCCTGCGCGACGGTTCGCGGCTTGCCGCCCGATGCGCCGATTCGCCGGTGCGGAACTGCGGCGAGCCGCAGTGCCGACCGCACGGCCGCGCAAGGCGGCGACGCGAGCTCGGCCGACGGTGGCCGCGATCGCCGGCGCGGCTCAGGCCGCTTCGGCCCGCTCTTCCTCTTCCGCTTCGAGCATCGCCTTGACGATCAGATAGACGGCCGGCAGATCGTCGTCGTCGCGGCGCCAGTCGACCGGCTCCTCGACGTCCGCGGCGACCAGCCGGCTGTCGCGCAGCCGGATGAACGCGTCGACGACGGCCGGATCGTTGCGGTTCAGGAAACCGGGATTCGAGAACGCCAGCTCTTCGACGTTCAGCAGCGCCTGCCAGCTCATCGTGCGCACGGCCGCCGGGTGGGTGCGGCGGCGCAGGCCGAGCGCCCGCTGCGCGGGGCCGCCGACGACACGCTGCAGATCGACGACCGCTCGCTGCGCGGCGCGCTCGAAGTGGACGGGATTGAAGCCGGGTTGCTCGGGATCGAATGCGGAAGCCTGGAACATGGTCGCCTCACAAAAGTCCGTTCGTCTGTGGATGACGGAATTCGGGTCAAATGGTGCAAAAGCACTGTAAATATATACAGTGTTCGATGCGGTTTCAAGTCCCGAATGCAGGATCCCGTGCGTCGGCGATCGACGCGGCGAATCGCGTCGATCGGGCGAACGATCTACACCGCCGCCGCGATCGTTTCCCGCAGCCATCGATGCGCCGGATCGCGATGCATGCGCTCGTGCCACAGCATCGACATTTCATAGCCGGGCACCTCGACCGGTGCGTCCACCACGCGCAGCGCGGGCACGCCGCGCACCAGCCGCTCGGGCAGCATCGCGACGAGGTCGGTGCTCGCGACGGCCGACATCACGAACAGGAAGTGCGGTACCGACAGCACGACGCGCCGTGCGGCGCCGACTTTCGCGAGCGCTTCATCGGTCACGCCGAAAAAGCCGCCGCCGTCGGGCGACACGATCACGTGCTCGAGCGTGCCGAACTGCGCGAGCGTGGGGCGCCGCTTCAGCTTCGGGTGGCCGGCACGGCCGATCAGCACGTAGCGCTCGACGAACAGCGGCAGGCGCCGCATGCCGGGCGGCGACCCTTCGGTCGTATGGAACGCGAGGTCGACACCGTTTCGTTCGGCATCCTGCTCGATGCGCGGCGGTACGAGCTCGATGACGGCCAGCCGCGTGCCGGGCGCGGTCGACCGCAGCGTGTGCAGCGCCGGCAGCACGATCGTCGATTCGCCGTAGTCGGTCGCGGCCACGCGCCACGTGTTCGTCGCGGTCGCGGGATCGAACGGCGCGGCCGGGAGCACCGTGCGCTCGACCGCTTCGAGCGCGTCGCGCAACGGCTCGCGCAGCGCTTCCGCGCGTGCGGTCGGCCGCATCCCGCGCGGCCCCGGCAGCAGCAGCGGATCGCCGAACACGTCGCGCAGTTTCTGCAGCTGCACGCTGACCGACGGCTGCGACATGTTCAGCCGCTCGGCCGCGCGCGTGACGTTGTGCTCGGCGAGCAGCACGTCCAGCGTGACGAGCAGGTTCAGGTCGAGCCTTCTGAGATTATTCATGGCTATAGCTGGAATATCCGAAATTCATTTCAAATATACCGTCTAAGGCGGCATCCTGCAGTCATTCAATCCACGGAGTGACGAGCATGAATGTGCTGATCGTGTATGCCCATCCCGAACCGCGGTCGCTGAACGGCGCGCTGCGCGACTTCGCCGTCGGCCATCTCGAAGCGGCCGGTCACGCGGTGCAGGTGAGCGACCTGTATGCGATGAACTGGAAGGCGGTACTCGATGCGAATGACGTGACCGATCGCACGCATGACGCGCGGTTCGATCCGTCGCTCGATTCGAAGCGCGCGTTCGCGGCAGGTACGCAAAGCGAAGACATCGCGCGGGAGCAGGACAAGCTGAAGTGGGCCGACGCGGTGATCCTGCAGTTTCCGCTGTGGTGGTTCTCGATGCCGGCGATCATGAAGGGCTGGTTCGAGCGCGTGTATGCGTACGGTTTTGCGTACGGCGTCGGCGAGCATTCCGATACGCACTGGGGCGATCGCTACGGCGAAGGCTCGCTGGCCGGCAAGCGGGCGATGATCGTCGTCACGACGGGCGGATGGGAGCCGCACTACAGCCCGCGCGGCATCAACGGGCCGATCGACGACTTGCTGTTCCCGATCCAGCACGGCGTGCTGTATTACCCGGGGTTCGACGTGCTGCCGCCGTTCGTGATCTATCGGACGGGCAAGATGAACGCCGCGCGCTTCGACGAAACGTGTACGGCGCTCGGCCAGCGTCTCGACGATCTGTGGACCACGCCGCCGATTCCGTTCCGCCGCCAGAACGCGGGCGACTACGAGATTCCGGCGCTGACGCTGAAAGAGGAGATCGCGCCGGGGACGGTGGGGTTCGCCGCGCATCTGGCCGCGTGACAGGAGCTGCGCACGTCGATGCGCGGCGATGCGGGTCACCGTCGCCGAATGCAAAACGCCCCGGGCGGCCTGCGTGACATCGCCGGCCGCCCGGGGCGTGCATCTCGCGGCCGTCGGTCACGGTCGCGATGCATCGTTGCTTACCGATCGTCTTCCCGCACAGACGAAGGATGCCGGCACAGCGCCCGCACCTCCATCTCCATATACGGAAACAGCGGCAACTGACTCAGCACGTCGTGCAGTTGCTGCACGCTGTCGACGTCGAAGATACTGACGTTCGCATACTGCCCGGCGATCCGCCACAGATGCCGCCACACGCCTTCGTTCATCAACCGCTGGCACATCGCCTTTTCTTCCGCCTTCAGCGTCGCCGCCTTGACCGGATCCATGTCCGCCGGCAGGCGAACGGTCATTTCCACATGAAACAGCATCCTGCACTCCTTGCGTTGTCGATTCGTCGAACGGGACGGGCGCTCACGCCTGCGCGCGGGGCCGATCGACTTCGCTCCCCGGCACGTCCTGCTTGTCCTTGAGCAGCGAGAAATCGAAGTCGATCAGCGCGAACTGCCCGTCGACGCCGTACGGCTTGCCTTCCGCGCCCTCCGCCTGCCTGACCGGCGGGATCAGCCCGTCGCGCGTCGCGAACGCGAAGTCGTCCCACAGATGCGGATCGCCATCGATGTTGATCTGCGTCGTCAGCTTACGATACCCGTCCGCGGAAACGAAGAAGTGAATGTGCGCCGGACGATGGCCGTGGCGGCCGAGCTGGTCGAGCAGTTGCTCGGTCTTGCTGCCCGGCGGCACGCTGTAGCCGACCGGCAGCACGCTGCGGAAGCTGTAACGGCCTTCGGCATCGGTGCGGATCGAGCGGCGCAGATTGAACGCGGGCTGCGACGGGTCGAAGTACGAGTA
This sequence comes from Burkholderia sp. MSMB1459WGS, assembly GCF_001534535.1. Classification (NCBI taxonomy): domain Bacteria; kingdom Pseudomonadati; phylum Pseudomonadota; class Betaproteobacteria; order Burkholderiales; family Burkholderiaceae; genus Burkholderia; species Burkholderia sp. MSMB1459WGS. The sequence continues at coordinate 108,859 of NZ_LPMU01000044.1, forward strand.
ATTGCCCAGGTGGTTCGCATGCCACACCTCGACCAGCGCGTTCGCGAGCGGCGCGCCGTCCTGGCCGAGCACCCGGCCGCGCATGATCAGCGTCTGGCCCGGATCGGTGCCGTCGTCGAGCCGTGCATGGCCGACCGATTCCGGCGCGCCGGCGACATACAGCGGCCCTTCGATCGTGCGCGGCGTGCCGCCGTGGATGCCGGCCTTTTCCTCGGCTTCGTCCATCCGCACGTCGAGGAAGCGTTCGAGGCCGAGGCCCGCGGCGATCAGCCCGAATTCGCGGCCGGCTTCGTTCAGGAAGTTCAGGGCCGTCCAGAACTCGCTCGGCTGCACGTCGAAGTCCTCGATCGTGTAGCAGATGTCCTTCACGATCCGGTTGACGATCGCGCGCACGCGCGGGTTGCCGGGCTTCTCGGCGGCGTCGTCGAAGGTCTTCAGCAGTGCGTCGATGGCTTGCTTGTTCATCTGTGTCTCCGGTTTCGGTTGTCGTGTGGGAATCAGCGGGCGTCGCGCCGCATCCGTTCGATGCGGGCCCAGTCGAAGGTGAGGCCGAGGCCGGGCGCTGCCGGCAGATGCAGCTTGAAGTCCTGGTAGCGCAGCGGCTCGACGAGGATCTCCTCGGTGAGCAGCAGCGGGCCGAACAGTTCGGTGCCCCATTTCAGCGAGTCGAACGTGCTGAACAGTTGCGCGGACGCCATCGTGCCGGCCGCGCCTTCGAGCATCGTGCCGCCGTACAGTTCGATGCCGGCCGCCGCGGCGATCGACGCGACGCTCGCCGCGCCCTGCAGGCCGCCCGATTGCGCGATCTTCACCGCGAACACGTCGGCCGCGCGATCCTGCGCGAGCGCGAACGCGTCGACGGGGCCGTGCAGCGCCTCGTCGGCCATGATCGGCACCTGCGCGAGCTGCGTGAGGCGTTTCAGCCCCGCACGGTTGGTCGCGGCGATCGGCTGCTCGACGAGGCTCACGCCGGCGTCGGCGAGCCGCGCGCCGGCCCAGATCGCATCGGTTTCGCTCCAGGCCTGGTTCACGTCGACCCGCACGTCGCCGCGCTCGCCGAGCGCGCGCTTGATCGCGACGACGTGCGCCACGTCGTCGGCGACCGCGTTCGCGCCGATCTTCAGCTTGAACGCACGATGGCGGCGGGCTTCGAGCATCGCTTCGGCTTCCGCGATGTCGCGCTGCGTGTCGCCGCTCGCGAGCGTCCATGCGACATCGACCGCATCGGTCCGCCGCCCGCCGAACAGCTCGGACAGCGGCACGCCCAGACGCTGCGCCTGCGCGTCGAACAGCGCGGTCTCGATCGCGCACTTCGCGAAGCGGTTGCCCTGAAACAGCTTGCGCACCCGCGCCATCGCGGCGCCGGGGCGCGTCGCGTCCATGCCTTGCAACAGCGGCGCGAAATAGGTGTCGAGGTTGACCTTGATGCTTTCGGGGCTTTCCTCGCCATAGGCGAGGCCGCCGATGGTCGTCGCCTCGCCGACGCCTTCGATACCGTCCGTGCATCGAATTCGGACCAATACGAGCGTCTGGCAATTCATCGTGGCGACCGACAATTTGTGGGGCCTGATCGTCGGCACATCGACCAGCAACGTCTCGATGCGCTCGATGGTGGCGGCGGTTGCTATCATGCGATTCCTCCTGTTGGTGCACATGGTAGGAATTCCCGCCCCGCGTCGTCCAACACTCTTTCCGACTACTTCCATACCTTTGAGGCATGAAATGGAATTGCGTCAGCTCCGTTACTTCATCGCCGTCGCCGAGGAAATGAACATCACGCGGGCCGCGGAGCGGCTGCACATGACGCAGCCGCCGCTGAGCCGCCAGCTCCAGGCGATCGAGGACGAGATCGGGTTGCCGCTGTTCGAGCGCGGCGCGCGGCCGCTGAAACTGACCGATGCCGGGCGCGTGTTCTATGCCCAGGCGAAACGTCTGGTCGACCAGGCCGACGAGCTCGGGCCGCTGACGCGGCGGCTCGCGCAACTGTCGGAGCGGATCGTGATCGGTTTCGTGCCGTCGACGCTGTACGGCGCGCTGCCGGACGTGATCCGTGCGTTTCGCGAGGCGCAGCCGGACGTCGAGCTGTCGCTGATCGAGATGTTCACGCTCGAACAACTGGGCGCGCTGAAGGGCGGGCGGATCGACGTGGGGTTCGGCCGCTTGCGCTTCGACGACGACCAACTGGTGCGCGAGGCGCTGATCGAGGAGAAGCTGATCGCGGCGCTGCCGGTCGGGCATCGGCTCGCCGATCCGGCCCGGCCGCTGACGCTCGCGGATCTCGCGAACGAGACGATGATCGTCTATCCGAGCACGCCGCGGCCGAGCTTCGCCGATCAGCAGTTGTCGGCGCTGCGCGACGGGGCGGTCGTGCCGGCGGCCGTGCACGAGGTGCGCGAACTGCAGACGGCGCTCGGGCTCGTCGCCGCCCAGGTGGGCGTGTCGCTGGTGCCGGAGAGCGTGGAGGGCGTGCGCGTGAAGGGCGTCGTCTATCGGCGGCTGCCGGAGCCGGGCGCGACGTCGCCGATCATCATGAGCCGCCGGCTGCACGGCGAAAGCGCTGCCACGGCGGCGTTCTGCGCGATTGCGCGGGAGATGATCGTGCCGGCCGCGTAGAGAAGTCGCCCGTCTCTCGACTGCAACTAACGGTCCGGCCCGGCGGCGGCGAGCGGACGCATGTGCGAGGTCTGTTGCGGGGCGATGTCGGTGGGCATCGGCATGCGGCTACCGCGGGCGAGGCGGCAGGCAGATCGGAGGGTCGGGCACGCCGGGCACGCCGGGAAGGTCGGGACGGCCGGGAAGGCCGGGGAGATCGGACGGGCCGGGCAGGGCAGGCAGATCGGGAAGATCGGCATGCCCGCGCGTCCGGGCTACCGCTTTCCGTCGAGCGTGTCCGACGGCGATTCGCCGAACTTCTCCCGATACGCCATGGCGAACCGGCCGAGGTGCGTAAATCCGCAATCGAGCGCGATATCGGCGATCCGCCGGTCGGACGCCGCGCCGCGCAGCAGTTCGCGCGCGTGCGCGAGCCGCGTCGCGCGCAGGTATTGCATCGGGCTCATGCCGCGGAATTGCAGGAACGCGTCGCGCAGCGTTCGTTCGGGCACGTTGGCGGCCTGGACGATATCGGCGAGCTGCAGCGGCTGCGCATAGTGCGCATCGACGAATTCCTGCGCGCGCCGGACGAAGCCCGGCGCCGGGTCGCGATGCGACGCCTGCAGCGCGGACGGCGGATGACCTTCGATCAGCAGGTCGATCAGCAGATGCTCGAGCTGCGATGCGACCCGCGGGTTCGCGTTCGCGCGTTCGAGCAGCTCGGGCGACCGCGCGACGAGCATCAGTTGCTGGCGCCACGCGGCGAGCGCGGCGTCGCTGATGTGCAGCACGGGGTCGAGCGTCGCGCGCGGATCGCCGGTCAGCGAACCGACGGTCGCCGCGTCGATGCGCAGCACGAACTGCTCGCAATCGGCCGACAGCATCGCGTCGAAGCGCTCGCCGGGCGCGCACAGCACGCCGGTCTGCCCGTCGACGCCGAGCTGCCGCCCCATCGCGCGCACTTGTGCCTGACCGGACAGGCAGAACATCAGCAGGTAGTAGCCGTCGACGGCGTCGACCTGCACGCGCATCGCGTCGCCGAACGCGATCGTGCCGATCCCGAGGCCGCCCAGCCTGACGAAATCCATGTGCGACGCACCGTGCACGCGGCCGTTCGGCAGCAGCGCGTGCGGCTGCATCACACGCGAGATCCGCTCGCGCGTCTCGTCGAGATCGCGGGATTCGAACAGCCGGTGCGCACGCAGCGCGAGCGGCTCGAACGACGTTGGGGACATGGGCCTCAGCCTTGGTATGGACGACGCGCGCTTCGATCCGACGAATGGGCCGCGCTCGTGCGCCGGTCGCGTGTGCCGTCATGCTAGCGCAGAAATCCGCCGAAAGTGGATATTGCGCCGCCGCAATCGCACTTTCCGGATAGACGCCGAATATTAGCGTTTCAAAAATCGGCTCCATGCATTCAACGCAACGGATCGACAAGGAGTCCGACATGGAGCAGACAGAATCGCCCGTCGTTTTCGCCGCGCGCGGCGACGCATCCGACGTGACCTTTCCGCACGACGACGGCTCGCGCGTGCCGTACAAGGTGTTCAGCTCGCAGGCGGTCTACGATCGCGAGCAGGAACGCATCTTCCGCGGGCCGACGTGGAATTTCGTCGCGCTCGAAGCGGAAATCCCGAACGCGGGCGACTTCAAGAGCACGTTCGTCGGCGATACGCCGGTGGTCGTCACCCGCACCGAGGACGGCGCGCTGTCCGCGTGGGTGAACCGCTGTGCGCACCGCGGCGCGCAGGTGTGCCGCAAGTCGCGCGGCAATGCGAGTTCGCACACGTGCGTCTATCACCAGTGGAGCTTCGACAACCAGGGCAACCTGCTCGGCGTGCCGTTCCGGCGCGGCCAGAAGGGCATGACCGGGATGCCGGCCGATTTCGATCCGAAACGGCACGGGCTGCGCAAGCTGCGCGTCGACAGCTATCGCGGGCTCGTGTTCGCGACCTTCAGCGACGAGGTCGCGCCGCTGCCCGAGTATCTCGGCGAGCAGATGCGCCCGTGGATCGACCGGATCTTCCACAAGCCGATCGAGTATCTCGGCTGCACGCGCCAGTATTCGAAGTCGAACTGGAAGCTGTACATGGAGAACGTGAAGGACCCGTATCACGCGAGCATGCTGCACCTGTTCCATACGACCTTCAACATCTTCCGCGTCGGGATGAAGGCGCGCTCGATTCCGGACGCGAACCACGGGCTGCACAGCATCATCACGGTGACGAAGACGGGCGACGATACGTCGGCGGCGTACAAGCAGCAGAACATCCGTTCGTTCGACGAAGGCTTTCATCTGGAGGACGAATCGATTCTCGATCTCGTGTCGGAATACGACGAGGACTGCACGAACCATATCCAGCCGATCTTCCCGCAGCTCGTGATCCAGCAGATCCACAACACGCTGGTCGCGCGCCAGATCCTGCCGAAGGGGCCGGACAACTTCGAGCTGATCTTCCACTTCTTCGGTTATACGGACGACACGCCCGAGCTGCGCGCGCTGCGCATCAAGCAGGCGAACCTCGTCGGGCCGGCCGGCTATATCTCGATGGAGGACACGGAAGCGACCGAGCTCGTGCAGCGCGGCACGGTGCGCGACGCCGACGCGACGTCGGTGATCGAGATGTCGCGCGGCAATCCGGACCAGCAGGACACGGTGATCACCGAGAGCCTGATCCGCAAGTTCTGGGTCGGCTACCAGAAGCTGATGGGCTATTGAGGCAGGAGCAGAAAATGACGGAAGACATGAAGACGTGGTTCGAGATTTACATGCTCCAGAACCGCTACATCGGGCATCTCGACAATGATCGGCTCGAACACTGGCCGGAAATGTTCACCGAGGACTGCACGTACGAAATCGTGCCGAAGGAGAACGCCGATCTCGGGCTGCCGGTAGGGATCGTGCACTGCACGAACCAGCGGATGCTGCGCGACCGCGTGGTGTCGCTGCGGCACGCGAACATCTACGAAGCGCATACGTACCGGCACATGACGTCGGGCCTGACGATCGTCGCCGAACGCGACGGCGAAATCGACACCGAGAGCAACTACGTGGTCGTGCAGACCCGCAGCAACGGCGAATCGAACGTGTACCAGGCCGGCAAGTACTACGACACGGTCGTGCGCACGCCCGATGGGTTGCGCTACAAGACCAAGCGCGTGATCTACGACACGTCGCGCGTGCAGACGCTGCTCGCGACGCCGATCTGACCGATCCGACCGATCTGAAGAAGCAAGGAATCGACATGACCGAAGCAACGCTGGCCGAGTGGCATCCGCTCGGCGCTTTCGACGAATTCTCCGAAGACGAACCGGCGGCGCGCGTCGCCGGCCAGAAGCCGATCGCCGTGTTCCGGATCGGCGACGAACTGTTCGCGATGCACGACCTTTGCACGCACGGGCATGCGCGGCTGTCCGAAGGCTATGTGGAGGACGGCTGCGTCGAATGCCCGCTGCACCAGGGGCTGATCGACATTCGCACCGGCGCGCCGAAATGCGCGCCGATCACCGAGCCGGTGCGGACCTATCCGATCCGGATCGTCGACGGACAGGTGGAAGTCAATGTCGGCTGATCCGTTCGTGATCGTCGGCGCCGGCCATGCGGCGCGGCGCACGGCCGAGGCGCTGCGCGAGCGCGACGCCGCGGCGCGCATCGTGATGATCGGCGCGGAGCGCGAGTTGCCGTACGACCGGCCGGCGCTGTCGAAGGATGCGCTGTTGAGCGACGGCGGCGAGCAGCGTGCGTTCATCCGCGATGCCGCGTGGTACGACGCGCAACGCATCGAGCTGCGGCTCGGCGCGCGCGTCGAAGCGATCGAGCGGGACGCACGGCGCGTGCGGCTCGACGACGGTGCGACGTTGCCGTACGCGAAGCTCGTGCTCGCGACGGGCTCGCGCGTGCGGACGTTCGGCGGCCCGGTCGACGCAGGTATCGTGCCGCATTACGTGCGTACCGTGGCGGATGCGCGTGCGTTGCGTGCGCAACTTGCGCCCGGACGCCGCGTGGCGGTGCTCGGCGGCGGCTTCATCGGCCTCGAGGTCGCGGCGGCCGCACGCCAGCTCGGCTGCGACGTGACGGTGATCGACCCGGCCGCGCGCCTGCTGCAGCGTGCGTTACCGGAAGCCGTCGGCGCGTATGCGCGGCAATTGCACGATGCGCGCGGCGTGCGTTTCCGGATGGCGACGCTGCCGCGCGCGATTCGCCGCGCGCCGGACGGCGGCGCCGTCGTCGAAACCGATCGCGGCGACGTGCCGGCCGACATCGTCGTGGTCGGTATCGGCGTCGTGCCCAACGTCGAACTGGCGCAGGCCGCCGGGCTCGACGTCGACAACGGGATACGCGTCGACGCGGGCTGCCGCACGGCCGATGCCGCGATCTTCGCGGCGGGCGAGGTGACGATGCACTTCAATCCGCTGCTTGAGCGCCACGTACGGATCGAATCGTGGCAGGTGGCCGAAAACCAGCCGGCCGTCGCGGCCGCGAACCTGCTCGGCGCCGACGAGCGCTATGCCGAGCTGCCGTGGCTGTGGTCCGATCAGTACGATTGCAACCTGCAGATGCTCGGGCTGTTCGGCAGCGAACGCACGACCGTCGTGCGCGGCGATCCCGCGAGCGGGCCGTTCACGGTGTTCGGGCTCGGCGACGACGGCAGGATCGTCGCGGTGGCCGCGGCGAACCTCGGGCGCGACATCGGTGCGTCGCGGCGGTTGATCGCGGCGGGCGCGGTGCCCGATCCGGCGAAGCTGGCCGATCCGGCGGTCAATCTGAAGACGTTCATGTAGCGGCGGCGCGCGCGGCGCGTGTGCGCTGGGTGCGCCGGGCGTGCCGGGCGTGCCGGGCGCGGCGGCGGGTTTGTCGGTTGCGGCGAAATCGGGGATATTAGCGGCATCGCCGATTCGCCCGTCCTCCATGACGCCAGACAAAGCCCTCGAACTGAAACGAAGCAAGCGCCGTGCGCTGTGGCTGCTGCTGGCGGCCGTCGCGGTGTTCGTCGCCACCATCCTGCTGCCGCGCGGCCCGTGGGTCGACGGCTTCAAGGCGGTGGCCGAAGCCGCGATGGTCGGCGCGCTCGCCGACTGGTTCGCGGTCGTCGCGTTGTTCCGCCGCGTGCCGATCCCGTTCGTGTCGCGCCATACCGAAATCATTCCGAAGAACAAGGACAAGATCGCCGACAACCTCGCGGTGTTCGTGCGCGAGAAATTCCTCGGCCCCGACGCGCTCGCCGCGCAGATCCGCCAGCACGATCCCGCGCAGAAGCTCGGCGCGTGGCTCGGCGAGCCGGCGAATACCGACGCACTCGGCGGCTACGTGACGAAGCTGACGAGCTTCGCGCTGGACATGACCGACGACGCGCGGATTCAGTCGTTCGTCCACGATGCGTTCCGCGCGGTGATCGACCGGGTCGACCTGTCGCAATCGGCCGGCGCGATCCTCGACACGCTGACGAAGGACGGCCGTCACCAGGCGCTGCTCGACGACGCGATCGAACAGGTGGTCGACGTGCTCGACAAGGAAGAGAACCGCGAGGTGATCGCGGGCTTCATCGTCGAATGGCTGAAGACGCAATACCCGAAGGTCGAGAAGATCATGCCGACGCAGTGGTTCGGCGAGAACGGCGCGCGAATGCTCGCGAGCGCGGTGAGCCGCGTGCTCGAAGGCGTCGCCGCCGACCCCGAGCACGAGCTGCGGCAACGCTTCGACCGGACGGTCGTGCGGCTGACCGAGCGGCTGAAGCACGACCCCGCGTTCATCGCGAAGGGCGAGGAGATCAAGCGCTATATTCGCGACGGCGATGCGTTCAACGAGTATGTGCGCGACTTGTGGGACCAGTTGCGCGCGTGGCTGAAGGCCGATCTCGCGCGCCCCGATTCGGCGCTGCACAGGCAGGCCGCGACGCTTGGCGGCTGGCTCGGCGCGCGGCTCGCCGAGAGCCCGGTGCTGCGTGCGTCGCTGAACGAGCACGTCGAGAAGGCCGTGCATGAGATGGCGCCCGATTTCGCCGATTTCCTGATGCGTCACATTCGCGACACGGTGCGCAATTGGGATGCGCGCGAGATGTCGCGGCAGATCGAGCTGAACATCGGCAAGGATCTCCAGTACATCCGCATCAACGGCACGCTGGTCGGCGGGCTGATCGGGCTCGGGTTGTATCTGGTATCGCTCGCGCCGCGCTGGGCGGCCGGGTGGCTGCATTGACGCGGCCACGCGAACGAACGACGGACTGCGTGCCTACGCGTGCGTGCGTTCGCGCGGTTCGACCTTGCGGTCGATCTCGCTGCGCGTCGGCAGCGTCTTGAGGTCGTACGTGGCTTGCAGGTTCAGCCAGAATTCCGGCGACGTATCGAAGTAGCGCCCGAGCCGGTAGGCCGTATCGGCCGTGATTCCGCGCCGTTCCTTGACGATTTCGTGCAACCGCGTTGCCGGCACGTTCAACGCGAGCGCCAGCGCGTTGACGCTCAGTTCCAGCGGAACGAGGAATTCTTCCCGAAGGATTTCGCCCGGATGAATCGGGCGCATTCCGTTCTTGAGCATGCGAAGCTCCAGTCAGTGATAGTCGACGATCTCGACCTGGGCGGGGCCATCGTCGCTCCATACGAAACAAATCCGCCATCGCTCGTTGATGCGGATGCTGTGCTGACCTTCCCGATCGCCTTGCAACGCCTCGAGCCTGTTGCCGGGAGGCGCCCGCAAATCGCGCAGTTCCTTCGCTGCGGCAATCATTTGCAGTTTCCGGGTGGCAACCGTTTCGATCGCGCGGAAGCGCTTGGGCGTTTCTCCTGCGAAAAGCAACTGCGTGTCTTTGCATCGGAACGAATCGATCATTACGGTCAGGGTATTACGTTTAGCGTAATACGTCAATGGGAATGAAATGACTTCGGCGGTGCGCGCGCCGAAGCGTTGTCGCGTGAGATGAACAACAGGAGACCTACCAGATTGGAAATCAATGGAGGTCGACGCGTGACGACAGGCGTCGCCGATGCGTGCCCACCGGTTTCTGTCGTCCCGACGAGTATGGAGGTGTTCGATGCCTTTAAGGGGCCGATATACCATCCGGACGACCGGACGCATCGATGGCACGCAGGCCGGCGGGCTGATCGGGCAAGGGTCGTATCGGGTGTCGCTCGCGCCGCGCTGGGCGGCCGGCTGGCTGCATTGACGCGGGCACGGACGTTGCGCGGGCAGCGCGACGCCGTGCGCCGCCAGGTCACGCGGCAGCCTTGGCGCCGTGCAATTGCAGGCCGAGCGCCTTGATGACTTTCAGGATCGTGCCGAAGCTCGGATTGCCGTCGTGCGACAGCGCCTTGTACAGCCCTTCGCGCGACAGGCCCGCATCGCGCGCGACCTGCGACATGCCGCGTGCGCGGGCGATCACGCCGAGCGCGTGCGCGATGAAGGCCGGATCGTCGCCGGCTTCCTGCAGGCATGCGTCGAAGTAGTCGGCCATGTCGTCTTCGGTTTTCAGGTGTTCGGCCGAATCCCACGGCCGCGTCTTGATCTTGTCCATCGATCACTCCATGTCGAGGTGCGCGAGCATTGCGTGCGCGGCGCGTATGTCGGCCTGTTGCGTCGATTTATCGCCGCCGCCAAGCAGGATGACCCAGATCGTCGCGCGCCGGACGTAGTAGACGCGGTAGCCGGGCCCATGATCGATGCGCATTTCGACGACGGGCGCGCCGGCGGATTTCCAGTCGCCGGGATTGCCCATCGACAGGCGGTCGATGCGCGCCTGGATGCGGCGCTTGGCGATGCGATCGGGCAGGCCGGCAAACCAGGCGTCGAAGACGTCGGTGGTCCGGATGCTGAATGCCGGGGAACTGTAGGGCATGAATTGCGATGTGTCAACCATGGTTCACATGTCTGTCGAGTTGAACATCGTTGCCATTACAGCCCGGCCGGGGCATCGCCGGACGTTTCCCGGCCGTCCGGCCGATCTTTCCGCTGCCGGAGTCGGCCATCCGGCCGAAGCCGGAATTTCGCGAATCCGTCTACAATCGAAAACGTCTTTGCCGCCCGTGCGTGCTTGCCGCGCGCGGGCGGGTCCGTTCGTCCTCCGGCATCCGGAGGCGCCGCCGCGCAGCACGCATCTGGTATTGCGTCTTGCGCGGCGAGCAGTGCCGTGGTCAGTGTCCAGTAGGTAAGGCGTCCGCGTGCCGTAGGCCGGCGCGCGTCCTGAACGCCGCGTGTCCGTAGGCCGGGCAGGCGGCATAACCGAGAGTCCCCATGAAAGCATCGGATCTGTTCGTGAAGGCGCTGGAAGCCGAAGGCGTCGAGTACGTGTTCGGCATTCCAGGCGAAGAAAACCTCGATCTGCTCGAATCGCTGCGGCGATCGAAGATCAAGCTCGTGCTGACCCGGCACGAGCAAGCCGCCGGGTTCATGGCCGCCACCTACGGCCGCCTCACGGGCCGCACCGGCGTGTGTCTCGCGACGCTCGGGCCGGGCGCGACGAACTTCGTGACGGCCGCCGCGTATGCGCAGCTCGGCGGGATGCCGATGCTGATGATCACCGGGCAGAAGCCGATCAAGTCCAGCAAGCAGGGCCATTTCCAGATCGTCGACGTGGTCGACATGATGCAGCCGCTCACGAAGTTCACGCGGCAAATCGTGTCGATCGGCAACATTCCGTCGGCCGTGCGCGAAGCGTTCCGCCGCGCGGAGGAAGAGCGCCCGGGCGCCGCGCACCTCGAGCTGCCCGAAGACATCGCGCACGAAGAGGGCGACGGCAAGCCGATTCCGCGCAGCTACAGCCGGCGGCCGGTGGCGGAGGAGAAGGCGGTCGCGCACGCGGTCGACGCGATCCAGGCCGCGCGCCATCCGCTGCTGATGATCGGCGCGGGCGGCAACCGCAAGACCACCTGCAAGATGCTGCTCGAATTCGTCGACAAGACGGGCATCCCGTTCTTCACGACGCAGATGGGCAAGGGCGTGATCGACGAGACGCACCCGCTGTGGCTCGGCAACGCGACGCTGTCCGACGGCGACTTCGTGCATCGCGCGATCGAGCATGCGGATTGCATCATCAACGTCGGCCACGACGTGATCGAGAAGCCGCCGTTCTTCATGCGCACCGACGACAAGACCGTGATCCACGTGAACTTCCTCGGCGCGCAAGTCGACCCCGTCTATTTTCCGCAGATCGAGGTGGTCGGCGACATCGCGAACGCGGTGTGGCAGATGAAGGAAGCGGTGAGGCCGCAGCCGCATTGGGATTTCGAGCGCTTCGCGATGATCAAGACGCATTTCGACGCGCATCTGGAAAAGGGCCAGCACGATCCGCGCTTTCCGATGTATCCGGTGCGGATCGTGAACGACCTGTACAACGCGCTGCCGCTCGACGGCATCGTCTGCCTCGACAACGGGATGTACAAGATCTGGTTCGCGCGTTACTGGCGTGCGCACGAGCCGAATTCGCTGCTGCTCGACAACGCGCTCGCGTCGATGGGCGCGGGCCTGCCGTCGGCGATCGCGACGAAGATCGTGCATCCGCAGCGCAAGGTGATCGCCGTGTGCGGCGACGGCGGCTTCATGATGAATTCGCAGGAGCTCGAAACGGCCGTGCGGCTGAAGCTCGACATCGTCGTGATGATCCTGCGCGACGATGCGTTCGGGATGATCCGCTGGAAGCAGGAGAACATGAATTTCCCCGATTTCGCGATGACGCTGAAGAATCCCGACTTCGTGTCGTACGCGCAGAGCTACGGCGCGCACGGGCATCGCGTCGAGTCGGCCGACGATCTCGAGCCGTTGCTGCGCGAGTGCTTCTCGTCGCCGGGCGTGCACGTGATCGACGTGCCGATCGACTACTCCGACAACGAGCGCGTGCTGAACCGCGAGATCAAGCGCCTGTCGGCGCAACTCTGAATGCCCCGTTCACAGGAAGGAGTCGTTCCATGTTGAAGGAAACCTATCCGTACTACCTCGCCAACGAAGCCGTCTACGCGAACACCGATCTGGCGGTGACAGACAAGTTCAGCGGCAAGGTCGCCACGCGCGTCGCGCTGGCCGACGCGAAGGCGATCGATGCGGCGATCGCCGCGGCCGTCGACGCCACGAAGCCGATGCGCGAGATGCCCGCCTACCGGCGGCAGGCCGTGCTCGATCATTGCGTCGCGCGGTTTCGCGAACGTTTCGACGAGCTGGCCGAGGCGCTGTGCATCGAGGCCGGCAAGCCGATCAACGATTCGAAGGGCGAAGTCACGCGGCTGATCGATACGTTCCGCGTCGCGTCCGAGGAATCGGTGCGCATCGACGGCGAGATCGTCAACCTCGAGATCTCCGCGCGTGCGCAGGGCTATACGGGCTACACGAAGCGCGTGCCGATCGGCCCGTGCTCGTTCATCTCGCCGTTCAACTTCCCGTTGAACCTCGCCGCGCACAAGGTCGCGCCCGCGCTCGCGGCCGGCTGTCCGTTCGTGCTGAAGCCGGCGAGCCGCACGCCGATCGGCGCGCTGATCATCGGCGAGGTACTCACGGAAACCGACCTGCCGAAGGGCGCGTTCTCGGTGCTGCCCGCGCATCGCGACGGCGCCGACCTGTTCACGACCGACGAGCGCTTCAAGCTGCTGTCGTTCACCGGTTCGCCCGCCGTCGGCTGGGCGCTGAAGGAGAAGGCCGGCAAGAAGAAAGTCGTGCTGGAGCTCGGCGGCAACGCGGCCGCGATCGTCGATGCCGACCAGCGCGAGCGGCTCGACTACGTGGTCGAGCGGCTCGCGTTCGGCGCGTACTACCAGTCGGGCCAGAGCTGCATCGGCGTGCAGCGGATCCTCGTGCATGCCGACCTTTACGATGCGTTGCGCGAGAAGCTGATCGCGAAGACGCGTTCGCTGAAGATGGGCGATCCGAAGGATCCGTCGACGTTCGTCGGCCCGATGATCTCCGAATCCGAGTCGCGCCGGCTGTCGGGCTGGATGGACGCGGCCGTCGCGGCGGGGGCGAAGATCGTCGCGGGCGGCAAGGTCGACGGCGCGATGTTCGAGGCGACGCTGCTGGAAAACGTCGGCCGCGAGCAGGACCTGTACCGGAAGGAGGCGTTCGGTCCGGTCGCGATCCTCGAGAAGTTCGACCGCTTCGACGACGCGCTGGCACGCGTGAACGACAGCGACTTCGGGCTGCAGGCCGGCGTGTTCACCGATTCGCTCACACATGCGCAGCGCGCGTGGGACGAACTGGAGGTCGGCGGCGTCGTGATCAACGACGTGCCGTCGTTCCGCGTCGACAACATGCCGTACGGCGGTGTGAAGGATTCGGGCCTCGGCCGCGAAGGCGTCCGCTACGCGATCGAAGACATGACCGAGCCGCGGCTGATGGTGGTGCGGCGTCGGTAACGCGCGGCAGGCGGCGCGGCGCCGCGACGGCACGCGGGCGGGCGATCGGGCCGGCCCGCGTGCCGTTTTTCATGGCGGCGCGCGGGGCGGCACGGCGCCGCGCGTGTCGTCCGCGTACCCTGCGCGTTCGCCGGAAACAGGCTCGACTACGGGCGTCGCCTCGTGATGTAATCGCGCGAAACTGCCGACCGGGGTACGACGCCGGAACGCGCGAATTCATTCTTCACGAGGTCGATTCATGTCCCCCGTCTCGGCATTCAAGCTGGTTCTGTTGTCATTCCTCGCGATCGTCGCGCTCGAATGCATCGCCAAGCGGCTGCGGCTGCCGCCCGCGGCCGCGCTGCTGATCGGCGGCATCGGCATCGCGTTCATCCCCGGTCTGCCGCCGGTCAACCTCGATCCGGAACTGGTGCTGCTGGTGTTCCTGCCGCCGCTGTTGATGGACGGTGCGTACTTCTCCGTGTGGGAAGAATTCAAGCGCAACGTCGGCGGCATTCTGATGCTGGCGATCGGCGCGGTCGTGTTCACGACGTTCGCGGTCGGCTTCGCCGTGCACTGGGTGGTGCCGGCGCTGCCGTGGGCCGCGTGTTTCGCGCTCGGCGCGATCGTGTCGCCGCCCGACGCGGTCGCCGCGAAGGCCGTGCTCGAACGCGTCGCGCTGCCGCGCCGGCTGATGGTGCTGCTCGAAGGCGAAAGCCTGCTGAACGACGCGGCCGGCCTCGTGCTGTTCCGCTTCGCGGTCGCGGCCGCGCTCACCGGCGCGTTCAGCCTCGAGCACGCGGTCGTGCGCTTCGCGGAGCTCGGGCTCGGCGGCGTGGTGGTCGGCTTCGTGATCGGCAAGCTCGTCGTGTGGTTCCTGAAGCTGCTCGATGACGACTACCTCGTGATCACCGTCGCGGTGATTGCCGGATGGATCGCGTACATCGCGGGCGAAATGGTCGAGGTGTCGGGCGTGATCGCGACGGTGACGGCCGGCATGATCGTCGGCTGGCATCAGCACGAGGTGTTCTCGGCGGCCGTGCGCACGCGCGGCACCGCGTTCTGGCAGGTCATCGTGTTCCTGCTCGAGGCGATGGTGTTCGTGCTGATCGGGCTGTCGCTGCGCGGCGCGATCCATCGGCTCGGCGGCTTCGAGCAGGTGCTCGGCACGATGGTGCCGCCCGTGCTCGCGGTGCTGGCGGCGGTGATCGTGTCGCGCTTCGTGTGGATCTATGCGGTCGAGGCGCTGAAGTGGCCGGTGCGCGGCCTCGCACGGCGCGGGCCGGCGCCCGACTGGAAGGCCGCGACGGTCATGAGCTGGGCCGGCATGCGCGGCGTGGTGACGCTGGCGATCGCGTTGTCGCTGCCCGAGGCGCTGCCCGGCCGCGACGTGATCCTGGTCGCATCGTTCGCGGTGATTCTCGTCACCGTGCTGCTGCAGGGCACGACGATCGGGCCGCTGATCCGGCTGCTGCGCATGCCGCAGCGCGACGAGCGTGCCGCGCACCACCTGAGCGAGCCGCAGACGTGGGCGTACGTCGAGGCCGCGCAACTCGCGGCGATCCAGCCGCTCGTGCGCGACGAGAACGGCGTCGTGATCCATCCACGCCTGCTCGAGCAATACACGTATCGCGCCGAGCTGACCGAACGCACGAAGAACGAGCCCGCGTATCCGGCGGAAGTGCGCGCCGCGCACTACGACGTGGTGCTGGCCGCGATCCGGGCCGGGCGCGCCGAACTGTTGCGCCTGCACCGGTCCGGGCGCATCCACGACGAGATGCTGCACACGCTCGAACGCGATCTCGACCTGCAGGAAGTGTCCGCGCAGCACGCGCGCGGCTAGGGCGGCCAGCTCGCGAATCGCACGGGTCGGCGTTCCGCCGGCCCTGAAACGCGCGCGGGTCGAGCGACCCGTCGCGCGATTTGTCCCCTCCCACCCGCCGATTCGGTGCATTCGAATCCGGCCCTCAATATGACCGACTCCGAGCCTTGCAGCGCATGCAAACCTCGTCGTGGCGGTCCCGCAAACGTTATCGTCTTTCGAATCCGGAAATGATCTGATTTATCTGTTTCCGTCTCTTTCTGCATATTTGGCAAAACTAAACCGGAAGGAGATAGATGCTGTGTTCTAATTTCATTTAGAATCAGCCGGTTATGTTTATTGAGAGAAAGAATGCAGAGGTAATACGGTCGTCGACGGGGAAACAAGCGGCGTCCGAAGCCCTGCAAGGCAGTGCCGACAGGCCAAATCGGCGAAATCAGGCGGGTTTTACAACTGCCAATATAAGATAGTGTCCAAGTCGGATAAACAACTCCTATGAAAGAATCGATTGGAGATTCGGCGTTTGAAACTGTATTTATGAAAGAATCGAGCAGTGATAATGCCTCGGATTGCCTCGAATCGGGGTTATCGGTCCTCCTCGTCGACGACCAGCCGTTCGTCGGCGAGGTGATCCGTCGCGCGTTGCGCAGCGAGCACGACATCGACCTGCACGTGTGCACCGACGCACATCGGGCGATGGCGGTCGCGCGCGACGTGAAGCCGACGGTCATCCTGCAGGATCTCGTGATGCCGGAGATCGACGGCCTCGATCTCGTGCGCGCGTGGCGCGCGGACGCCGGCACCGCACGCGTGCCGATCATCGTGCTGTCCGCGAAGGAGGAGCCGATCGTCAAGCGCGAGGCGTTCATCGCCGGCGCGAACGACTATCTGGTGAAGCTTCCCGACGCGATGGAGCTGACCGCGCGCATCCGCTATCACTCGAATTCGTACCTGATGTCGCGGCAGCGCGACGAGGCGCTCGATTTCCTGTCGCACGACATGCGCTCGCCGCAGACGTCGATCCTCGCGCTGCTCGACGTCTACCGGGCCGAACACGGCGACATGCCGGCGATCATGGAGCGCATCGCCGGCCACGCGCGGCGCGCGCTCGCGCTCGCCGACGGCTTCATCCACCTCACCCGCGCGCAGTCCGAGCGCCGCGCGCCCGAGGTCGTGAGTCTCAACGAGATCGTGCTCGACGCCGTCGACCAGCTGTGGGAGAAGGCGGCCGGGCTCGGCTGCCGGGTGATCGCGCACGTGCCCGATACCGAGTGCGTGACGATGGGCGACCGCATGATGCTGACGCGCGCGGTTGCGAACCTGATCGACAACGGGCTGAAGTACGGCCCGGCCGGGATGGACGTACATTGCACGCTGAGCGGCGACGACGGCGCCTGGCTGATCGGCGTCGAGGATGCCGGCGCCGGCATCGCGCCGGAACAGCGCACGGCCGCGACCGAGTCGTTCGTGCAACTCGAATCCGCGCACGGCGCGGCGCGCAGCGGTTTCGGCCTCGGCCTCGCGTTCGTCCGCGCGACGGCGGCGCGGCATCGCGGCCAGATCCTGATGCGCAATACGGCGCGCGGCTTCATGGTCGCGCTTCGGCTGCCGGCGCAAGCGGAGCGGTGATTTCGCGGCGCGGCCTGCCGGCGCCGCGCCGCCCGCGAGACCCCGATGCGCTCGTGGCGCGCCACCCGGCGCGCAGGCGGGCGCGGATTTTTTCAACGCTGAATTTAGAAAGCCCATAACGAACATGGCCACCGTGACGCCCCGCACGACCAATGAAAGCCTGCATCCGACGATCGGCGCTGCCCGGCTGACGCTCGGCAATCGCATCCTGCTCAGCTTCGGCGTGCTGTTCGTGCTGATGCTGGTGACAGCCGGCGTGTCGTACGAGCGACTGCGCGCGATCAACGCCGAAGCCGTCAGCATCGAGCGCGACTCGCTGCCCGGCGTCTACCTCGCGTCGACGCTGCGCGGCTCGGTCAACGAATCGTTCACGCTGCTGCAGCAGGCGACCTTCGTCGATACCGAACCCGAAGCCGTGCAGCGCGATCTCGCCAGGATTCCCGACGTGCTGAAGGACATCGAGTCGCTGTCGGTGGACTACCAGAACACGACGTTCCGCGACGACGACCGGCAGCGCTTCGCGGCGTTCCGCGGCGCCTACGACCACTACGTGCCGCTGCTGAACGAAGCGGTACGGAAGAGCCGCGCGTCGCGAGACGAAGCGGTCGCCGCCTACGCGAAGGTGCAGCCCGCGTGGACCGAGGTCGTGCGCAACGCGAACGTGCTGGTGCAGGAGAACCGCAAGTTCGCCGAGCAATCCGCGAAGCTGATCCGCGAATCGGTGCAGGACACCGAGATCGTGCTCGCGACCGCGCTGGCGTTCGTGCTGCTGTCCGCGCTCGGGCTCGGCTACGTGCTGTACCGTTCGGTCACCGTACCGATGGCGCGGCTCGTCGAAGTGCACGACGTGATGCGCACCGGCAACCTGACGCGTCGCCTCGACCTGCGCCGTCGCGACGAATTCGGCACGCTCGAGACGGGCTTCAACCGGATGGCCGACGAATTGACCGAGCTGGTCGCGCGCGCGCAGCAGTCGTCGATGCAGGTGACGACGTCGGTGGCCGAGATCGCCGCGACGTCGCGCGAGCAGCAGGCCACCGCGAACGAGACCGCGGCGACGACCACCGAGATCGGCGCGACCTCGCGCGAGATCTTCGCGACGTCGCGCGACCTGCTGCGCACGATGAACGAGGTGGCCGGCGTGGCCGAGCAGTCGGCGACGCTTGCGGGCGTGAGCCAGAGCGGGCTCACGCGGATGGGCGAGACGATGCGCAGCGTGATGGACGCGGCCGGCTCGGTGAACGCGAAGCTCGCGATCCTCAACGAGAAGGCGCTGAACATCAACCAGGTGGTCGCGACGATCACCAAGGTGGCCGACCAGACCAACCTGCTGTCGCTGAACGCGGCGATCGAGGCTGAGAAGGCCGGCGAATACGGCCGCGGCTTCGCGGTCGTCGCGACCGAGATCCGCCGCCTGGCCGACCAGACGGCAGTGGCGACCTACGACATCGAGCAGACGGTGAAGGAGATCCAGTCGGCGGTGTCGGCGGGCGTGATGGGGATGGACAAGTTCTCCGAGGAAGTGCGCCGCGGGATGCTCGACGTGCAGCAGGTCGGCGGGCAACTGTCGCAGATCATCGCCGAGGTGCAGACGCTCGCGCCGCGCTTCCAGATGGTCAACGAAGGGATGCAGACGCAGGCGAACGGCGCCGAGCAGATCACGCAGGCGCTGTCGCAACTGTCGGAGGCCGCGCAGCAGACGGCCGAGTCGCTGCGCCAGTCGTCGCAGGCGATCGACGACCTGACGCTCGTCGCCAACCAGTTGCGCACCAGCGTGTCGCGCTTCAAGGTCGACGCGTGACGCGCGCCGATCCGCAGCACGGCGCCCATGCGCTGTTCCTGATGTTCGAGCTCGACGGCGAGCGTTATGCGCTCGACGCGGCCGGCATCGAAGAGGTGCTGCCGCTCGCCGTCACGAAGGCGGTGCCCGGCGCGCCCGACTGGATCGCCGGGCTGCTGATGCGCGGAGGCCAGCCGGTGCCGGTGATCGACGTGCCGATGCTGGCGCTCGGGCGGCGTGCGCAGGCGCTGCGCTCGACGCGGCTCGTGATGGTCCGCCATCGCGCCGGTCACGCCGATGGCGAGCGCACGATCGGCCTGATCGTCGAGCGTGCGACGCAGACGATGCGGATCGACCGCGCGGCGTTCCGCGCCAGCGGCGTCTCGACCGCGCGCACGCGCTGGCTCGGGCAGGTCGCGAACACGCCCGACGGCGTCGTGCAGCAGATCTCCGTGTCCGACCTGATCGACGACGTTGCCCGCCTGTATCTGTTCGACGGCCTGTCGGGCCACGGGGAGGAATCCGCATGAACGCGTCCGAATCGCGATTTCGCGGCTGGCTGCTGCGCGAGACCGGCATCGACCCCGATTCGCTCGGCAACGATTTCCTGATGCGGGCGCTGACGGATCGCGTGCATGCGTTGCAGGCGGACGGCGAGCGCGTGCCGTCGGTGGCGCGGCCGACCGTGACGCCGGAAGCGCTCGACGCGTACTGGCAGCACCTCAACGCGTCGGCTGACGAACGGCGCGCGCTGATCGAGCTGTTCGTCGTCCCGGAGACGTGGTTCTTCCGCGACCGCGAAGCCTTCGCCACGCTCGCGCGGCAGGCCGTCGAACGGCTCGCCGCGATGCCGGGCCGCGTGATCCGCGTGCTGAGCGCGCCGTGCTCGACGGGCGAGGAGCCGTATTCGGCGGCGATGGCGTTGCTGGATGCGGGGCTCGAGCCGTCCAGCTTCGCGATCGACGCGATCGACCTGAGCGCGCGCGCGATCGAGCAGGCGCGGCTCGGCTGTTACGGACGCAATGCGTTTCGCGGGACGGCGACGGAGTTTCGTACGCGGTATTTCACGCCGACCCGCGACGGCTGGCTGCTCGACGAGCGCGTGCGCGCGTGCGTGCAGTTCAGTCACGCGAACCTCGTCGAACCGGTTGCCGACAACGGCATTCGCTACGACTTCGTGTTTTGCCGCAACGTGCTGATCTATTTCGACCGCGACGCGCAGGATCGCGTGATCCGCTCGCTCGACGCGCGTCTCGCCGACGACGGCATGCTGTTCGTCGGGCCGGCGGAGACGGGCGTCGCGATGCGGCACGGGATGCGCTCGGCGCGCGTGCCGCTGGCGTTCGCGTTTCATCGCGAGTCGGCCGGCGCGGCGGCGGCCGATGCATGCGCGGCCCGGCCGGTTGCGTCGCTGTCCGCGGCAGTGCCGTACCGGCGCGCGGAGCGCGTCACGGTCGCATCGCTCGCCGCGCTGCAGCCGATGGCGGCCGTCGAGCCGCCCGCCTGGCTTGGCGACGTGCGTCAGCCGTTCGCGGCGGCGCCGGCCGTGCCGACGGCCGCAATCGACGCACGGGCCGAGCTTGCCGTGGCAACCGCCGTGGCGGCCGCGCCGGCCTACGACGGCATCGCGCCGACGATCGACGACGCGCCGACGCTGGAGGATGCCCAGGCCCTGGCGAACGCGGGTGCGTTCGACGAGGCCGAGCGCGTGCTCGCGCAGTTCTCGGCGCGCGTCGGCCCGCATGCCGACGCGTTCTACCTGAACGGACTGATCGCGGATGCGCGCGGGCGCGCCGCGGAGGCGAGCGACTTCTACCGGAAGGCGCTGTACCTGCGCCCCACGCATCACGAGGCGCTGACGCATCTCGCGACGCTGCTCGACGTCGGCGGCGATCGTGCGGGCGCGCAATGGTTGCTCGAACGCGCCCGGCGTTCGGCCGGCTGACACGACGACGGGAATGGGACCGACACCGCGATGACCAGAGGAATTCATGAACCGCGCCGCCGCTGCCACTGACGACGCGACGCTCGACGTCGACGATTGCTGGAACCGGATCGGCACACGCGGCGACCGCTCGTGCGAGCGGCTGAACGACTGCCTGCGCTGCCTGAACTGCCCGGTCTACGCCAGTCACGCGGCGAAGCTGCTCGAGCGTCCGCTCGACGTCGCCGAGATGACGGACGTCACGCGCCGGATGAGCGCGTTCGGCACCGCGCATGCGCGCGACGACGACGGCGATACGCGCCATGCGGCGCTCGCGTTCCGGGTGGCCGACGAATGGCTCGCGCTGCCGATCGGCGTGCTGCGCGAGATCGCCGGCACGCGCCCGATCCATTCCCTGCCGCATCGCCGCCATTCGGCCGTGCGCGGGGTGGTCAACATCCGCGGCACGCTGCGCATCGCGATCTCGATCGGTGCGCTGCTCGGCCTCGATGCCGGCAAGACCGGCAGCGGCAGTGGCGGCGACGGCCGTTTCACGCGGCTGCTGGTGGCCGCGCACCAGGGCGAACCGGTCGTGTTTCCGGTCGACGAAGTCGAGGGCGTGCTGCGCTTCGGCGCCTCCGACTGGGTGCCGGTGCCTGCCACGGTCGGGCGCGCGAGCGCCGGCCTGTCGCGCGGCGTGCTGTCGTGGCGCGGCAAGTCGGTGGGGCTGCTCGACGACGATCGTCTGTTCGACGCCGTGACACGGAGCATGCGATGAGCGGCGATGACGACCTGAGCCACCTGTCGCTGCTCGAGCTGTATCGCGAGGAGACGCGCACACAGACCCAGGCGCTGTCGGAGCGGCTGCTCGCGCTCGAATCGGGCGAGCCCGATTCCGTCGCGCTGGAAGCGTGCATGCGCGCCGCGCATTCGCTGAAGGGCGCCGCGCGCATCGTCGGCGTGCCGCTCGGCGTCGAGATCGCCGGGCGGATGGAGGAATGCTTCGTCGCCGCGCAGGCCGGCACGATCGCGCTGACGGCCACGCACGTCGACGTGCTGCTGGCCGGTGTCGATTTGCTGGTGCGCGTCGGCGATCCGCAGGGGCAGCCCGTGTCCCAGACCGAGATCGACGGGTTCGCGGCGGCGCTGACAGGCGCCGACGGCGCGCAGACGATGCAGGCGCCGGCCGCCGGGCCGCCACCGGTGCCGCCGTCGTTGGTGCCGTATCGCGAACACGACGGCGCCGCGAACGAGCCGGTCGGGGCAAGTGCCGCGGTACCGCCGCTCGCCGTGTCGGGCACGGCGCCCGATCCGGTCCAGGCCGGCCGCGTGGCGGGCGCCGGTGCGATGCGCCGCGTGCGCGCCGATACGCTGAACCGGCTGTTGAGCCTGTCCGGCGAATCGCTGGTCGAATCGCGCTGGCTCAAGCCGTTCGCCGAATCGATGCTGCGCGTGAAGCGCGCGCAGCGCGACGCGGCCCGTTCGCTCGACCTGATGTACGAGCAGTACGCCGACGATCTCGACGCCGGCATGCTCGCGTCGATGAACGAAGTGCGGCACATGCTCAACGACCTGCAGCGCTCGCTCGCCGAGCGCATGGACGAATTCGACCGCTTCGAGCGGCGCAGCACGCATATCGCCGAGCAACTGTACGACGAGGCGCTGCAATGCCGGATGCGGCCGTTCGGCGACGCGACGCGCGCGTATCCGCGCATCGTCCGCGATCTCGCGCGTTCGCTCGGCAAGCAGGTGCGTTTCTCGATCGTCGGCGAAGGCACGCAGGTCGATCGCGACATCCTCGACCTGCTGGACGCGCCGCTCGGCCACCTGTTGCGCAACGCGATCGACCACGGCGTCGATTCGCCCGACGCGCGCCAGGCGCGCGGCAAGCCGGCCGAGGCGAGCGTCACGCTCGAGGCGCGCCACAGCGCGGGCTCGCTGCTCGTCAGCGTGATCGACGACGGGCCGGGCGTCGACATGGATGCGCTGCGCGCGGCCGTCGTGCGCCAGCGCCTGACCGACGACGAGACGGCCGCGCGGTTGTCCGATCCCGAACTGCTCGAATTCCTGCTGCTGCCGGGCTTCTCGATGCGCGATGCGGTGACCGACGTGTCGGGGCGCGGCGTCGGCCTCGACGCGGTGCAGGAGATGGTGCGCGGCGTGCGCGGCGCGGTGCGGATCTTCAACGAGCCGGGCGCCGGCATGCGCTTCGTGCTGCAGTTGCCGCTCACGCTGTCGGTGATCCGCAGCCTGCTCGTCGAGGTCGGCGGCGAGCCGTATGCGTTCCCGCTCGCGCATGTGCGACGCACGCTCGAACTCGCGCACGACGACATCGACGTGCTCGAAGGGCAGCCGCATTTTCCGTTCGACGGCCGGCGCGCGGGCCTCGTCGCCGCGCACCAGTTGCTCGACGCGGGCGAGCCCGATGTCGCGCGCGCCACCACCGCGGTGGTGGTCGTCGGCGGCGAACCCGAGCTGTACGGCGTCGCGGTCGACCGCTTCCTCGGCGAACGGATGCTCGTGGTGCAGCCGCTCGACAGCCGCCTGAACAAGATCCAGAACATCGCGGCCGGCGCGTTGCTCGAGAACGGCGACCCGGTGCTGATCGTCGACGTCGAGGACCTGATCCGCTCGGTCGACAAGCTCGTGCGCGGCGGCCTGCTTGCGCGGCTCACGCGCGATCCGCAACTCGCGCTCGCCGACCGGCGTCGCCGCGTGCTCGTCGTCGACGATTCGCTGACGGTGCGCGAGCTCGAACGCAAGCTCCTGGAAAAGCGCGGCTACGACGTGACGGTGGCGGTCGACGGGATGGAGGGGTGGAACGCGGTGCGCAGCGATGCGTTCGATCTCGTCGTGACCGACGTCGACATGCCGCGCATGGACGGCATCGAACTCGTCACGCTGATCAAGAGCGACCCGATGCTCAAGCGCGTGCCGGTGATGATCGTGTCGTACAAGGATCGCGACGAGGATCGCCGGCGCGGGCTCGATGCCGGCGCCGATTACTATCTCGCGAAGAGCAGCTTCCACGACGAGGCGCTGCTCGATGCCGTGCACGACCTGATCGGGGACGCGCACCGATGAACATCGGCATCGTCAACGATCTGCCGCTGGCCGTGGAGGCGCTGCGCCGCGTGATCGCGCTGCGCGCGGACCATCGCGTGCTGTGGGTGGCGACCGATGGCGACGAGGCCGTGGATTTCTGCGTCGCGCATCCGCCCGACGTCGTCCTGATGGATCTCGTGATGCCGAAGGTCGACGGCGTCGCCGCGACGCGCCGGATCATGGCGCGCGCGCCGTGCGCGATCCTGATCGTGACGGCGAGCGTCAGCGCGAACACGTCGTCGGTGTACGAGGCGATGGGCGCGGGCGCGCTCGACGCGGTCGATACGCCGACGCTCGCGCTCGGGCTGTCGACCGATGCGTCGCCGCAGGCGCTGCTCGCGAAGATCGACCAGATCGGCCGGCTGCTCGAAAGCCGCACCGCGGCGCTCGTGCCGCCGGGGCCGGCGCCCGCGCGCGGACAGCCGACGCTCGTCGCGATCGGTGCGTCGGCGGGCGGGCCGACCGCGCTCACCGCGCTGCTGCGCGCGCTGCCGGCCGACTTTCCGGCCGCGATCGTGATCGTCCAGCACGTCGACCAGGCATTCGCGTACGGCATGGCCGAATGGCTCGACGGCTATACGCGGCTGCCGGTGCGCGTCGCACGACAGGGCAGCGTGCCGGAAGCGGGCGAGGTGCTGCTCGCGGCGACCAACGACCATCTGATGCTGTCGCCGCGCGGCGTGCTCGGCTATACGCGGCATCCGGCCGAAACGCCGTACCGGCCGTCGATCGACGTGTTTTTCAACAGTGTCGCGGACGGCTGGCAGGGCGATGCGCTGGGCGTGCTGCTGACGGGCATGGGACGCGACGGCGCGCTCGGCCTGAAGGCGATGCGCGCGAAGGGCTGCTATACGATCGCGCAGGACGAAGCGACCAGCGCCGTGTACGGGATGCCGAAGGCGGCCGCGGCGATCGGCGCGGCGTCGGCGATCCTGCCGCTCGAACAGATCGCGCCGCAGTTGATCGCGCGGATCGCGCTCGCGCCGCGCGACTGACGGCGCACCGGCCACGCGCCGTCGTTTCGCGGCGCGCCGGCGTCTGCATTGCGTGCGTGGCGCGGCGTCGCGTACAATCGCAGCCTGCGGAGATGGCATGCCTCCCTGCGGTCGTTCGCGGCGCGTGGCGCGCGCGGTGCGGCCCTCAACCGCCGGTTTGCCCGGCTGATGATGCCTGCGTGTTCCTGGGTCGTCAGGAGGTCGCAGGCCGTCCATCCGGCATTCTGCCGCCCAGGTTTGATGTTCCGTCGAATCTGGAAATCATGTTTTTCACCACTTCTGCCGATCTTTTCGCGACCCTGCGCTATGTGTGCCGCTGGCTCGCGCTTTCAGCGCTGCTCGGCGCGCTGGCCGGTACGGCATCCGCCGTGTTCCTGATCGCGCTCGACTGGGCGACCGGCACGCGGGTCGCGCATCCGTGGCTGCTGTGGGGGCTGCCGGCCGCCGGTTTTGCCACCGGCTGGATCTACCATCGCTTCGGCCAGTCGGTCGCGCGCGGCAACAACCTGCTGATCGACGAGATTCACGACCCGAAGGCGCTCGTGCCGAAGCGGATGGCGCCGCTCGTGCTCGTCGCGACCGTCGTTACGCACCTGTTCGGCGGGTCGGCCGGCCGCGAGGGCACGGCCGTGCAGATGGGCGGCGCGCTCGCCGATCGCATCACGCACCTGTTTCGTCTCGATCGCGAGCATCGCCGCGTGCTGCTGATGGGCGGCATCGCGGCCGGCTTCGCGTCGGTATTCGGCACGCCGCTCGCGGGCGCCGTGTTCGGGCTCGAGGTGCTCGCGATCGGGCGCGTGCGATACGACGCGCTGCTGGCCTGCGTTGCGTCGGCGATCGTCGCGGACGCCGTGTGCCGTGCGTGGGGCATCCATCACACCGCCTATGCGATTCCGTTCGTGCCGGCCGTATCGGCGACGGGGCTGGCCGCGACGGTCGTCGCGGGCATCGCGTTCGGCGTGGTCGGGAGGCTGTTCGCGTTTGCGACGCATGCGCTGACCGCGTGGTTTCGCCGCGCGATCCGCCATGCGCCGTTGCAGCCGGTGCTCGGCGGCCTGCTGGTCGCCGCGGCCGCGACCGTGCTGAACGTGCCGCAGTATCTCGGCCTCGGCATCCCGACGATCGAGGCCGCGTTTCACGGCCCGCTGCCGCTTTACGATTTCGCGGGCAAGTTCGCGTTCACCGTCGTCACGCTCGCGTCGGGATTCAAGGGCGGCGAAGTGACGCCGCTGTTCTACATCGGCGCGACGCTCGGCAATGCGCTCGGCCAGGTGCTGGCGCTGCCGGTGCCGGTGCTCGCGGGGCTCGGCTTCGTCGCGGTGTTCGCGGGCGCGGCGAACACGCCGATCGCGTCGACGATCATGGCGATCGAATTGTTCGGCGCGGATATCGGCGTCTATGCAATCGTCGCCTGTGTCGTCGCGTATCTGTTCTCCGGACCTGCGGGGATTTATCGCGCGCAGCGCGTGGCGGTGGGGAAGGGGCGCGGGTGGGGGCCGAGTGAGGCGGGGGCCGCGGTCGATGTCGTTCGATCGCGGCGGTGCGATGCGATACCCGGGACGCTGAAAAGAGAGGCATCCAATGACGTCGGACGATTTTCTGAACGAAGCGAAGCGGCTTGCGAGGCCGTGCCGTCAGTACCGCTTCGCGGACGACGGCGAACCTGTCACCGGCTACTGGCATGGAGTTGATGCCGGCGCGTTGTGCATTTCCGTCGAGCGCGATGGCGTCTGGCTGAACGTATATCTCGACGATGGCGGCACGTCAGGCCGCGTGGAGACTTCCTCGCAACCTGTCCGCTCCGCCTGCCCGCTGTGCCGATCCGACGCGATGTCGCTTCCATCGGTCGACGCGGTGTTCCGCTTCGGCTCCGCCGCGATCGGCGCGTACCTCGACGCACACGGCTGGCAGCGCGACTGGGGATTCAACGGTAACTTCAAGGGCGCGGCCGCGCACGACTACGAGCGCGAATGGATGGCGCAATGCCCGCTCTACACAGGCGGCGTGGTGGCCGTCGCGGGCGGATGGAACATGCCGTGGCCCGACGATGACTGGAATGAACTGATCGACCTCGAACTCGTTCTCTGGACGTTCGAGGAATCGGAACCGTGGGTCGAGGTGTTTTCCGATGGAAGCAGGTATTCGGTGATCCAGCGGATCACCTAGCTCACGTGTCGCTGCGATCACCGTGCACCAACACCGCCTTGGCGCCCTCGGCCGATTCGTACCGCATCGCCTCTTCGATTTGATCGAGGCGAAACATGTCGCCGATTTTCGTTCTGAACAACGGATCGTCAATCACCTGTTCCAGGTTGCCGAGCGCGCGGACAAGGTTGTCGGGTTCCTTCACCGTGCGGCTGTCGAAATTGCTGAACCGCTTCATCGTCAGATTTTTTGACATGAATAGGACGGAAGGAATCACGACCGGCGACGCAGCGCCCAGAAAGCCGTACACGTAGACCGTCGGGTTCGGCGGCAGCACCGGCAACACGTGACTGAGCAATTCGCCGCCGACGCCGTCAAAAACGGCTGTCGCGTTCAGTTCCGCCGCGAGCGAAGCAAGCTCGCCCTCGAATCCTTCTCGCGTGACGATCACGTGCTCAACGCCGGACGCGCGCAACGTGTCGCGCGCGGCGTCGCCACGAACCAGAAAGATCGCTTGCAGTTGTCTGTCGCGCACGAGCGCCGCGATCCCACGGCCTGTTGCCGAATTGCCAGCCGTCACGATGACACCCTTGTGCCCGTCCCTTTCGGCTTCGTCGAGAAATGCGTAAGCCGTCATCGCGTTCACGAGCGAGCCGCAATAATCTCGCGCACAAACGTGCTCGGGCAAAATCAGGCACGTGCTGTAGGGCACGTGTGCGCGCTCGGACCACAAGCCGACGCTGCGGGGGCTTCGAGCCAGCGAGCGATAAATCGCCACCTGTTTGCCGAGGTATTTTTGCGGCACACCGTCGCCGACGGAGACGACTCTTCCGGCACCGGATGCGCCCCAGACAGCGTGTTCGCTCAACGGCAACGCAAGACCCGCCGCTGCCGGCCTTGTGAGGAACGTCTTGTCGCCGTGGTTGATGGCTGACGCATCCATGTCGATCAACACATGCTCGGGTGCGGCGTCGAGTGGCGTGGGAATGTCGCGCAGTTCGAGTTCGCGGTCGGGCGTCACACTGAGTGCTTTCATGGTCGGTCGTGTCGGTTGGCTGAACAACCGTGAATCTACGGCGATTTCGATATTGCCGAAACGGCGTGTTCCGACATACCATCAATTCCATTTTGGAATCGCCGGGAAGCCCGCTGATGGATCGTCTGGATGCAATTCGGCTGTTTGTCCGCCTTGTCGAATGCGGCAATTTCTCGGCCGTGGGGCGCGAACATGGAATAGGACAGCCTGCCGTCAGCAAGAAAATCGGTGCGCTCGAAGCTCACCTTGGCGCGCAGCTTCTGATGCGCACGTCGCGCAAGGTCATCGTCACCGATGCGGGGCTCGCGTTCTACGAGTCAGCCAAGCAACTCATTGACGATTTTGACGTGCTCGAAGCGTCAGTGGGCGACCGTCAGCGCGCCCCCAAGGGCGTCGTCAGGGTCAACACGGCGCCGGCACACGGACGGCTGTGCATTACCCCGTTGTTGCCGGAATTCTTCAAGCGCTACCCGGACGTAAGCGTCGAATTATCGGTTTCCGAGCGGCTGGTCGATCTGGTTGGCGATGGCGTCGATCTTGGCATCCGGCACGGGCAGTTGATGGATTCGTCACTCACCGCCAAAAAACTGACCGACGCGGATTTCCTGCTCGTCGCCAGTTCGGACTACGTTGCCGCACGTGGCGAGCCACAGCGACTTTCCGACCTCGATCGGCACGCGTGCGTGGTATTTTCGAAAGATCGCGAGCCGAAACCGTGGGCGTTCAAGGTCAAAAAGGAAACCGTCTCCTACGTGCCGCACGGCTCGCTGATGACGGGCGACGCCGAACACATCCGGGCGTCCGTTCTATGCGACCTTGGCATTGCGCAAGCGCCGTCCTGGTTGTTCGAGGAAGACATTCGATCCGGCAAGGTTCGCGTCCTGCTGCCGCAGTTGCAGCCTGAACGCTTCCCCATCCATCTCGTGTACCCCGCAGGCCGACGCCTTCCGATGCGGGTCCGGGTGCTCGTCGAATTTCTGGTTGCGGCCTTCAAGAACGGCAAGCCTTGACCGGTCGGAGCGCCACGGACGAATAAGCCTGCGTTCCCACGCGACATACCGTGGCACGCAGGTCATCGACCTTTACTGCTTCGGCAGCCGCGCGACATTGCGCGCCAGCAGTTCCTCGATATCGATGCCTTTTTCCGCCAGCAGCGCGGTGACGACGCCGTTCAATTCGCCGAGCGTTTCCTTGACCGATTCACGGATCGTATCGACGACGACCTGGGTGCTGCGCTCGATCTCGATGTTGACCGTGTCGTTGACGCCCTTCGCATCGAACGTGGTCGCGCGGCGCGTTTCGGGAATCAGCCAGACGTCGAACCAGCCTTCGTCGCGATTGACGTCCGACACGGTGAGGCTGCAGCCGTTGATCGCGATGTAGCCCTTCGCGAACACATAGCGCTTGAATTCGGCCGGCACGCCGATGCGGATCATCCGGTTGTGCTCGGACGATGCGACGTGCACGATGGTCCCGGTGAAATCGACATGACCGGACAGCGGATGTCCACCGATCTCCGCACCGTCCTTCGCGGCGCGCTCGACGTTGACCCGCGCGCCGGTCGCGAGCTCGGCCAGCGTGGTGATTCTCAGGCTCGGCAGCATGACGTCGAAGTCGATCAGCGTCGGCGAATGGATGGTCGTCACCGTCAGGCACACGCCATCGACCGACACGCTCGCGCCGATCTCGATATCGTCGGTGAACCGCTCGGGGAATGCGATGCTGAAGGTCCTCAGCTCGCCGTGATCCTTGATGGCGTCGATGGTGCCGACGCCCTGAACAATGCCTGTAAACATGGTCTGCCTTTCGTCGCGAATTGCCTGGCCGACATGATAAGTGATCCCGGCGGCAGACACGCCGTGGCGCGCGGTTGTCCGGCGCCGCCGAGCCGGCGCCGCAGACACAAAAAAGGCCGTGCGCATGGCACGGCCTCGATCCGGAACCGGTTGCCGCTGCATGGCCCGGCGGCGATGACCGCGCCGCCGGGCCAGGTCGCGACGCGCCTGCATCAAACCTCGGCCGGCTCTCCCAGCGGCCCGGCATCGCGATCCGCCGTGCGTCGCGGCGAATCGGCGAGCCCCTTCGCCAGCTCCAGCGCCTGCCGCTCGAACAGCCGGCGATAGATGCCGCCGTCGATGCGGATCAGCGCGTCGTGGTTGCCTTCCTCGATCACCTTGCCGCGATCGAGCACCAGCAGCCGGTCGAGCGCGCGCACGGTCGACAGCCGGTGCGCGACGACGAGCGTCGTGCGGCCGACCATCAGTCGCTCCATCGCCTGCTGGATCAGCAGCTCGCTTTCGCTGTCGAGGCTCGACGTCGCTTCGTCGAGGATCAGGATCGGCGCATCCGCGAGGAACGCGCGCGCGATCGCGACGCGCTGGCGCTCGCCGCCCGACAGCTTGATCCCGCGTTCGCCGACGAGCGTCTCATAGCCGTCCGGCAGCGCGGCGATGAAGTCGTGCGCGCTGGCCAGGCGCGCGGCGCGCTCGATCTCGGCGCGGCTCGCATCGGGGCGCGCATATGCGATGTTCTCCGCGAGCGTGCGGTGGAACAGCACGGGCTCCTGCTGGACGATCGCGATCTGGCTGCGCAGCGAATCCTGCCGCACCTGCGCGATGTCCTGGCCGTCGATCGTGATGCGGCCGCCCGATACGTCGTACAGGCGCTGGATCAGCTTGATGAACGTCGTCTTGCCCGACCCCGAATGCCCGACGAGGCCCACGCGTTCGCCGGGCGCGATCCGCATCGAGAAATCGTCGTACAGCGGCACCGGATGGTTGCCGTAGCGGAACGTCACGTGCTCGAAGCGGATCTCGCCTTGCCCGATCCGGATGGCCGGTGCGCCGGGCCGATCGTCGATGCCGAGCGGCTGGCGTTCGAGCGCGACGAGTTCTTCCATGTCGTTCACCGAGCGCTGCAGGTTGCGGATATGCATGCCGACGTCGCGCAGGTAACCCTGCAGCATGAAGAACATCGTCAGCGCGAACGCGATGTCGCCGACGCTCGCCTCGTCGTTCATCCACAGCCGCAGAGCGACACCGATCATCGCGGCCTGCATCGCGACGAGCATCGCGCCCTGCAACCCGCCGTTGAACGTGCCGCGCACCCACGTGCGGCGCGTGCGCTGCCGCCACTTGCCGATCACGCGCGCGAGCCGCGCTTCCTCGCGCACTTCCGCGCCGAACGCCTTCACCACCGCGTTGCAGCTCACCGCATCGGCGAGCGCGCCGCCCATGCGCGTGTCCCACAGGTTGCCGAGCCGGGCGGCCGGCGCGACGATGCCGAGCGACACCGCGACCGTCACCGCGATGTACAGCAGCGACCCCGCGCCGACGACGAGCCCCATCACGGGCCAGTGCGTGCCGAGCAGCACGGTCGCGCCGACCAGCATCGCGACCGACGGCAGCAGCGCGATCAGCACGGTGTCGTTGAGCAGGTCGAGCGCCCAGATTCCGCGCGTGATCTTGCGCACGGTCGAGCCCGCGAAGCTGTTCGCGTGCCAGTCGGTCGAGAAACGCTGCACGCGGTGGAACGAGGCGGCGGCGATCTCGCTCATCATCTTCAGCGTGAGCGTGATGATGTTCAGGTAGACGCCCTGGCGCAGCACCGTCGCGCCGATGCCGAGCGCGGCGAGCGTGCCGAACGCGACGAGGGCCGAATGCCACGCGGCGGCACGGTCGGTCAGGCCGCTCGACAGCGCGTCGACGAGGCGGCCGGCGAACAGCGGCGTGAGGACGTCGGCGAGCGCGGCGAGCAGCGCGAGGCTCGCGACCGCGGCGATGCGCACCGGCTGCTTGCGCCAGTAACGGAGGGTGAAGCCGAAGACGGCCTGGAATGCATGGCCGCCCAGATGGGAGGTTTTTCTGGTCATGTATCGTTGCCCGGCGCGGCGCGCGACGGGACTTTCCGGTTCGGAGAACGTCGAAAACGCAACAGCCGGGCCGCGCGAAACACGCGGGCGGAACGAAACGGGCTGTCGGGAAAAGCGCGGCTGACGGGTCAGCGGAAAACTCGGGAGCCGGCGCGGACGGCGGGCTGGATCAACTGCGCCGTGAGACCACGTTCGGGAAGGTTGCTGGCATTCGGAACATCTGCACCTCCCTGAAGTGAACGGTTGAAAGGACGCCGAAAAGACGTGTGGCGATTTTATCAGGAGTGTCGCGCGCGCCGCAACGTCTGACGAATGCGGCGTTGCAGCGTCGATACGGTTAGTATTCAGGGTTTTGGCCCCTTTTCGCGTACGTTGCGCGATGGCGGGCACGGGTTGCGGCGGACGCATCGATTACACTTCGGCGTCCGCGGCGCGCGACGAGGCGCGCCTACCCGGATCCATTCCGAACCATTCCCGAGGAAACGATGAGCGACGTTCAGCAAGGCATCCTGGCTCCGATCGATACGGCAGCGCGATACCTCACTTTCACGATGTCGAATGACGGCAATATCGCCGCGGCGCTGGCCGCGCTGCGCGAGATCGTCGACGGACGCGACACGGTCGTCGGCTTCGGGCACACGCTGGCTGCCTATCTCGGACATCCGGTGCCGGGCCTGACCGACTATCCGGCGTTCGCGGTGAACGACCGCACGCTGCCGGCGACGCCGGCCGACGTGTGGGTCTGGCTGCGCTCGGACGACCGCGGCGAGATCGTGCTGCGCGCGCGGGCGATCGAACGCGCGCTCGCGCCGGCGTTCGCGCTGCAGGAGGCCGTCGACGGCTTCCGCTATTCGAACGATCGCGACCTGTCAGGCTACGAGGACGGCACCGAGAACCCGGAAGGCGACGACGCGATCGCCGCGGCGATCGTGACGGGGCAGGGCGCGGGGCTCGACGGTTCGAGCTTCGTCGCGGTGCAGCAGTGGGTGCACGATTTCGACCGGATGGAGCGCATTCCGTCGGGTGAGATGGATCACATCATCGGGCGTCGCCGTTCGGACAACGAGGAACTCGACGACGCGCCCGAATTCGCGCACGTGAAGCGCACCGCGCAAGAGAGCTTCGCGCCCGAGGCGTTCATGCTGCGCCGTTCGTCGCCGTGGTCGGACACGCGCCGCGCGGGCCTCTATTTCGTCGCGTTCGGCTGCTCGTTCCGCGGGTTCGACGTGCAGATGCGCCGGATGAGCGGCGCGGAAGACGGGATCGTCGACGGCCTGTTCCGCTTCACGCGGCCGCTGACGGGCGCGTATTTCTGGTGCCCGCCGATGAAGGACGGCAAGCTGGACCTGTCCGCTCTCGGACTGTAAGCGCCGGGCGGGATCGGCGAACGGGCGGGTCGCGCCGGATGCGCGGCCCGCCCGTTCCGTTTCACGCGGCAGACCGTGCGGCCTGCCGCGTGCGTCAGTTCAACGTCGTGTCGATCCGCGTGCCGCGCTTGATGAATTGCGTCACCGGCGTCTTCTCGCAGATTTCCGCGAGACGCTGGCGTTGCGCGTCGTCGAGCGGGCCGTCGAGCGTCACGACGCGGCGCACGTACTGCACGCCTTCGCGATCGGCATGCAGCTCGGTGCGCACCGTGATGCGCACGGCCGGCCACGCCTTGCGCTGCATGTACATGCGCAGCGTCGCGGCCGTGCATTGCGCAAGCCCGGCCAGCACGAACTCGTACGGCGCCGGCCCGCGATCCTGGCCGCCTTCGCGCGGCGCTTCGTCGCCGGTCAGCGCATGCGTGCCGGCCTGCAACCGGACGACGTAGTCGGGCGCGTCGGCATCGAGGACGGCGGCGGCGTGGATGAGGGACATGGCAAGTCTCCGGTAGCGGATGAGGGAAGAGGGCGCCGTGTGGCGGCGCGCAGCCGCCAGCATACCGTCGCGATCGCGCGCTTGCGTGCTGCGCCGCTACGTGTCGGCGCTGCCGCCGCTGCTGCGCACGAGCGCGGCGATGCGTTCGCGCACCCACCGATGCGCGCGGTCGGTGTCGCGCGACTCGTGCCAGTACGCGAGCAGCGGGAACGGCTTGAGCCGCAGCGGCAGCGGCCGCACGGCGATCGGCAGCAGCGCGGCCATGCGCCGCGCATAGGTGTGCGGCAGCGTGACGAGCAGATGGCCGGCCGCGGCGATCTGGCAGGCGGCGAAATAGTGCTGGCAGGTGAGCCGGATGTCGCGCAAGCGCCCGTCGTTGCCGAGCAGGACGTCGAGCGATTGCGGCGCGCCGAGCGACGACACGGCGATATGCTGCGCCGCGAAATAGTCGCCGCGTCGCAGCGGGTCGCGCGCCAGCGGATGATCGCGGCTCATCGCGACGACGAGCGAATCGTCGAGCAGGTGTTCGGTGGCGATGCGCGGGCCGGTCGGCACGCGGCGATCGACGACGAGATCGAGGTTGCCCGACGCCAATTCGCGTTCGATGTCGGGCACCGCGATGCGGCGGCTGACGAGCCGCAAGCCCGGCGCTTCGTCGGCGAACGCGGCGACGATGCGCGGCAATGCGATGGATTCGAGCACGTCGCGAATGCCGACCGCGATGCTCAGGTCGAGCGTCGCGGGATCGAAGGCGGACGGATCGCGCGCGGTGCCTTGCAGGCCCTTCAGGTGCCGTTGCACGTCCGCGATGATCGACCGCGTGCGCTCGGTCGGCACGACGCGATTGCCCTGGCGCACGAACAGCGGATCGTCGAAATGCGCGCGCAGCCGGTTGAGCGCATGCGTGACGGCCGGTTGCGTCAGATGCAGCGCGCGGGCGGCCGCGCCAATGCCGCCATGCACGTAGACGGCGTCGAGCACGCGAAACAGGTTCAGGTCGAGACGGTGATCGGCGGGCACGGAGCGCGGGCGGCGTGGTGAAGAACGGATCGATTCTAAAGGATGCGCAGACAACCGATGCGCGGGTCGGCATACGCGCCGATCGCACGCGTTCGATGCGTGTCGACGCCGTTCGCGCCGATACGCGAGCGCCCGCTCGACCGCTGCGCAACGCCATCGAACACGCACGTCATGACGCATGACGGCCGCAATGGCCGGCCGCATCGCATACGCAATTCCATGCCGGCATACCGGCGGCGCACGGCAGCCTGTAGTAATCCGCCATCATGCTGTCCCCGTCGGCCATTTGGCGCCAAAGGCACTACCCGTTCGGCTAAGATGCCGTCGCTTCATATTTCGGGATAGCCGTCCTGTCGCACGCATTCAAACCAAATATAAGCCTGACAGTTCGACGGTATTAGAAGAAGTCGAACAAGTCGGGGGCTTGGCCAGTGAATGCAGCAGATCAGCGGTGGGTCGTTATCTATTTGAGTACGGGGTTTTCGTTGGCCCAGGCCGCGCGTCTCGGCGAAGCCTTCAACCTGGCGAATCGCCTGCATGGGTACGGCGCGGATTATCAGCTCAAGTACGTATCCGAAAGCGGGGGACTGTTGCAGTCGTCGTCCGGCGTGAGAATCGCGGCCGAGCCGCTCGGCGACGAACACAGCCGCCGTGCGCTCGCGTTCTTTCATCTTCATGGCGACCTGGTGGCCGTCAACTGGGACGACGCATTGCAACGGCGCCTGACCGACATTCGCCGGCATGCGCGCTGGATCGTCGACGCGATGGATCTGCCCGCGCTCGCCGCCACGCGGCGGCCGTCGTCGATCGACGTGCGGCCGGGCCGGGCGGGGCGCCGGGCCCCCACGACGATCGAATCGCGGGCCGGCGAAACCGACGTGTTTGCCGCCGCGCTCGACATGTTCCGCGCCGACCTCGGCGACAGCGCCGCGCAGGAGATCGCCAGCAACATGATGCGGCCGGTCGAGCAGCGCTATGTGCAGTCGATGTGGGCGTTCCGCGAACTCAGCGCGAGCCCGTCGATCCGGATGTCCGCGCAGCGGCTGCGCGCGCAGAGCGTGAACCGCGTCTCGATCGCGAACGCCGCGCAGGCGGCCGCGATGAGCGAGCGCAATTTCCTGCGGCGCTTCAAGAAGGAAATCGGCGTGACGCCGACCGAGTTCGTCCAGCACGTGCGGCTCGAACGTGCGTGCCACATGCTGATCCATACGACGCTGCCGGCCGACAAGGTCGCGCGGCGCACCGGGTTCGGCAGCGGCGAGCGGCTCGCGAAGCTGTTTCGCCAGCGCCTGTTGATGTCGCCGACCGAATTCCGCGTCGCCGGGCGGGAAAAAATACTCGCGCACGGCACGGCGTCGCCCGGGTCGGACGACGGGGCCGCCGCCGCATGTTGCGACGGCGATGGGCCGGGTTGCGACGCGTGCGCGGCCGAGCGCGGGAAAACGGGCCGGATACCCGTAGAATCGTCGTGTCGCGATCTCGATTCCCGGTTTCCATGCCCTTCCTCCCCACTACCGCCACCGCCCCTTTCTGCCCGTCGGAAGTAAAGGGCAGCATCACGATCGACGCCGCCGCGCCGCGCTGGCGCAAGCTCAGGCGCTTTTTCGGCCCCGGCCTGCTGGTCGCGATCGGCTACATGGATCCCGGCAACTGGGCGACCGATATCCAGGCCGGCTCGCAGTTCGGCTATTCGTTGCTGTGGGTCGTCGCGTTCTCGAGCCTCGCGGCGATCTTCCTGCAGATGCTCGCGGCGCGGCTCGGCCTCGTCGCGGGCAAGGATCTCGCGCAAGCCAGCTACGACCGCTACGGGCGCGTCGGCCGCGTCGTGCAGTGGATCACCGCCGAAGTGTCGATCATCGCGTGCGACATCGCGGAAGTGCTCGGCTGCGCGCTCGCGTTCAAGCTGCTGCTCGGCGTGCCGCTCGCGTGGGGCGTCGTGCTGACCGCGCTCGACACGGTGATCGTGCTCGGCCTGCAGGGCAAGGGGTTCCGGCAGATCGAGGCGATCGTGCTCGGGCTGATCGCGACGATGGCGTTCTGCTTCGTCGCGCAGGTGGCGATCACGCCGCCCGACTGGCATGCGGTGGTCGGCGGGCTCGTGCCGGGCGATCCCGGCCACGACCGCAAGGACGCGATCGTGCTCGCGCTCGGCATCGTCGGCGCGACGATCATGCCGCACAACCTGTACCTGCATTCGTCGGTCGTGCAGACGCGGCACGTCGTCGGCGGCGCGCGCGGCGTGATCCGCGACACGCTCGCACTCGTGCGCATCGATACCTGCGTGTCGCTGTTCGTCGCGATGCTCGTCAATGCGGCGATCCTCGTTGTCGCGGGTGCGGCATTTCATGCGACCGGCCAGCACAACGTGACCGACATCGAGCAGGCGTACCGGCTGATCACGCCGATCGCGGGCGGCGCGGCCGCGCTGTTGTTCGGCATCGCGCTGCTCGCGTCGGGGCAGAGCTCGACGCTGACCGGCACGATCGCCGGCCAGGTCATCATGGACGGTTTCCTGCATACGAAGATTCCGTGCTACCAGCGCCGGCTGATCACGCGCGGGCTCGCGCTCGTGCCGGCGCTGATCGGCGTGCTGTGGCTCGGCGACGGCTCGGTCGGGCAACTGCTCGTATGGAGCCAGGTGCTGTTGAGCCTGCAGTTGCCGTTCGCGATGTGGCCGCTGATCCGCTCGGTCAGCGACCGCGGCACGATGGGCGAACATGCGATCGGCCGCGGGATGCAGGTGGCCGCATGGGCGCTGTTCGTCGTGATCACCGGCACGAACCTGCTGTTGCTTACCGGTGTCGCGGGCTGATACAGCCTGTCACAGGCTGACACAGGTGCGCTGCGCGCTTGCGGTAAACTGCGGCCTTTCGATCGTCCCCGAAGTCCGTTATGTGGAGTGAAATCAGCAACATCGGCGATGCCGCGCTGACCTTGCCGATCGCGCTGACCTGCGCGGCATGGCTCGCGCTGACCGACTGGCGCCTCGCCGCCCGCTGGGGGGTGCTGCTGGCCGCCGGCATGGGCGTCGTCGGCGCCACGAAAATCCTCTATGCCGGATGCGGCATAGAGCTGCCGCAATTCGACTTCCGCGTGATCAGCGGCCATACGATGCTGTCGACGTCCGTGTGGACGGTCGCGCTGTCGATGCTGTGGCAGGCGTTCCGGCCGGGCAAGGCGCCCGGTATCGCGGCCGGGCTGACCATCGGCGCGGTCACGGCCGTCGCACGCGTGTTCGATCATTCGCACACCGTGCCGGAAGTCGTCGTCGGCTGGATGCTCGGCGCGCTGGTCGCGCTGGTGTTCCTGCGCGGCTACGACGGCGCGCGGCAGCGCGCGTTTTCGCCGCGCGTCGCGGCGGTTTGCCTGCTGCTCGTGTCGGGTATCGCGTACGGGCACCGTGCACCGTTCCAGCGGATGATCGACACGCACTCGCCGCAGCTCTGCGCGTTCGTGCGCGCGCCGTCGGGCGACGGATTCTGACGGTCGCCGATGGCGGGCGCTCCGGCGCCGCCTGCTTGACGCCTTCTTGCCGCCGGCGTTCGTCCGGCATTTTCCGGCGGATTGCACGATGCCGCGCCGGATCGTCTTCCCGATTGCGTTCTCGTCCGTGCGGAACGCAACGCCCGTTCTCCCGATGATCGACTGCCGACGCAATCCATCCGAGCGGCTGCGCCGGGCTGTTTGCGCAGGGGCGCCGGTACGTGCAAGTCATGAGCCATGCCTATGACCGGGTATAACGAATATTCATTTCATCGATCGGCAGCATTCGCGTACGCTGGCTGTCGTTTCATCGCAGGCAAGCTGCGCGGCCGGTCCGGCGTGCGTCGCGGCCATCTCGATATACTCGCGGGAACCGTGCATTGCGTCGCCGTG
Source organism: Burkholderia sp. MSMB1459WGS (assembly GCF_001534535.1). Taxonomy (NCBI): domain Bacteria; kingdom Pseudomonadati; phylum Pseudomonadota; class Betaproteobacteria; order Burkholderiales; family Burkholderiaceae; genus Burkholderia; species Burkholderia sp. MSMB1459WGS. The sequence goes on from NZ_LPMU01000044.1 coordinate 147,821, forward strand.
TCGGCGCACCGGCGACCGGCACAGGTCGGCATGGATCATGCACGGAAACCCCGTCGCGGCAGCGTTCCGCGACGACGATTCACGACAGGAGGAGGTCACATGACAATCGTTGCTCCGCGCCTCGCCGGCAAGTGCGCATACATCACGGGCGCCGCGGGCGGCCTCGGCCGTGCGATCGCGCGCCGGATGGTCGAGCAGGGCGCACGCGTGTTCCTGACCGACATCGCGGAAGCGGCGGTGCTCGATGCGTTCGCGCAGGAACTCAATGCGGGCCGTGCGACGCCGGTCGCGTTCGCCGCGACCCAGGACGTGCGCGACGAAGCGCGCTGGCAGGCGCTGCTCGCGCAGGCGACCGATGCGATGGGCGGGCTGTCGGTGCTCGTCAACAACGCGGGCGTCGGCTCGATCGGCTCGCCCGCGCAAATCGAGCTGGACGAATGGCGGCGCGTGATGGCGATCAACGTCGAGAGCATCGTGCTCGGCTGCAAGCATGCGCTGTCGTACCTGGCCGAGAGCCATCCCGCGTCGATCATCAACATCTCGTCGGTCGCGGCGTTCAAGGTCGAGCCGGACTTCACCGCATACAACGCGTCGAAGGCGGCGGTCGCGTCGCTGACGAAGTCGGTCGCGATCGATTGCGCGCGCCGCGAGATCGACGTGCGCTGCAATTCGATTCACCCGGCGTTCATCCGCACAGGGATCGTCGAGCCACTGTTCCAGTCGCTCGGCGAACGCGACGCGACGCGCAAGCTCGCGCGCGGCATTCCGCTGCGCCGGCTCGGCGAGCCGGACGACGTCGCGCACGCGGCCGTGTATCTCGCATCCGACGAGAGCCGCTTCATGACGGCCGCCGAACTCGTGATCGACGGCGGCATGTGCGCGGTCTGACGCGCATCCCGAACCACGACGATTGGAGGAGAACATCATGTCGACACCCGTGAATCGCCAACTGCTGCTGAAGACGCGCCCGGAAGGGCGGGTCGGCCGCGAACACTTCTCGCTCGTCGAGACGCCGGTGCCGGCGCTCGCCGACGGCGAGGTGCTCGTGCGCGTGCTGTATCTGTCGATGGACCCGACCAACCGCGTGTGGATGAGCGACGTGCCGCAGTACCTGCCGCCCGTCGCGATCGGCGAGGTGATGCGCGCGCTCGGTATCGGCCGCGTGGTCGCGTCGCGCCATGCGGGTTTCGCGGAAGGCGAGCTCGTGCAGGGGCTCGTCGGCTGGCAGGACTATGCGGTCGTGCCGGCCGAGCAGGCCGCGCAGCTCGTGAAGCTGCCCGCGCAGTCGGGCCTGCCGCTGCCGACGCTGCTCGGCGCGTGCGGGATGAGCGGGCTGACCGCGTACTACGGGTTGACCGACATCGCGCCGGTGCAGCCGGGCGAAACGCTCGTCGTGTCGGCGGCGGCCGGCTCGGTCGGCTCGATCGCCGGGCAGATCGGCAAGATTCACGGCGCACGGGTGGTCGGCATCGCGGGCGGCGCGGACAAGTGCCGCTACCTGACCGAGACGCTCGGCTTCGACGCGGCCGTCGACTACAAGGCCGACGATTTCCGCCAGCAACTGAAGGCGGCGACGCCGGACGGCGTGCACGTGAACTTCGAGAACGTCGGCGGCGAGGTGATGCGCGCGGTGCTGTCGCGGATGGTGATCGGCGGGCGCGTCGCGTTGTGCGGCGTGATCTCGAACTACAACAGCGGCCGCGCGGCCGACGACGTCGGCGTGCTGATCTCGAAGCGGCTGACGATGCGCGGCTTCCTGATCCTCGATTACCGCAAGAGCCGCGAAGCCGTGCAGACGCTCGCGGGCTGGCTGCGCGACGGCCGGCTCAAGGCCGAGGAAACCGTGGCCGACGGTCTCGAAAATGCGCCCGACGTGCTGAACCGCCTGTTCGACGGCGACCATCGCGGCAAGCTCGTGCTGCGCGTCGATCCGGACGCGTGACGGGCGCGCGACACCGGTCGCATCGGGCTGCTGGGCCGTGTCGACAACGCTGAGTTCGATCAATCCGGCTGCAGTTTAGGACTTGTCCCATATATTGTCCGGGCCGCTCTCCTTACAGTGAATGCCAGCACACGGGCGGCGTGACCGACGCGTCACGCCGCCCGTTTTTCCGGTAACGCGGCAGAGGAGAGGGAACATGCGCAACAACGCGAAGCGATCGGCATCGGCGGCGGCAGTGGGCGCCGGCGTCGTGCGAACGATGGTGTTCGCGCTCGGTGTCGTACTCGCGACGTCGAATGCAATGCCGAACGCGATGGCGGCCGGACAGCCCGCGTCGGATGGCGTCGTGCGGTTCGTCGGGTCGCTCGTCGATCTCTACGACGTGACGCTCGATGCTCCGGCGGCCGTGCAGGTCGACGCGCGGGACGCGGCCGGCGGCGCGGCAACGGCCACGCTCCGGTTCGATGCGCATGGCCGGCGCCTGGCCGGTGCGCAGGTGGCGCTGGTCGGGCCCGACGGCGCGCCGTTCGCGTCGGACGGCGGCGCGGCGGTGCGGGTGACGTGGCGCGATGCGCGCGACGAACGAAGCGTGCCGCTGGCGCCGGGCCGGGTTCATCGCGTCGGCCCGTATGGCGGCGTGATGACGGTCGCGGCGGATGAAGCAACGGGCGCCGCAGCGCCCGTCTTGATCCATATCCGTCATCCGTGACCGGCGGTTTCCGCACGCGTGTGGCGCGCCGGCGGCCGCACGCGCGTCATTCGCCCTGTTCGGCGCGCGCGTAGATGTCCCAGCTCGCCATGAACAGCGCGGCGACGAGCGGCCCGATCACGAAGCCGTTGATGCCGAACAACGCCATCCCGCCGAGCGTCGAGATCAGCACGACCCAGTCGGGCATCTTCGTGTCCTTGCCGACGAGGATCGGGCGCAGCAGGTTGTCGACGAGGCCGATCACGCCGACGCAGAACACGACGAGGATCACGCACTTCCAGACCGAGCCGATCATCAGCAGGTAGAGTGCGGCTGGCACCCACACGAGGCCCGCGCCGATCGCGGGCAGCAGCGACAGGAACGCCATCAGCGCGCCCCACAGCACGACGCCCTCGATCCCGAGGATCCAGAAGATCAGGCCGCCGAGCGCGCCTTGCACGAGCGCGACCGCGATGTTGCCCTTCACGGTCGCACGCACGACCGTCGTGAATTTCGCGAGCAGCAGGTTCTTGTGCTCGTCGTCGAGCGGCAGCGCGCGGCGCACGCGGCGGCCGATCTCGCCGCCGTCGCGCAGCAGGAAGAACACCATGTACAGCATCACGCCGAAGCTCACGATGAACTGGAACGTGTTCTGGCCGATGCTGAGCGCCTGGGTCGCCGCGAACTGGCTGATTTGCGCGGCGCCATCGGTCAGCTTCTTCTGGATGCCCGGAATGTTGGTCAGCCCGTATTTCTGCAGCAGATGCTGGATCGACGACGGCAGTGCGTGAACGATGTCCTGGAAGTACTGCGAATAGTTCGGCTGCGCGGTCTTGATTTCCTGGTACACGTACGCGATTTCCTGCACGAGCGTGCCCGCCACGAACACGAGCGGCAGGATCACGATCAGGATGATCAACGACAACGTGACGAGCGCGGCCAGGTTGCGCCGCTTGCCGAAGCGTGCGGCCAGCCAGCGCTGCACGGGCTGGAACAGGATCGCGAGAATGGTGCCCCAGAATACGGCGCCGAAGAACGGCGCGAGGATCCAGCAGAGTCCGACGGTGACCGCGAACAGCAGGAAATAGAAGAATTTTTGGTGATCTTGTCCGCTATCCATGGGTGACATTCGCGCAGATTGATGCGTGGTTTGATTGAATTTCGTTGCCCTGTGCGCGATCGATTCGCGAACGTCGCGGTTCGCGGCGAAACGCGTTGCGGGGCGGCCCACGCGGAGTATGCCCGCAAAGATGCCGCCATCATAGCCGCTGCGTGAGAGACATGCGAAAACGCCGCGGCCGGGGCCGCGGCGCTGCCGGGAAGCGAACGCGGTGCGAGGCCGCGTGCCGCGTCGTCAGATGTGGAGCTTGGTGACCTTCGTGCCGTTCACCGACAGGTCGCCCATCAGGCCCGCGTTGGTCAGGACCAGCACTTCCACCGGGGCGGTGGCCGTGGTGGTGTCGACCGCGCCGTTCGCGCCGACCTTCACGACCGCGACCGACGCGTCGGCGCCGGCCGACCAGCCGTCCGACTTGCGGAACGAGTCGAGCGCATCCTGCGTCATGAACAGGAACACGACCGCCTTCGACTGCGCGCCGGCCTGCAGCCCGACCGACAGCGACGACGTGTTGTAGTAGCCGACGGTACTGCCGCCGACGCGCAGCGCGCCGTTGCCGGACTGGGCGCCGACGATGAAGCCGGCTTGCAGCACGTTCGGGAACACGAGGACGCCGCGTGCTTTCGAGACCAGATCGCGCGAGCCCGGCACCGTCGAATACAGGCGCGACAGCGTGGCATTCACGCTGGCGTCGATCGACTGGCGTTTCGACGCGCTGGCTGCCGCGCTATCGGGTTTGTCGGAGGTGGTCGTGCAGCCGGCGAGGGCGAGGCTGCCGAGCATCACGGCAGCGGCGGCTTTCATGGCGAGGGATTTCTGCATGGCGGTTTCTCCTTCGTTGTCTGATTGAGAGCGAACGGGGCGGGCGGGGGTGCGGGTGGCCCTGTTCAACGGCGGGAAAGGAGCAGCCCCGCGACGAATGCGAGACCCGCGACGACGCCGGCGGTCTGCCACGGATTGTCGTGTACGACCTGCGACATGCGTTCGGCCGAATCGCGCAGCCGGGCGGCCGCGCTGCCCGACGCGTAGTCGAGCGCGCCGCGTGCTTCGTCGATCCGGGACTGGATGCGTTTGCGCAGGGCGGCGATATCGCCATCGCCGTCGTTTTTCAGCAAATCTTCCAGTTCGTCGACCAGCCCGCGCAGATCGTCGCTCACGTCGGCGTGCAGGTCGCGGGCGGCGGAGCGGGTCGTACGGCCAACGCGTCGGCCGGTGCGGCGGATGTCGGACAGGCCGCGATCCAGCTTGTGTTCGATCGAGTCGGTAAGCGCCATGGTGTTTATCCTCCTTCGATTCCAGGGCTAATTTGAAGATAAGACGAATCCCAGCAACTAGTGTGATTCACCTGATCCGCTTGAGTTTCGAGACAAATTTTCAATTCGTCGGCGGGATCGCCCGAAAGCCCCGTCACGCGGGGCGGGGCGGCGGTTGAAAAAATTTCGCGTCTCGGCCGACGCAGCATGTCGAGCAGCGGATCGCAGTGAAAGCCCGGTAAATATGGCGTTGCCGGGCCATCGGGTAAATAGTGCCGTTGCAGGTCGCGTACTGATGCAATTGCACTAATCGACGACAGATCGAGGCGCATGATTCGTGCCCGGAGCCGATCGCCCACCGCTGCCGTCCAGCGCGACGTCGATGACGACGGGATCGTGGTCCGACGAGCGGTACGCGTCGGGCGCGTAATAAGCCGACCGTCGCGCGGACGTTTTGTAATCGGGCACGGGTTGCAGGACGAGCGGTTCGTCCGCGTTGATGTGCCAGAACTGCACGGCCTTCACGCGTGCGGCGAGCGGCGGCGTGGCAAGCGCGTGATCGAGATTGCCGGCTTCGCCGCGAAATACGTAGCTGTACGCAGCATCGCCGACGAAGCGCGCAACCAGGTTCGCATAGCCGCGCGCTTCGAGCGTGCGAACCGGGTCTTCCTTCGCATAACTGTTCAGATCGCCGATCAACAGCACGCCGTCGGCCGCGACGCCCGTCGGCGAGGTGGCGAGCCAGTCGGCGACGCGCGCGGCCGCCTGGGTACGCGCCGCATTCCAGCAACCCTGACCGTCGGACTGATCGAGATCGGCGCCGCTCGCATGCGGGCAGTTCTTCGACTTCAGGTGATTGACCGCGACCGTGAACGCGCGCGTGCCGCCGATGCGCCGGAACGTCTGCGCGAGCGGCGGGCGGTGCCGGCCGCCGAGTGCGACCGTGGCGGCGCGCCCGACCGGCTCGACCGTGTGGCTGTCGTACAGCAGCGCGACCGCGATCGCGTCCCGGCCCAGCCGCGCGGTGCCGGGATCGACCGCGCGCCAGCCCGCGCCGAGTTGCGCGGCGAGACGTGTCACGGCGCTCGCGTCGCCGTGGCCGTTGTTCGCGATTTCCATCAACCCGATCACGTCGGCGCGCAGCGCGCGCAACGCCGCGACGATCTTCGCTTCCTGCCGCGCGAACGCGGCAGGCGTTTTCGCGCCGCGGTCGGCCGGCGCGTCGAATCCGCCGCCACGGCCGTCGCCGTTGAAATAGTTGAAGACGTTGAACGATACGACGCGCACGTCGGCCTCGGGATGCCGGGCCGGTGCCGCGGTACGCGGGTTCGCGGCGGCATCGAACACCGGTGCCGTGCCAGCCACCGGTTGCAGCCGCCATGCGCCGTGGCGCCACTCGAGCACGCCTTCGACGCCGCGTACCGTGTAGCCCGCGCGCAGCGTGTTGGCCGCGCTCAGCGCGGGCGGCGGATAGCGGACGGTCGCCGGGTCGCGGCGGCTCGAACCGTCGTCGAGCACGATGCGGTTCAGTGCGTTGGCTGCCGTCAGTGCGGCAGCGTCGGCCGGCAATGCGACCTGGGTCGGTACGCGCAGCCGGCCGTGGCTCAGCACGAGGCTGCCGTAGCGGCCGAGTTCGTAGGTATCGCTGACCGTCAGCGTTTGCGGCAGGCGTACGCGCATGGCTTCGTGCGCGGCCAGCACGGCGGGCGACGCGACCGGCAGCACGAGCGTTGCCGGCGTGACCGTCTGGCCGCGCGCGCAGACGGTCACGCGGCCCGACAGGGTGAACTGCGTCCGGCCGTATTTTTCGTCGACCTTGCCGGTCAGATGCACGAGATCGCCGGGTTCGGCGCGCGCGTTCGGCGCATGGACGAACAGGCCTTCCGGAACGCCCGGCCGGCGCTGCCGCTGCGCGTCGGCCTGCTGGACGAAGAAGCCGCCCAGGCCGTCGAGGCCGCCGAACGCCGCGGTGACGACCGCTTCGATCGACGTCGTTTGCCCGGCGAACGGCGACGGGCGGCCGGCGCGGCGGATCTCGGCAATCGCCGTGACCGCACCGCCGCAGCCGCTGCTGACCGGCAACGCGGCGACGGCCGGCCGGGCGAAGGGGGGCGCGCCGGGCACGACGGACAACGCCGCGAACAGCACAACGGCGAACAGGAGGAGCGGGCGTGACATGAGACGGTCCAAAGGATGAAAATCCGACAGTTCGGGACCGCATCCTGAAGGCAAACTGTCAGGCTGCGACCGAAATGGCCGTCCGGCCAGTGCCGGTTGGCCAACGATGCGGCAAGCCGTCCCGCGGCTGTTACGCTTTCGCATCGGCCGTCGCATGCCGCTCGCCCGGCGCATGCCGCGGCGCCCCGTCCCCCACAGGAGAAATCCATGTCTTACATGCTGTTGATTGTCGAACCGACCGAACAGCGCGCCGAGCGCACGCTCGACGAAGGTCAGGCGCTTTATGCGCGAATGGTCGATTTCGCCGAGTCGCTGAAGGCGCGCGGCGTGCTGCGCGGCGTCGAGTCGCTGGAGCGGTCCGAGCGCGGCACGCGCGTGCAGGTGCGCGACGGCGAGACGCGCCTGCTCGACGGCCCGTTCGCGGAGGCGAAGGAGATGATCGGAGGCTTCTTCCTCGTCGACGTCGACACGCGCGAGGAAGCGATCGAGATCGCGCGCCAGTGCCCGGCCGCGCAATGGTGCACGGTCGAGGTGCGCGCGGTCGGCCCGTGCTTCCTCTGAGCGTCGCGACTCGGTATTTACCCTGATTTGTCGTGGCGCGTGTCGATCCGGCCGTCTTCCGCCCGTCGTCCGGATAAGGCGCCGCGGAACGGGCGCCGCCTTCCACCGACGACAAGGAGTAAACGATGCGATTCATGATCATGATCCGGGCGAACGCCGTCAGCGAATCCGACGCGTTGCCGGATAACCGGCTGGTCGAGGCCATGACGGTCTATCACGAGGAACTGGCGAAGGCCGGCGTGTTGCTCGACGCCAACGGCCTGAGGCCGAGCGCCCATGGCTGGCGCGTGCGCTACACGGGCGGCAAGGGCACGGTGATCGACGGCCCGTTCGCCGAAACGAAGGAACTGATCGCCGGCTATACGCTGATCCAGGTGCGTTCGCGCGACGAAGCGCTCGAATGGACGCGCCGGTTCCCCGCGCCGTTCGGCGCCGAGCTCGATTGCGAGATCGAGGTGCGGCCGCTGTTCGAGCTCGACGACCTGACGCCGAGCGACGCGGTCGAGCGGTTCCGCGATCTCCACGTCGGTCGTAGCCACGCCTGAATCCAACCTCACCGGGAGCACCCGTCATGCACAAGATGGTTTTCATCAATCTGCCGGTAGCCGACTTGCCGCGCGCGAAGACGTTCTACCAGGCGCTCGGCTTCGAGGTCGTGCCGGCCTATACCAACGATCAGGCCGCCTGTATCCGGATCAGCGACGCGATCTTCGCGATGCTGCTCGTGCGGCCGTTTTTCCAGACCTTCACCGACAAGACCATCATCGATCCGGCGACGCACATTCAGGTGTTGTCGTGCCTGTCGTGCGACAGCCGTGCCGAAGTCGACGCGATCGTCGCGAAGGCGCTGGCGGCAGGCGGGGCCGCGCCGCAGGCGCCGCGCGAGTACCCGAACATGTACGGCCACGGGTTCACCGATCCGGACGGTCACACGTGGGAACTGATGGCCATGCCGCTGGATGCGTCCGCCCAGGGGCAGGCGTCGTGACGCATGAAGCGACTCATCGTGCGATCGAAGCGGTCTGGCGAATCGAGGCGCCGAAGATCATCGCGCGCGCCGCGCGCGTGGTGCGCGACGTCGGCGTGGCCGAGGAGCTGGCGCAGGACACGCTCGTCGCGGCGCTCGAGCATTGGCCCGTCGACGGCGTGCCCGACAACCCGGCCGCCTGGCTGATGACGGCCGTGAAGCGTCGCGCGCTCGACCGGGTCCGGCAGGAGTCGCTTCATGCGGCGAAGCGCGACCAGCTTGGTCACGAGATGGACGCGCTCGAAGCGCATGTCGTCCCCGATATCGCGGACGCACTCGCCGACGCGCGCGACGACGACATCGGCGACGACCTCCTCCGGCTGATCTTCACGTCGTGCCACCCGGTGCTGTCGACCGACGCGCGCGTCGCGCTGACGCTGCGGCTGCTCGGCGGGCTGACGACGGGCGAGATCGCGCGTGCGTTCCTGACGCCCGAGCCGACGATCGCGCAGCGGATCGTGCGCGCGAAGCGCACGCTCGCGGCGGCGCACGTGCCGTTCGAGGTGCCGGCCGCCGATGCGCGGCCTGCGCGGCTCGCATCGGTGCTCGAAGTGATCTATCTCGTGTTCAACGAAGGCCATGCGGCGACGGCAGGCGACGACTGGATGCGTCCGGCGCTATGCGACGAGGCGTTGCGGCTCGGCCGCGTGCTCGCCGGGCTCGCGCCGGACGAAAGCGAAGTGCTCGGGCTCGTCGCGCTGATGGAGCTGCAGGCGTCGCGCATGCATGCACGCGTCGACGCGCAGGGCCGGCCCGTGCTGCTGCTCGACCAGGACCGCAGCCGCTGGGATCCGTTGCTGATCCGGCGCGGCCTCGCGGCGCTGGAGCGGGCGACGAAGCTCGGCGGCGTGCGCGGGCCGTATGCGCTGCAGGCGGCGCTCGCCGCGTGCCACGCGCGTGCGCGGCAGGCTTCGGACACCGACTGGGTGCAGATCGTCGCGCTGTACGACGCGCTCGCCGAAGTCGCGCCGTCGCCGGTCGTCGAGCTGAATCGCGCGGTCGCGGTGGGGATGGCGTTCGGGCCGGCTGCGGCGCTCGAACTCGTCGACGTGCTGCGCGACGATCCGGCGCTTGCGCGCTATCACTGGCTGCCGAGCGTGCGCGGCGATCTGCTCGCGAAGCTCGGCCGCGCCGACGAGGCCAAGCGGGAGTTCCGCCGCGCGGCGGAACTGACGCGCAACGAGCGTGAGCGCGAATTGCTGCTCAAGCGGGCGATGGATGCATGACGCATGGCGCACGACCCGCGCGGCGCGGCGCGCGTCTTCCCGGCCATGTGCTGCGTTCCGCACCCGACAACCCGACACTATCGCCCGCATTGAAAAAGCCTATTGGGGGATGCGAACGCGAGCGCCTAGATTGAAGAGCACGATGCGCGCCCGGCGCACGCATCGTTCCCCACATATCTGATCGGCCCGGCGTCGCACGCGGCCGCGCCGACTCGAACGGAGGCGCAAATGGCTCAACTCAAGGGCAGCAAAACCGAAGAGAACCTGAAGGCCGCATTCGCGGGCGAATCGCAGGCGAATCGGCGCTATCTGTATTTCGCTTCGAAGGCCGACGTCGAGGGGCAGAACGACGTCGCCGCGCTGTTCCGCTCGACGGCCGAAGGCGAAACCGGCCATGCGCACGGCCATCTGGAATATCTGGAAGCCGTCGGCGATCCGGCCACGGGTTTGCCGTTCGGTTCGTCGCGGCTGAATCTCGAATCGGCGATCGCCGGCGAGACGCACGAATACACCGACATGTATCCGGGCATGGCGAAGACCGCGCGCGACGAAGGGTTCGACGAAATCGCGAACTGGTTCGAGACGCTCGCGAAGGCCGAACGCAGCCACGCGAACCGCTACACGAAGGCGTTGGACAGTCTCGTCGACTGACGGGCCGCCGCAGGTCGCACGGCAGCGCCGCGCGGCCGGCGGTTCGTTCATCGCCGCCCGCACCGCGCGGGCGGTGCGCCTGCGCACACGTACGCCACGCGGGAGCGCCCCATGCCCCACAAGGAAGGCAGTCTCGAAGCCCCGACCCGGCATCCGCTCGACTGGCAGTCCGAAGCGTTCTACGACCAGGCCGAGATCGATGCGGAAATGACGCGCGTATTCGACATCTGCGCCGGATGCCGGCGCTGCGTGTCGCTGTGCGGCGCGTTTCCGGCGCTGTTCGACCTGGTCGACGACACGCCGACGGGCGACATCGAGGAAGTGCCGAAGGCCGCATTCGGCAAGGTCGTCGACCAGTGCTATCTGTGCGACCTCTGCTACATGACGAAATGCCCGTACGTGCCGCCGCACGCTTGGAACGTCGATTTTCCGCACCTGATGCTGCGCGGCAAGGCTGCGCGTTACAAGCGCGGCGAAGCGCCGCTGCGCGACAAGGTGCTGTCGAATACCGATGCGCTCGGCCGTTTCGCGGGCATTCCGGTCGTCACGCAGACGGTCAACGCGGTGAACCGCACGCCGCCTGCGCGCCACGCGCTCGAAGCGGTGCTCGGCGTCGATCGCCATGCGTGGCTGCCGGAATTCGCGCCGCGCACGTTCCGGCGCGCCGCCAGGCGCTCGGACACGCCGCCCGTGCGCGACGGCGAACGCACGCCCGGCAAGGTCGCGATCTACGCGACGTGCTACGTGAATTTCAACGAGCCGGGGATCGGCCACGACCTGCTCGCGATTCTCGCGCACAACGAGATCCCGTACGAGCTCGTCACGCGCGAAGCGTGCTGCGGGATGCCGTTGCTCGAGCAGGGCAATCTCGAGGGCGTCGCCGCGAAGCAGGCGGTCAACATCCCCGTGCTCGAACGCTACGCGCGTGAAGGCTATGCGCTGATCGGCGCGATCCCGAGCTGCGTGCTGATGTACAAGAGCGAGCTGCCGCTGATGTTCCCAGCCGACGCAGCCGTGCGCGCGGTGGCCGACGCATTCTGGGATCCGTTCGAGTACGTGATCGCGCGACATCGCGACGGGCTGCTGAAGACCGATTTCAAAACCGGCCTCGGCACCGTGTCGTATCACGTGCCGTGCCATGCGCGCGTGCAGAACATCGGCCGCAAGACGGCCGATGCGCTGTCGCTCGTGCCCGATACGCGCGTGAACGTCGTCGAGCGCTGCTCCGGCCACGCGGGCACGTTCGGCGTGAAGAAGGCGTTCCATGCGGATGCGATGCGGATCGGCGCGCCCGTGTTCAAGGCGATGGCCGAGCCGCAGCCGGACGTCGTGTCGTCCGACTGCGCGCTCGCCGGCCATCACATCGTGCAGGGCATCGACGAGAAGGGGCTGCCGCAAGCGCCGCTCGCGCATCCGTTGACGTTGCTGCGCCGCGCGTATGGCATCTGAGCCGCCGGCCACCCACGAGGACATCCATGACGCTGACCCGCGACTCCCTGCTGACGCTCGAAGCGTACGCGAAGATCCGCAAGGCCGAGCACGCGCGGCTCGTCGCGTACAAGCGCCGCCGCGCGGTGGCGCTCGGCAATCACCTGCGTTTCCTGTTCGAGGACGAGACGACGATCCGCTACCAGATCCACGAGATGCTGCACATCGAGAAGATCTTCGACGAAGCCGGCATCGCAGCGGAGCTCGACGCGTATCTGCCGCTGGTGCCCGACGGCACCAACCTGAAGGCGACGATGCAGATCGAGTACGAGCACGAGGTCGAACGGCGCGCGGCGCTCGCGCGGCTGATCGGGGTCGAGGATCGCGTGTACCTGCGGGTCGACGGGCACGCGAGCGTCTACGCGATCGCCGACGAGGATCTCGAGCGCGACAACGCCGAGAAAACGTCGGCCGTGCACTTCGTCCGCTTCGAGTTCGATGCGCCGATGCGCGCTGCGCTCAAGGGCGGGGCGGCGCTGTCGATCGGCTGCGATCATCCGGCCTACACGATGCCGCCGCAGCGTATCGACGCGGACGTGGCTGCGGCGCTGGCCGGCGATCTGCGCTGAGGGGCGCCTGCCGCGCCTGCCGGCTCCCGCCTTTCCGTTCCGACCCGAAACCGGCGCGCCGCACGCGCTGGGGGCGGCTGCTCGCCTGTTTCCCCGAAAATGTAACAACCGTGACGGATTTGCATGCGGGGACATAGTGGGCGCGCTGCGTCAGCGTATTTTCATTACTCGCAGAGAAACAATAAAAAGATTGTGCATGGAGATAATTCGATTCTCCGAAAATCGAATGATTTACCGATTCGTGAATATCTTGTTACGAATTTTTCCCTGATTTACCGATCTCGGGAAGCCATTTCGCGGAGTGTCGCGCGTGGGGTCGGAGCAGGCCGCAACGGCCCGTTTCACGGCATTCTTCAGACGCTGCGGAGCCCCGCCAGACGGGCCTTTGCAGCCGCCGGCATAAAGATCTCGCAAAAAAATTCAAGCGTAAATGGATTGCTCGCCCATGGCAGGTTGTTTCAGTGCGTAACATTAAGTCATTGTCATATTGAGATAAACCCTGAGGATGGTATGCTTCGTGCACAAAAATTCCCACATTGGAGTGAGACCGCGATTTGTGCGCCATTGCCGGGAATCGCGGCACCGTGAAAGTGCGGTGTCGCCCGGTATGCACAACGCCGGATAACCATAATGTGCAACCTGGCCGCCCCGCGACGCGATGTGTCGCGACGGCGCCGCCAATCGCAGCCCCGGCCTGGCTGCGTGGAGAGATCGACTATGTTCTTCGATGAGCTTAACGATGAAGAGTGGTTTCGCCTTTCAGCGCTGATCGCCGATGAACCCATCCGGCTGAACCGTCGCGGGCGTCCGCGCGCCGAACCGCGCGTCGTCGCCAACGCGGTGCTCTGGATCCTGACGACCGGGGAAGCCTGGTCAAAGCTGCCTGGTCGCTATCCATCCGGGCCGACGTGCCGCCGCCGCTACGAAGAGTGGCTCGCGAACGGCACGCTGCTGAAGATGATCGACGTGCTGACCCAGTTCAGCGGGCGCACGTTCGCGTATATTCCGCCGCCGCCCGTCGCGGTCGCGCCGGCCCGCCGCGCGGAGCCCGTGCCCGACAACGACCGTCTGCGCGGCGTGTTCTGGCAGAACCCCGAGTCGTGGCAATTGCCGGTTGCGCAGGCAAACGTTTGGCCGGGCGAGGGTGCGTCGCTGAGCACGATGCGGGACGACCAGGTGGACGGCCGCTCCGACGTGTCGTTCACGGTGCCCGGCGCGCCGGCCCCGGAGTTGCGCCATGTGCGGGCGTCGGCGGCGAGCTTCGCCGCGGCCGAGCCGCAGGTCGACGAATATCGTGGCTACACGATCAGCGGGATCGCGCAGCCCGTGCAGAACCTGATGTATCGCGCATGGGCCGAGATCTCGCAGGACGACCGGCGCGTCGAGCGCTCGGGCCTGATCGGCCCGCGCTTCACCGACGCCGAGGAAGCCGAGCAGTACGCGCTCGACTGGGCGCGCCAGTGGATCGATCGCCACGGTGCGAGCGACGCGCCGGCGCGCGAGCCGCAGGGCGAAGTGCTGGCCGGCTTGTCGGCGCTGGCGCGCGCGGAGTCGGACATCAAGCGCTTCATCGCCGAGCGTCGCGCGGGCGCGTTGTCGGAGAGCCGCAACGATCCCGTGCAGTCGGAACGTCGCGAATACGAGTACCGCGTGGGCTGATCGCCGTTGCCGTGCAACGCGCGGGCCGTCGTGCGCCACGACGCCCGCGCGCAAGTCCGGTGTCTCCTTCGGTGTCTCCATGTCTGCCTTGCCCGGGCGCCGCTGTCGAGGCGGCGCCCTTTCGTGCATGACGGCGACGCGTTACTGTCTGCCGTAGGTATCGTCGAAGCGGACGATGTCGTCCTCGCCGAGATACGCACCCGACTGCACTTCGATCAGCTCGAGCGGCATCTTGCCCGGGTTCTCCAGGCGGTGCGATACGCCGAGCGGAATGTACGTCGATTCGTTTTCGGACAGCAGGAACGTTTCGTCGCCGCGCGTGATGCGCGCGGTGCCGCGCACGACGATCCAGTGCTCGGCGCGGTGGTGGTGCATCTGCAGCGACAGTTGTGCGCCCGGCTTCACGACGATGCGTTTCACCTGGAAGCGCTCGCCCATGTCGACCGAGTCGTAGTGGCCCCACGGACGATGCACCTTGCGGTGATCGGTCGCTTCGGAGCCTTGTCGCGCCTTGATGTGCCCGACGATCTTCTTCACGTCCTGCACGCGCGATTTATCCGCGACGAGCACGGCGTCGGGCGTTTCGACGACGACCAGGTTCTGCGTGCCGACGCACGCGACGAGCCGGCTTTCCGAATGCGCGAACGTCGATTCGGCGCCTTCGAACAGCACGTGGCCGCGGCCGACGTTGCCGGTTTCGTCCTTCGGCGAGATCTGCCAGATCGCATCCCACGAACCGACGTCCGACCAGCCGGCGTCGAGCGGCACGACGACGCTCTCGCACAGTTGCGGCAGGCTCGCGAGCGGTTCCATCACCGCGTAGTCGATCGAGTTCGACGGCGATGCGGCAAATGCGTCGCGATCGACGCGGAAGAAGTCGCCGTCCTCCTTGCCCTGCGCGACGGCCCGTTCGCAGGCCGCGTAGATCGCGGGTTCGAGCTGCCGGATCGCCTTCAGCCAGACCGATGCGCGCACGATGAAGATCCCGCTGTTCCACCAGTATTCGCCTGAAGCGACGTACTGCTGCGCAAGTTCGAGGTGCGGCTTCTCGACGAAACGGTCGAGGCGGCGCACGTCGAGGGGGCCGGTTCCGGCGTCGCCGAGCGGCGCGCCGACGCGGATGTAGCCGTAGCCGGTTTCCGCATGCGTCGGCACGATGCCCATCGTCGCGATCTTGCCTTGCGCGGCGCAGTGCACGCCGGCCGCGACGGCCGCGTGAAAGCGCGGCACGTCCGCGACCGCATGGTCGGCCGGCATCACGGTCATCACCGCGTCGTTGCCGCCGGCGACGAGCCGCAGCGCGGCGAGCGTCAGCGCCGGTGCGGTGTCGCGACCGAGCGGTTCGAGCATGATCGTCGCGTGCTTGGCCGTCAGGCGCAGTTGCTCGGCGGTCGTGAAGCGGTGATCCTCCCCGCAGACGATCAGCACGTCGTCGTTGAGCGGATGATCGGCCGTCAGGCCGTCGAGGCGCAGCGCGGTGGACTGCAGCAGCGAGTGATCGCCGAGCAGGCCGATCAGCTGTTTCGGAAAACGCTCGCGCGACATCGGCCACAGGCGCGTGCCGGAACCGCCGGCGAGAATCACGGGCTGCACGGCGAGACGCGTGCCGGCAGCGGGTGCGGCGGGTGCGGCGGAAGTAGAAGGGCGCGTTTCGGCGACCACTGCCGGAGCATTCATGATGACACTCTCCACGGTTGAAGTCAGTGCCTGTCGTTGTAGCATGAAGTAAATCGACAATAAAACCGGACCCAATGCCGGATATCCGCCGCGCATTCGTCCGGGAGAATTTTCCGCGATAGCACCGGCCGGCAATAAAAAAATAAAAAATAATTCCTGTCGCCGGCCGGACACGACCGCCCGCAAAGGGCGATCGGGAAGCATAACGATTCCGAAAAAATCCCCGTTCCCGACCGATTCGGGAAAACCTGCCGATTTAATTAAAAAAGATCGCGGCAAGAATTTCCGATTATTTTTCGAAATACTTGTGCGCTTGAGGAGGAATTTTCTTGTCGCTTCAATAGCGTCATGCAACGTTTGAATCGAATGTGCGGCATGGGCTGCGCAAGGCGCTGTTCGGCAAACGCCTGTTCAAAGAAGAGGAAACAGACATGTTGAGCGTGCTGGCGAGAGTCATCGATATCGCGATGGTCGTGACGGGTGCGCTGATCGCGGCCGCGTTGCACGACGGCAGCATCGGGCTCAGCGACCTGCAGCGCACGACGGTGCTGTTCGACTGCCTGCTGGTCGTCGTGTTCTTTCCGGCCGTCGGCATCTACCAGTCGTGGCGCGGCAAGCGTCTCGTCGGGCTGGTGGTCCGCGTTGCGTTCGCGTGGCTCGCGGTCGAGCTCGCGGGCATCCTGCTGAGTTTCAGCTTTCACCAGTCGGGCGACCTGTCGCGGCTGTGGCTGGGCTACTGGGCGCTCGCGACGATGGCGCTGCTCGCATGCTCGAAAGCCTGCGTGCACGTGGTGCTGCGGCAATTGCGCCGCGGCGGCTACAACCTGAAGGCGGTCGCGATCGTCGGCGGCACGCCGGCGGCACGGCGGCTGATCGCGCAGATGCGGGCGCGGCCGGAAGCCGGCTTCAACCCGGTGTGCGTGTACGACGAAAGCGAGGCGCCGGGCGAAGTCGCGCTCGACGACGTGCGTATCGAGCGGCAGTTCGAATCGCTGGTGTGGCTGGTGCGCAGCCGCGCGATCAGCGAGCTGTGGCTCACGCTGCCGATCACGGAGGAGCGTCGGATTCACGAGATCGTGACGGTGTTCCGGCACGACTTCGTGAACATCCGCTTCATTCCGGACGTGCGCACGCTGTCGTTCTTCAACCAGGAAGTGGTCGAGGTGCTCGGCGTGCCGGCGATCAACCTCGCGGCGTCGCCGATCACCGACGTGCGGATCCTGCCGAAGTTCGTGTTCGACCGGCTGTTCGCGCTGGCGGCGCTCACGGCGCTCGCGCCGGTGATGGTGCTGATCGCGGTTCTGATCAAGCTGACCTCGCGCGGCCCGGTGTTCTTTCGGCAGAAGCGCAAGGGCATCGACGGGCACGAATTCGAGATCTACAAGTTTCGCTCGATGAAGGTGCATCAGGAAGTGGCCGGGCAGGTCACGCAGGCAACGAAGAACGACTCGCGCGTGACGCCGGTCGGCCGGTTCCTGCGGCGCACGAGTCTCGACGAGCTGCCGCAGTTCATCAACGTGCTGAAGGGCGAGATGTCGGTGGTGGGTCCGCGCCCGCATGCGCTCGCGCACGACGACATCTACAAGGATCTGGTCAAGGGCTACATGTTCCGCTACCGGATCAAGCCGGGCATCACCGGGTGGGCGCAGATCAACGGCTTTCGCGGCGAGACCGACCAGATCGAGAAGATGATGGGCCGCGTGAAGCTCGACCTGTACTACATGCAGAACTGGTCGTTCTGGCTCGACATCAAGATCGTCGTGCTGACGCTGTGGAAAGGCTTCACCGGCAGCAACGCGTACTGACATCGACGCGCTGCGTCACGCAGGCATTCCGGTTTTCCGAATTTCGAATCATTGGTCAAGGGGTCCGACACATCATGAATCTGACTATCATCGGCAGCGGTTACGTAGGGCTTGTCACCGGCGCCTGTCTCGCCGACATCGGGCACGACGTGTTCTGTCTCGACGTCGACCAGGCGAAGATCGACATCCTGAACGGCGGCGGCGTGCCGATTCACGAGCCGGGCCTGAAGGAAGTCATCGCGCGCAACCGCTCGGCCGGCCGCCTGCGCTTCTCGACCGACATCGAGGCCGCGGTCGCGCACGGCGACGTGCAGTTCATCGCGGTCGGCACGCCGCCCGACGAGGACGGTTCGGCCGACCTGCAATACGTGCTCGCGGCGGCGCGCAACATCGGCCGCTACATGACCGGCTTCAAGGTAATCGTCGACAAGTCGACGGTGCCGGTCGGCACGGCCGAGCGCGTGCGCGCGGCGGTCGCCGAGGAGCTCGCGAAGCGCGGCGGCGACCAGATGTTCTCTGTCGTGTCGAATCCGGAATTCCTGAAGGAAGGCGCGGCCGTCGACGATTTCACGCGGCCGGACCGTATCGTGATCGGCTGCGACGACGACGTGCCGGGCGAGCGCGCCCGCGAGCTGATGAAGAAGCTCTACGCGCCGTTCAACCGCAATCACGAGCGCACGCTGTACATGGACGTACGTTCGGCCGAGTTCACGAAATACGCGGCGAACGCGATGCTCGCGACGCGCATCTCGTTCATGAACGAACTGGCGAACCTCGCCGACCGCTTCGGCGCGGACATCGAGGCCGTGCGCCGCGGGATCGGCTCCGATCCGCGCATCGGCTATCACTTCCTGTATGCCGGCTGCGGCTACGGCGGCTCGTGCTTCCCGAAGGACGTCGAGGCGCTGATCCGCACGGCCGACGAGCACGGCCAGTCGCTGCAGATCCTGAAGGCGGTGTCGTCGGTCAACGCGACGCAAAAGCGCGTGCTCGCCGACAAGATCGTCGCGCGCTTCGGCGAGGACCTGAGCGGCCGCACGTTCGCGCTGTGGGGCCTCGCGTTCAAGCCGAACACCGACGATATGCGCGAGGCGCCGAGCCGCGAGCTGATCGCCGAGCTGCTCTCGCGCGGCGCGCGCGTCGCCGCCTACGACCCGGTCGCGCAGCAGGAAGCGCGCCGCGTGATCGCGCTCGATCTCGCCGATCACCCGAGCTGGCTCGAGCGCCTGACCTTCGTCGACGACGAGGCGCAGGCCGCGCGAGACGCCGACGCGCTCGTGATCGTCACCGAATGGAAGGCGTTCAAGAGCCCCGACTTCGTCGCGCTCGGCCGCCTGTGGAAGACGCCCGTGATCTTCGACGGCCGCAACCTGTACGAGCCGGAGACGATGAGCGAGCAGGGCATCGAGTACCACCCGATCGGCCGGCCGGGCTCGCGCCAGGCCGTCGCCGCCCGCGTGCCGGGCGCCGCGCGCGCCGGCGCGTAACCCGTTTTCCGTCACTCGTTACGAGACGCCATGTTCCGGAACATCCTGATCGTCTGCCACGCGAACGTCTGCCGCAGCCCGGCGGCGGAAATGCTGTTCAAGTCGCACGCCGCGTCGCGCGGCGGCCCGCGCCCGACGTTCCATTCGGCCGGCGTGCACGCGAACGACGGCGACGGCATCGATCCGGTGATGCGGCAACTGCTGGCGGAGCGGGGCGTCGATGCGACGACCCATCGCTCGCGGCGGCTGTCGCGCCGGATCGTGCGCGACGCCGACCTGATTCTCGTCAGCGAGCGCGATCAGATCAAGGCCGTCGAATCGGTCGATCCGTTCGCGCGCGGCAAGGTCCACCTGCTGGGCAAGTGGGAGGACGCCGAGATCGCGGATCCGCATGGCGGCCCCGAGGCCGACTATCGCGAGAGCTACTCATTGATCGAACGTCTGGTTCAAGGATGGCTGCAAAAACTATGCTGAAACGTCCCATGCGCCCGCTGGCGCTCGCCGTCGCGCTGACGACATTCCTGTCGGCGTGTGCGACCGCGCCCGGCAACTACCTCGACTCGTCGAACCTGAAGGACGACGGCCGGCAGGAAGCGGCCGAGACCTATCCGGTTCATTACATCGACGCCAAAGTGGTGATGGATCAGCTGCAGAAAGCGCAGGTCGACCATCCGCTGCCGCCCGGGCGCTTTACCGATCCGTCGCAGTACACGTATCGCGTCGGCCCGCAGGACATTCTCGGCGTCACCGTGTGGGACCACCCGGAGCTGACGACGCCGCAGGGCCAGTCGTTCTCGAGCGGCGGCAACACGACGCAATCGGTCGCGGGCGCGCTGCAGCAGCCGTATACGACCGCGCTGCCGGGTCAGGCCGATCCGTACGGCCAGACCGTGGCGGCCGACGGCACGATCTTCTTCCCGTTCGTCGGCCGCATTCGCGTGGCGGGCAAGACGGTCGCGCAGATCCGCGACGAGATGGCGTCCAGCCTGTCGCGCTACGTGAAGAACCCGCAGCTCGACGTGCGCGTGCTGTCGTTCCGCAGCCAGAAGGTGCAGGTGACGGGCGAGGTGAAGCAGCCGGGCCCGCTCGCGGTGAGCGACGTGCCGCTCACGCTGGTCGACGCGATCTCGCGCTCGGGCGGCTCGACCGCCGAGGCCGACCTGCAGCGCGTGCGGCTCACGCGCGACGGCAAGCTGTACACGCTCGATGCGAACGGCGTGCTCGATCGCGGCGAGGTGAAGCAGAACGTGATGCTGCAGCCGGGCGACATCGTCAACGTGCCGGACCGCAGCGACAGCCGCGTGTTCATCATGGGCGAGGTCAAGACGCCGGTCACGGTGCCGATGCTCAAGGGCAAGCTGACCATCGCCGACGCGCTGACGGCCGGCGGCGGGATTCTCGACACCGACGCGAACCCGCGCAAGATCTACGTGATGCGCGGGATGCGCGACAACCCGACGAAGCCCGAAGTGTTCCGTCTCGACATGACGCAGCCCGATGCGCTGATGCTGTCGAGCCGCTTCCCGCTTCAACCGCTCGACGTCGTCTACGTCAGCACGGCCGGCTCGGTGCAGTTCAACCGTGTGCTGCAGCAGGTGCTGCCGACGATCCAGACGATCTTCTACATGCGGCAAATCACGCGCTGATAGCCCGCCGGGGCGGCGTCCGCCCCCCGGCACCACTCAAGCGGGAACGAATGGTGAACACGCAAGCGAAACACTCCTACGCGGACCTGACCGCGAAAACCGAGGAAGAGGACGTCGTTCTCGGCCAGTTGCTCCAGGTCATCATGGACGACATCTGGCTGCTGCTCGGTATCGCGGTGATGGTCGTCGCGCTCGCCGGCCTCTATTGCTTCATCGCGAAGCCGGTCTACCAGGCGGACGTGCACGTGCGGGTCGAGGGCAACGACAACACGTCGCAGGCGCTCACGCAGACGCAGACGGGCGCGTCGATCAACAGCGGCCCGCAGCAGGCGCCGACCGATGCGGAAATCGAGATCATCAAGAGCCGCGGCGTCGTCACGCCGGTCGTCGAGCAGTTCAAGCTGAACTTCTCGGTCGCGCCGAAGACGCTGCCGGTGCTCGGCAGCCTCGCCGCGCGCCTCGCGACGCCGGGCCAGCCGTCGCGGCCGTGGCTCGGCCTGAAGTCGTATGCGTGGGGCGGCGAGCTCGCCGACGTCGACTCGATCAGCGTCGTGCCGGCGCTCGAAGGCAAGAAGCTGACGCTGACGGCCGGCCCGAACGGCACCTATTCGCTGGTCGACGCGAACGGCACGCGGCTGCTGGCGGGCCGCGTCGGGGAATCGGCGCAGGGCGGCGGCGTGACGCTGCTCGTGCAGAAGCTCGTCGCCCGTCCCGGCACGCAGTTCACGGTGGTCCGCTACAACGATCTCGACGCGATCACCGGTTTCCAGTCGGGCATCCAGGTAACCGAGCAGGGCAAGCAGACGGGCGTCGTGCAGATCTCGCTCGAAGGCAAGGACCCGGACCAGACCGCCGCGATCGCGAACGCGCTCGCGCAGTCGTACCTGAACCAGCACGTGATCGCGAAGCAGGCGGAAGCGACCAAGATGCTCGACTTCCTGAAGGGCGAGGAGCCGCGCCTGAAGGCCGATCTCGAACGTGCGGAAGCCGCGTTGACGCAGTACCAGCGCACCTCCGGGTCGATCAACGCGAGCGACGAGGCGAAGGTCTACCTCGAAGGCAGCGTGCAGTACGAACAGCAGATCGCCGCGCAGCGCCTGCAGCTCGCGTCGCTCGCGCAGCGCTTCACCGATTCGCACCCGATGGTGATCGCCGCGAAGCAGCAGCTCGCGGAGCTGCAGGGCGAGAAGGACAAGTTCAGCAACCGCTTCCGCAGCCTGCCGGCGACCGAGGTGAAGGCGGTCCAGCTCCAGCGCGACGCGAAGGTCGCCGAGGACATCTACGTGCTGCTGCTGAACCGCGTGCAGGAGCTGTCGGTGCAGAAGGCCGGCACGGGCGGCAACATCCACCTCGTCGATTCGGCGCTGCGCCCGGGCGATCCGATCAAGCCGAAGAAGGCGCTGATCCTGTCGGCCGCCGTGTTCCTGGGGCTGATCCTCGGCACCGGCGTCGTGTTCCTGCGCCGCAACCTGTTCCAGGGCATCGAGGATCCGGACCGCGTCGAGCGTACGTTCAACCTGCCGCTGTACGGGCTCGTCCCGCAGAGCGCCGAGCAGGTGAAGCTCGATGCCGCGGCCGAGAAGGGCGGCGGTCGCGCCCGGCCGATCCTCGCGAGCCTGCGTCCGAAGGACCTGAGCGTCGAAAGCATGCGCAGCCTGCGCACCGCGTTGCAGTTCGCGATGATGGACGCGAAGAATCGCGTGATCGTGCTGACCGGCCCGACGCCGGGCATCGGCAAGAGCTTCCTGACGGTCAACCTCGCGGTGCTGCTCGCGCATTCGGGCAAGCGCGTGCTGCTGATCGACGCCGACATGCGCCGCGGGATGCTCGACCGCTATTTCGGCCTCACCTCGCAGCCGGGGTTGTCGGAGCTGCTGAGCGACCAGTCCTCGCTCGAGGACGCGATCCGCGAGACGCCGGTGCAGGGCCTGTCGTTCATCGCGGCCGGCACGCGCCCGCCGAACCCGTCGGAGCTGCTGATGTCGACGCGCCTGCCGCAATACCTCGAAGGCCTCGGCAAGCGCTACGACGTCGTGCTGATCGATTCGCCGCCGGTACTCGCGGTGACCGACGCGACCATCATCGGCCGCATGGCCGGCGCCACCTTCCTGGTGCTGCGCTCGGGCATGCATACGGAAGGCGAGATCGCCGACGCGATCAAGCGCTTGCGTACCGCGGGCGTCGATCTGGAAGGCGGGATCTTCAATGGCGTGCCGCCGAAGGCACGCGGCTACGGCCGCGGCTATGCGGCCGTGCACGAATACCTGAGCGCTTGATCGCATTGCACGACACCGGGCCGGCGCGCGCCGCAACGGCCTGGCCGAATGGAGAACCCTCGATGAAAATTTCCGTGCTCGTTCCGACCTACCGGCGTCCCGCCGACCTCGCGCGCTGCCTGCTGGCGCTGCAGCGGCAGCAGCGGCTGCCCGACGAGGTGATCGTCGTCGCGCGCCCGGAGGACGACGCCACGCACGAACGGCTCGCCGATCCGGCGGTCGGCGGCGCGCTGCCGCTGCGCATCGTGCCGGTCGACGTGGCGGGGCAGGTGGCCGCGCTGAACAAGGGGCTCGACGCGTCGACCGGCGACATCGTCGCGATCACCGACGACGATGCGGCGCCGCACCCCGACTGGCTCGCGCGCATCGAAGCCGCGTTCCTGTCCGACCCGCGCGTGGGCGCGGTCGGCGGCCGCGACTGGGTGCACGAGAAGGGCCGCCTGCTCGACGAATCGCGAGAGCAGGTCGGCCGGCTCACGCTGTCGGGCAAGATCATCGGCAATCATCACCTCGGCGTCGGCGGCGCGCGCACGGTCGACATGCTGAAAGGCGCGAACATGAGCTACCGCCGCGCGGCGATCGAACGGCTGCGCTTCGACACGCGGCTGCGCGGCGCCGGCGCGCAGGTGCACAACGACATGGCGTTCAGCATGGAAGTGCAGCGCGCGGGCTGGACGCTGCTGTACGACCCGGCGATCGCCGTCGATCATTTTCCGGCCGAGCGCTTCGACGACGACCGTCGCGATGCGGCCTCGCTGAACGCGATCAGCAACGGCGCGTACAACCTGCAGCTGACGCTGCGCGAGCATCTGCCGCCGGTACGGCGGGAGATCGCGTGGTGGTGGTGGACGCTGATCGGCACGCGCGTCTATCCGGGCTTCGCGCACGTGCTGTTGTCGCTGCCCACCGCGCGGCGTGCTCGCGTGCTCGCGCACTGGCGCGCGGTGCGCCGCGGCGCACGCGATGCGCGCCGCACGAATCTCGCCCCCCATCGTGCGGCGATGCCGCCGGTGACGTCTTGAACGGCCTGCGCACAATGCGCGCGGCCACGCCCGGAGGGCTCGCATGACCACGAAGGATGCAACGAAAGTTCACGTCCATTTGTTCTATGGCGCCGATCCGCGTACCTACCGGAAAGGCGACAACATCGGCTGCCTGTACGGCTATCACCACGCCGAATCCGACGAATTCCGGCTGACCTATTCGCAGGACGGCGGCGAGAACCGCGTCGTGAGCGTCGCGCGCCGTGCGCTGAAGGCGGCGCTCGGCTTCGACGTCGTGCATGCGTGGCGCAACCGCGCGGCGCTGCTCGATACCGACGTGATCTGGACCCACACCGAGCAGGAGCATCTGGCCGCCGCGCTGATCCTGAAGCTCGCCGGCGCGCAGGGCAAGCGCCCGCTGCTGCTCGCGCAGAGCGTGTGGCTGTTCGACAAATGGAACAGCTTCGGCGGCCCGCGCCGCTGGCTCTACCGCAAGCTGCTCGCGCGCGCCGACGTGCTGACCACGCTGGCTCGCGACAACGCCGACCTGTGCCGACGCTATCTCGGGCGCGAAGCCGAGTTCGTCTATTACGGGCTGAACACGCAGGATTTCCCGCCGGTCGAGCCGCAGCAATGGAAGCCGAACCGGCCGCTGCGGATCGCGGCGATCGGCAATGACCGCGACCGCGACTGGCGCACGTTCCTCGCCGCGTTCGGCGGCGACGAACGCTACGACGTGCGGCTCGCGACGCGCCGTCGCGTGCCGCGCGAGTGGCACGCGCCGAACGTGAAGATCGGCCCGGCGGCGGGGCTCGCGAAGCAGCACGAACTGTACGCGTGGGCCGACGTGATCGTCGTGCCGCTGCGGCCGAATTTCCACGCGTCGGGCATCACGGTGATGCTCGAGGCGGCGGCCGTCGGCAAGCCGATGATCGTGTCCGACGTGGGCGGCCTGAGCGACTACTTTCCGCACGATACGGCCGCCTATGTGCCGGCGTTCGACGCGCAGGCGATGCGCCAGGCCGCCGATCGCTTCGTCGCCGATCCGGTGGCGGCGCTCGACTGCGCGCGTGCGGCCGCCGCGTGCCTGCGCGAACGCGACCTGACCACGCAGGCGTTCGCCGAGCAGCACGTGCGGATCACGCGCGACATGCTGCGCCGGCGCCGCACACCCGCGGCGGCTGGCGTGGCGATGCCGCTCGCCGATTCGCGTCCTTCGTCGCAGTGAGCGCGCATCGATGAGTACGATTGCCGCCGAACGCGCGCCGTCGCGCACCCGCAGCCGGTTCGCCGAGCCGAAGCACTGGGCCGGGCAGGCCGGGCTGTGGACGTTCACCGCCGCGCTGATCGCCGTCCACCAGGGCAAGGTGCTGACGCTCGCGTTCCCGGTGCTGGCCATCGGAGTGGGCGTCTGGCTGTATTTCAAGAGCCCGGCGCGCTATGTCGGCTTCATGTGGTGGGTGTGGTTCCTGAGCCCCGAAGTGCGGCGCCTGGCCGACTGGTCGAAGGGCGCGTTCACGCCGACGAGCCTGATCCAGGTCGCGCCGCTCGCGGTGACGATGATCGCCGGCTTCGGGCTGCTCAGGCATTACCGCGTGCTCGCGCAGCGACGCGGGATTCCGGTGCTGCTGATCCTGTTCGGGCTCGTGTATGCGTATCTCGTCGGGATCGTGTCGAGCGGCGTGATGGCCGCGACCTACGACCTCGCGAACTGGCTGTACCCGATCCTGATCGGCTTTCACATCATGGTGAACGCGCGCAACTATCCGGAGTACCGCGACGTGCTGCTCTCCACCTTCATGTGGGGCATGCTCGTGATGGGCGTGTACGGCGTCGTGCAGTATTTCGTGATGCCGCAGTGGGACGTGCTGTGGATGGTCGGCTCGCAGATGGGTTCGCAGGGCGAGCCGGTGCCGTACGGCGTGCGCGTGTTCAGCACGATGAATTCGTCCGGGCCGTTCGCGTTCGCGATGATGGGCGCGCTGGTGTTCGTGCTGGTCGCGCCGCAGAAGATCCGCTGGTTCGCGGGCGCGGCGGGCTTCGTGTCGTTCGCGCTGTGTCTCGTGCGCTCGACCTGGGGCGGCTGGGTGATCGCCCTCGCGATCCAGCTCGTGCAATCGAGCAACCGCGTGCGGATGCGGATCCTGATCAGCGGCGTCGTGCTGGTCGGGCTGTGCGTGCCGCTCCTGACCGTCGGGCCGGTGGCCGACCGGCTCGGCCAGCGCCTGCAGTCGATCGCGAACCTGAAGGACGACCGCAGCTACGACGACCGCAACAAGTTCTACGCGACCTTCGCGCAGACGGCATTCACCGACGTCGCCGGCGAAGGGATGGGCGCGACCGGTGCGTCCACGAAGCTGTCGAGCGACAGCGGCGAGCTCGGCAAGTACGGCAGCTTCGACAGCGGCGTGATGAACGTGCCGTTCGTGCTCGGCTGGCCCGGCACGCTGCTGTATCTCGCGGGCGTCGTGATGCTGTTCGGCCGCACGCTGCGCGCGGCGTTCAAGCTGCGCAAGGACAAGTTCGTCGGCGCGTGCCTGAGCCTGTGCCTGTCGACCTTCGCGATGCTCGTGTTCACGAACTCGCTGATCGGCACCGGCGGCCTGCTGATGTTCACGGCCATTTTTTCGATACTTGCCGCGGCGCACTGGCAGAAGGCGCAACGCCTGCTGGCCGCCGCGCGTTCACGGGGAGGCGACCATTGAGAATCGCGATCGTCACGCACGTCGTGCGACATAACGACGGGCAGGGCCGCGTCAATTACGAAATCGCGCGCGCGGCGCTGGCCGAAAACTACGAGGTCACGCTGGTCGCGTCGCATGTCGCGCCCGAGCTGCTGGCCGACCCGCGCGTGCGCTGGGTGCCGGTGAAGGTCGGCGGCTTCTGGCCGTCGAATCTCGTCAAGCAGCAGGTGTTCGCGCTGAAAAGCGCGGCATGGCTGCGCGCGCACCGCGGCGAATACGACGTGCTGCACGTGAACGGCTTCATTTCATGGATCAAGGCCGACGTGAATACCGCGCACTTCGTGCACGGCGGCTGGTTCAAGAGTCCGTACTATCCGTTCGGGCTGACGAAGGGGATGTGGTCGGCCTACCAGTACGTCTATACGCGCGTGAACACCGCGCTCGAGCGCTGGGCCTACCGGCGCTCGAGCGCGATCACGGCCGTGTCGCAGAAGGTGGCCGACGAAATCGCCGGGCTCGGCATCGACAGCCGCAAGATCAGCGTGATCTACAACGGCGTCGACGGCAGCGCGTTCGCCGGCGCGCAGGCCGACCGTGCGTCGTTCAAGCTGCCGGACGACGCGTTCCTGCTGCTGTTCGTCGGCGACCTGCGCACGCCGCGCAAGAACCTCGGCACGGTGCTGAAGGCGCTGACGAAGCTGCCGCCCAACGTTCATCTCGCGGTGGCCGGCTACTTGCCCGGCAGCCCGTATCCCGACGAAGCGCGCGCGCTCGGCATCGATTCGCGCGTGCATTTCCTCGGTCTCGTGAAGAACATGCCGACGCTGATGCGCTCGGTCGACGCATATGTCTTTCCGTCGCGCTACGAAGCGATGAGCCTGTCGCTGCTGGAGGCGATGGCGGCCGGGCTGCCGGTCGTCACCGCGCGCACGGCGGGCGGCGCGGAAATCATCACGCGCGAATGCGGAATCGTGCTGGAGGATCCGGACGATCCGGCCGCGCTCGCGCAGGCGATCGGCTCGCTCGCGGCGTCGCGCGACACCTGTCGCGCGATGGGCGATGCGGCCCGCGAACTGATGACCCGTTTCGGCTGGGCGCACATGGGCGCCCAGTACGTCGCGCTTTACCGGCGCATCGGCCAACCCACGCAGCCGTCCGCCTTCGAGCGGGCCGAGCATGCGATCACGCAGGAGCAACCGTGATGTCCCAATCTTCCCGGCCGATCAAATCGTTGCAGATCGGCATGCACTGGTTCCCCGAACGCGCGGGCGGCCTCGACCGGATGTACTACTCGCTCGTCGGCGCGCTGCCCGGCGCGGGCGTCGAGGTGCGCGGGCTCGTCGCCGGCTCGCCGAAGGTCGCCGACGACACGGGCGGGGCGATCCAGGGCTTCGGGCCTGCGTCGCAGCCGCTCGCGCGCCGGATGCTCGCCGCGCGGCGCGCGCTGCGCGACGAGATCCGCAGCGAGCGGCCGGACGTGATTTCGTCGCACTTCGCGCTGTACACGTTTCCGGGCCTCGACGTGACGCGCGGGATTCCGCAGGTCTCGCACTTCCAGGGGCCGTGGGCCGACGAAAGCCAGGTCGAGGGCGCCGCGTCGCTCGGACAGCGTGCGAAGCGCTATCTCGAACAGGCCGTCTATACGCGCTCGTCGCGGCTGATCGTGCTGTCGCAGGCGTTCGGCCAGATCCTGACGAACCGCTACGGGATCGATCCGTCGCGCGTGCGCGTGATTCCCGGCTGCGTCGATACCGCGCAGTTCGACACGCCGCTCACGCCCGCCGAGGCGCGGCACAAGCTGCAACTGCCGCAGGACCGGCCGATCGTGCTGGCCGTGCGCCGGCTCGTGCGGCGCATGGGACTGGAGGACCTGATCGACGCGATCGGCCTCGTCAAGCGCCGTCACCCGGACATCCTGCTGCTGATCGCCGGCAAGGGCAAGATCGGCGAGGAACTGCAGCAGCGCATCGACGCAGCCGGGTTGCAGGACAACGTGAAGCTGCTCGGCTTCGTGCCCGACCACCATCTCGCGGCGCTGTACCGCGCGGCGACGGTCAGCGTCGTGCCGACGGTCGCGCTGGAGGGCTTCGGCTTGATCACCGTCGAATCGCTGGCATCCGGCACGCCGGTGCTGGTTACGCCGGTCGGCGGGCTGCCGGAGGCGGTCGCCGGGCTGTCGAACGATCTCGTGCTGCCGTCGACGGGCGCGGATGCGATCGCCGAAGGGCTCGGCGGTGCACTGTCGGGTGCGATCGCGCTGCCCGACGAGGCCGCGTGCAAGCGCTATGCGCGCGATCATTTCGACAACGCGGTGATCGCGCGGCGCGTGGCCGGCGTCTACGAAGAGGCGATCCGGGCGGCGGGCTGAACGTCTGCGGCGCGCCCCGCACGCGCCGAACCGCAAGCCCGACGGGCGTGCGTGCGCGGCCGGTTCGCGTGCCGGACGCCCGCCGAGGGCGCGCCGGCTTTTTCCGTTCGATCCGCATGACCCGCGCGCATCATGCGCGCCGCAGCGTCGCGGCCCATACGCCGAGCGCGGCCATGCTCACCGCCGCGCCGAGCCCGCAGACGCCCGTCCATCCGGCGCGCGCATACATCATCGTCGCCGCAATCGCACCGAGCCCGCTGCCGGCCGAATAGAACAGCATGTAGCAGCCGACGAGCCGCGCATGCGCGTCGGGCCGCGCACCGAGAATCATGCTCTGATTGACGACGTGCACGGCCTGTCCGCCGACGTCGAGCAGCACGATGCCGACGATCAGCAGCGCAATCGACGTATTGCCGAACGCGAGCGGCAGCCATGAGCAGGCGAGCAGCGCGAGTGCGGCGCCGGTCGTCGCTTCGCCGCGCCCGCGATCCGCGAGCCGGCCCGCGCGGGCGGCGGCCGCCGCACCCAGTGCGCCGACGAGGCCGAATGCGCCGATCTGCGTGTGCGACATCGCGTGCGGTGGCGCGCTCAGCGGCAGCACGAGCGCGCTCCAGAAGATGCTGAACGCGGCGAACATCAGCAGCGCGATCGCGCCGCGCACGCGCAGCACGCGTTCGTCGCGCAGCAGCGACACCATCGAGCGCAGCAGCGCCGCATAACCGATGCGTTCGCGCGGTTCGTGCCGGTCCGGCAGCAGCCGCGACAGCACGACCAGCATCGCGATCGCGAGCCCGCCCGACACGAGATAGACCGCCCGCCATCCCGCGATGTCGGTGACGACACCCGCCAGCGAGCGCGCGGCCAGCAGCCCGACCACGACGCCGCCCTGCGCGGCGCCCACCACGCGCCCGCGTTCGCCTGCGCCGGCGAGGGTGGCCGAGCAGGCGATCAGCCCTTGCGTCATCGCGGTGCCGAGCAACCCGACCGCGACCATCCCGGCCAGCAGCGCGACGCGTGTCGACGCCACGGCCACGCCGATGCAGGCGGCGCTCAGCAGCACAAGCTGCATGGCGATCAGACGCTTGCGGTTCAGCAGGTCGCCGAGCGGCACGACGAACAGCAGCGCGAGCGCGCAGCCGAGCTGCGTCGCGGTGATGACGCCGCCGACCGCGGCTTGCGACACGCCGAAATCCCACGCGATCGAATCGAGCAGCGGCTGCGCGTAGTAGACGTTCGCGACGCTCGCCGCGCAGCAGACGGCCAGGAGCGCGACGCGCGCCGACGACAGGCGGCCGCTCGCGGCCGGAGGGATCGCGCCGGTTGGCGCGTTCGATGCAACGGTGCCGGAATGGCAGGACGATTCCATGGGTTTCCTCATGCAATGTAGTTGCAATTTGAAACTGGTTTGGAGTGTAGGGAAAGTAGTTTTAAAATGCAACCTGTTTGACGGCGGGCGTGGGGCCCGTGCACGGATGGTCCGCCGGCCCGCGAAGGCGGCCCGGCGCGATTGCGGAGAGGAACATGGCCAGGCAGAAAAGTCTTGCGGATTCGCCGTGCCCGGTGGCGCGCGCGACCGATATCGTCGGCGATCGCTGGGCGTTGCTGATCGTGCGCGACGCGTTCGACGGCGTGCGCCGCTTCGGCGATTTCCGCGCGAGCCTCGGCGTCGCGAGCAACATCCTGTCCGACCGGCTGAAGATGCTGGTGGACGCGGGCGTATTCGACGTCGTGCCGGCCTCCGACGGCACCGCGTATCAGGAGTACGTGCTGACCAGGAAAGGCGAAGGGCTGTTTCCGGTCATCGTGATGCTGCGACAGTGGGGCGAGGCCAACCTGTTCGCGCGCGGCGAGCCGCATTCGATGCTGATCGACCGCGGCACCGGGCGCGCGATTCGCAAGCTCGCGCTGCGGCACGACGACGGCCGGCCTTTGAAGGCGGCCGAGACCGTCGTGAAGAAGATCGGTGACGAAGCGGGCACGGCGCGTCGGTGAGCGTCATGCGCGCCGGTTGCGCCGTCGGATGGCATTCGGCGTGGAAGCACGAGCGCGGTCCGGCCGGCTACGCGAGTCGATTCACGAAGATCTTCTTTCGTTGGCGTTACCCGATCCGACCTCGCCCCGGCGACGCATGACCGCACGCGCGCGATCGGCCGGCGGCGTCGCACGAGTTGCCGGGGACGCGCCGCGACGCGCAGCGGCCCGCACACGGGTCGCGAGCAGCGCGGCCGCGAGCAGCAGCATGACCGACTCGGCGGTTTCGATCCGCAACGATGTTGACGGCGGCGACGACGCGCGCCAGCGCGGGCGGGAAAGCGGGGGATGGTGCGGTCGTATCCATGCGCCCATCGTAGGCGGCGACGGACAGGCGATGTTTCAGCGGGACGCGAAGCGTCGATACGGATGCCGATCCGCGTGCCGCCGGCTACGTGCGTCGATGCGTATTCAGCGCGCGACTGCGCTCAATGCCGTTCGCCGCGCCAGCGTCCGGGCGCCACGCCGAAGCGCTTCGTGAACGCATGCGTGAACGTGCTTTGATCCGCGAAGCCCACGCTGCCCGCGATGTCGACGAGCGAATGCCGGCCGTCGGCGAGCAGCACGACCGCGGCGTCGAGCCGCAGCCGCTGCAGGTAGCGATGCGGCGTTTCGCCGAACGCGTCGACGAACAGTTGATGAAACCGGCGCATCCCGTAGCCGCAGTGCGCGGCGAGATCGGCGATGCGCAGCGGTTCGGCGAGCCGCGCGCGCAGCCAGCGGTCGATGCGCGCGAAATCGAGGCCCGACGCCGGCGCGGCGATGCCCGCATCGTCGAGCAGCGCGTCGCACAGGCGCGCGGCGGCCTGCCATTGAAAGCGGTGCGCGGCGGCCTGCCGTGCGTCGCCGGCCGGCGTATCGTGTTGTGCGGCGGCCGCCGCGATCTGCGCGACGAGCGACGTGAGCGCGGGGTCGATCGACACGGCGCGCGCATGGTCGAACAGCCGCTGCGGTACCGCGAGCGACGCGGCGGGCAGGTCGATCACGAGCTGGCGATTCTCGCCGAGGCCCGCGTAGTCGTGGCGCGCGCCGGCCGGAATCAGCCAGGCCGCGTGCCGGTCGATGCGCCGGCCGATGCCGTCCACCGCCATCACCATCGCGCCATCGACGCCGAGCACGACCTGGTGGAAGTCGTGCACGTCCGACGCTTCGCACGTGGCGTAGCGGCGCAGCGCGATGGCAGGCGAGGCGATGTGTTCCATCGGGAGGGAAACGGCCGGAGGCGGGGTCAGACGTCGAGCAGTTCGACTTCGAACACGAGCGTCGCATTCGGCGGAATCACGCCGCCTGCGCCGCGCGGGCCGTAGCCGAGTTGCGGCGGGATCGTCAGGCGACGCACGCCGCCGACCTTCATGCCCTGCACGCCTTCGTCCCAGCCCTTGATGACCATGCCGCCGCCGAGCACGAACGCGAACGGGTCGTTGCGATCCTTGCTCGAATCGAATTTCTGACCGTCGGTCAGCCAGCCGGTGTAATGGACGCTGACGGTCTTGCCGGCTTGCGCTTGCGCGCCGGTGCCTTCGGTCAGGTCTTCGTACTTGAGGCCCGATTCGGTCGTGATGACGGACATGATTTCTCCTGAAAGAGCGTTGCGTGAAACCGCTATTGTAGGCGAGCGCGCAGCGGCCCGGCGCGCGTGGATTTCGTGCCGTCGTACGCGTGTCGGCGAGCGCGGCGGGCGCCGCGCGCGCGATCAACCGATCCGCAATTGGAACGCGCGTTTGAATTTTCCGCGAGCCGCGGGGCCGAGGTTGCACCACGGCAGTGCGCCACGCGTATGAATCGACGCTCCCGGCATGTGTTGCCGCATGCCGGGCGACCGTTGCCGGACGCGGCGAGATGCCCGGCGCACGGGGCTGGCGGGCCGATGGTGGGGCGCTGCGCCGCACGCGCCACCTCGCCCGTTCGCGCGCCGGCGCGTTCGAATCGCCAGCCGGCCGAGCGTCGTTCGAGCGCCGTTTTTTCCGCCTTTCCGACCGTGCCCTGTTTGGAAGCGCGCATCTACCGCGCGGCTTGCGTGCACCGGCGCGCGCGGCCTATCGTTACATTTGTCGATGTCAGGATTTTGGCGGCGCGCGACGCGTCGCCCGGGCTTGCGCCGGCCGCGTCCGACGATGCGCCGGGCCGCTCGGCAACAGGAGAACGATACACATGAAGTCAGCCGCTTCCGTCACCGCAGCCGGGATCATGCCGGTGCGCCGCGACCTGCGCTTCGACCTGCCGGTCGAACGCGCGAAGGACTGGCATGGCCTGGGGGCGCACGTGACCCATTTCTTCAACGCGCTGTCGCTGCTGTTTCCGGCCGGCGAGCGCTTCTTCATGGATTCGGTGCGCAACTACCGCGACCGGATCGACGATCCCGTGCTGAAGCAGCAGGTGC
The DNA here is from genome assembly GCF_001534535.1 of Burkholderia sp. MSMB1459WGS. NCBI lineage: Bacteria > Pseudomonadati > Pseudomonadota > Betaproteobacteria > Burkholderiales > Burkholderiaceae > Burkholderia > Burkholderia sp. MSMB1459WGS. The sequence goes on from NZ_LPMU01000044.1 coordinate 181,517, forward strand.
TGGGCTTCATCGGCCAGGAGGCGATGCACACGCGCGAGCACGTCGAATACAACGAGCTGATGCAGGCGAACCGGCTGCCCGCGCGCAAGCTCGACCGACGCGTGTGGGCTGTGCTCGGCTACATGAAGCGCACGCTGCCGCATTCGGTGCAGCTCGCGCACACGGTGGCGGCCGAGCACTACACGGCGATGCTCGCCGACTGGCTGCTGCGCGACCCGACGCGCCTCGACGGCTCGGTCGAAGGCTACCGGCAGATGTGGATCTGGCACGCGCTGGAGGAAACCGAGCACAAGGCCGTGTCGTTCGACGTGTGGAACGCCGCGATGAAGCCGGGGCTGCGCCGCTACCTGATCCGCATCGGCGTGTATCTGCTGACGACGCTGACGTTCTGGCCGACCGTGTTCCTGATGCATGCGACGCTGCTGTGGCGCGATCGCGGCGCCGGCCATCACGTGCGCGGCCTGCTGCGGACGATCGCGTTCCTGTATGGGCCGCGCCGAGGGCTGTTCCCGCGCATCGCCGGCGAATGGCTGAGTTTTTTCCGGCCGGGCTTCCACCCGTGGGATCACGACAATCGCCACCATCTCGCGCGGGTCGACGCACTGGCCGCCACCTACGGCGAACACGGCGGCACGCCGGCCGGCCGCGGCCGTGCGAACGCGCCGGCGCCGCTCGTGTCGGGTCGCTGATCCGGGCCGTCCGTCGCCCGCCGGCCGCCCGCGCTCGTCGCTCGTCGCGCGGCGGGGCGCCGCGCATGTTGCGTTCGTGCATCGGCCGGCTTGTTCCGACGATTGACGAAAATCAACCGGAACCGGTTGCTTCGCGTTCGCATGCCCGGCACACCGGTTGCACGCGCATGCGCCAGTGCGCCGATCGGGCGTGCGCCCGTCCCACACCCATGCCTCGCGCCAGCACCGGCGCGGCTTTGCGCGCGCGGCGCCGGTCCTTTCCGGCCGCGTGCGGCGCCCGCCACAGGGATAACACCCATCTAGCCGGAGGCCGGCCGCATCGATATACCGTTCATGACGACGTCGACGCCGGCGCGATTCATGCGCAGGGGGATTTTATTCGGACGGAAATACGCCCAATATGTCGATTCGATCGTGTCCGTCGTACGCGGCCGTGAGCCGGCGCGCGATACCAACGCCAAGCGGGGAACAACGATGGTTGCAAGGTCACCCGACGCAAACGGGCACGCGGCGCCCGAGATGACGGACGTGTCCGTCACCGCTCCCGAGGCCGGCCGCAAGCTGTTCGTGATCATGCGCACGCCCGACGAGCCGTTGCTGGCGCAACTGCGCGGGCTCGGCTGGGAGATCGCGGTCGCGAAGACGGCTGGCGCCGCGCAGAACATGACCTCCGGCGTGAGCGTGGCCGCCGGGCTGGTCGATTTCACCGGATTCACGTCGCGCGACTATCCCGCGCTGAAGATGTGTCTGAGCCAGCCGGCGATCGGCTGGATTTCCATCGCGCAGGCCGGCATCATGATCGGCCCCGCCGTGCGCGAACTGATCCGCAGCTATTGTTTCGATTACGTGACGCTGCCGCTGCCGTCCGAATGGATTTCGCACGTATTGGGCCATGCGCGCGGGATGGCCGCGCTCGATCGCGTCGACGGCGCCGCCTATGCGGCGTCGATCGGCGAACACGGGATGATCGGCAACTGCGAGGCGATGCAGCAACTGTTCAGCACGATCCGCAAGGTCGCGAAGACCGACGCGAGCGTGTTCATCTCGGGCGAGTCGGGCACCGGCAAGGAGCTGACCGCGCTCGCGATTCACGAGCGCTCCAGCCGCGGCAAGGGGCCGTTCGTCGCGATCAATTGCGGAGCGATCCCGCATCACCTGCTGCAGTCCGAGCTGTTCGGCTATGAACGCGGCGCGTTCACCGGCGCGAACCAGCGGCGCGCGGGCCGGATCGAATCGGCGAACGGCGGCACGCTGTTTCTCGACGAGATCGGCGACATGCCGGTCGAAAGCCAGGCAAGCCTGCTGCGCTTCCTGCAGGAAGGCAAGATCGAGCGGCTCGGCGGGCACGAATCGATCGCGGTCGACGTGCGGATCATCTCGGCCACGCACGTCGATCTCGACGGCGCGGTCGAGGCCGGGCGCTTCCGCGCGGATCTCTATCACCGGCTGTGCGTGCTGCGCATCCACGAGCCGCCGCTGCGCGCACGCGGCAAGGACATCGAGATCCTCGCGCACTACGTGCTGCAGAAATTCAAGGCCGACAGCGGCCGCAAGATCAGCGGCTTCACGTCGGCCGCGCTCGACGCGATGCGGCGCTACGAGTGGCCCGGCAACGTGCGGGAGCTGATCAACCGCGTGCGGCGCGCGATCGTGATGGCCGAGAGCCGGTTGCTGACGCCGCACGATCTCGGGCTCGACACGCCCGGCGAAACCGAACCGGTGACGCTCGAACAGGCGCGGGCGCTGGCCGAGCGCACCGCAATCGAGAACGCGCTGCTGCGCAACGACCACCGGATCAACAAGGCAGCCGCCGAACTCGGCATTTCACGCGTGACGCTCTATCGGATGATGATCGAGCACGGGCTGAACGATCGCGACCACAACGGCGACAACGGCGGCAGCGACGGCGCGCCGTCGGACGACGCCGGGCATCAGCGGGTCGGCTGAGCGGCGTGCGAATCGGCTCGGCGAGCGGTTCACAGACGGTGCGGCCCGAACGTGACGGGCGGCACGCCCGGCACGACCGCGACGACGCTCCACGCGCTGGCGAGCCCTGGGCCGGCACGCCGAAGCGGATCGGCCCGGCGCGCTGGGCCGATCGTCGTGGGCGGGTCGCGCGGGCAGCGTGAGGGCGCGTGAAGCGGTGCCGCAGTATGGCCATGCGATCGGCCGCCGCGTCCGGCGTCCAGCCGCGACGTGCGGTGCGCCTCGCCGCCGGCGGCATGTAAAGCGCATGAAACGTTTCGCGTCGGCCGCCAGGCGGATTTCTGCGGCGAATCGGGCCGACCGGCCGGTCCGTCGCCGGTAAAAATTCCGTGCTCCATTGTTCAGCCTTATTCCGCAAGGCCCTGCCGTGACACGGCCGACGCGTGCCGCGACCCCGATGTTTCAGTTTCGTAACTTCCGGTACGTCACGCCCGCTGCGGCCGCGAGCCGACCTGGTCGCCCCCTTGTCCGGCCGGGCTCGCGCAGCGCTGGCCCGGTCCTTGCGAAGAAGGGCGTGCGAGAGTCGACGACGCGAGGTCCGTCCGGTCAGGCAACCAAAGCTTCCAGTACCGGCCAGGACGCAGTCCGCGGGGATGCGGCGGCCGCGCGCGGTGCAGCGGCCGCGTCGCGGCGAGCACGGCGCGTCGTCGTCTGATCGCCGGGGCATCGGCATCGTCCGGTTGCCGGAACAAACATCAGACAGCAAACGGGGTAGAAAAATGATCGATCGTCACACGCCGCGGCCCGCAGGCCGCGATCGCCGTGATTCGGGACATCGCCGCTCGAACGTCGCGCTTGCGGCCGACAGGCATGCCTCGACAGGCCATCTCTCCGCGCCCGGCGCGAGGCGGATCCGGCTGGTTGCCGGTCATCCGCGCCGGGTCGGTACTTTCCTGCACGCGAACCCGATCCGCATGGGCATGTGTACACGCGCGCCGGTACCGCGACGTCCGGTCTTCGCCTATTGATTCGAACGGTACGGCGTCCGCTCGCGTTGCCCGTTGTTGCCTCACGCGATTGTTCGGGAATTCGAACGATCGACGAAGCGTCGTGCCGCGGGCCGCGTAAGACGAACACGACAAACGACGCAACATGACGCGCATTCGATGCAACGGCGCACCGCTCGACGCCGTTGCCATCCGGTTGAAGGGGAGGGGCGGTCGGACGCGCGCGACGGAAGCGGTCATCCGTACGCGCGCGACGCCGTTTTTCAGCCGCCGTAGATGTCGAAGTCGAAGTACTTCGATGCGAGCCGTTTGTAGGTGCCGTCCTTGACCATGTCGACGATCGCGCGGTCGATCTTCGCCTTCAGGTCGGTGTCCTCCTGGCGCAAGCCGATGCCGGCGCCGATGCCGAGCACCTTTTCGTCGACGAGTTCGGGCCCGACGAACGTATAGTTCGCGCCGCGCGGCGATTTCAGGAATCCGATCGCGGCCTGCACTTCATCCTGGAGCGCCGCGTCGAGGCGACCGGCGATCAGGTCGGCGTACACGCCGTCCTGGTTCTGGTACGACACGACGTTCGCGCCTTGCTTGCCCCAGTAGGCCTTCGCATACGTCTCCTGCGTCGTGCCCTGTTCGACGCCGATCGATTTGCCCTTCAGCGATTCGGCGGTCGGCAGCAGCGACGAGCCTTTCTTCACGACGAGCCGCGTCGGCTGGTTGTAGATCTTCGTCGTGAAGCCGATCTGCTGCGCGCGCTGCGGGGTGATCGACATCGACGACAGCACCGCGTCGAACTTCTTCGCCTTCAGCGCCGGAATCATCCCGTCGAAGTCGTTCTCGAGCCACACGCATTTCGCCTTCAGGCGCGCGCAGATCTCGTTGCCGAGGTCGATGTCGAAGCCGACGAGCTTGCCGTCGGGCGCCTTCGACTCGAACGGCGCATAGCTGGCGTCGGTGCCGAAGCGGATCGTGGTCCAGTCCTTCGCGACGGCGGGGCCTGCGGATACCGCGAGCAGGGCGATCGAAACGGCGGCAATCAGTCTCTTCATGGTGCGTTCCTTGGCGTGGTGCATCCGGTTTCTGTGCGGCACGGTCTCCACGGACACGATCCGCGCCGTGACGCGGTGTCCGCACGGCCATTAACGCAGAAAATAAAATACGAGTCCAGAATGGACAAAAAATATCGATTTGCCGGATGCATGCACGCGATCGATGGGTGCGACCCTTGCAAAAATACGAGAATGGACTAATCTTGTTAGTGAATTCGTTTCGAGACTAACGATCATGTCACAGCCCGCGTACCATTCGCATTCCGCCGTGCCGCACGCTTCGGTCGCGCAGATGTCGGCGGCCGGCCTGCGCGCGTTTTTCAACATCGCGCGCGATTGGGAACTGACGATCGACGAGCAGATCGTGCTGCTCGGGTCGCCGGGCCGCTCGACGTTCTTCAAGTGGAAGGCCGCGCCCGAATCGGCGCGCCTGCCGCGCGATACGCTCGAGCGGCTGTCGCTGCTACTCGGCATCTACAAGGGGTTGCAGATCCTGCTGCCCCAACCCGCCGCGGCCGATGCGTGGGTCAAGCGGCCGAACGATGCGGCGCCGTTCGGCGGCAAGCGCGCACTCGACCGGATGCTGGCCGGCAACGTCGGCGATCTGGTGGCCGTCCGGCAATATCTCGACGCGATGCGGGGTGGCTGGGCGTGACGACACCGATCGAAGTCGGCCGGTGGCCCACGACCACCGTCGATTGGGCGCCCGCCTATCGCGTGATTCCCACCCGTTTTCCGGCCATCAACCTGTTCGACCGCGTCGCGTCGGCGGACGACTTCGACGCGCTCTACGCGCTCGAATCGCTGACCAACGACCGCATTCGCAACGAAGTCGGCACCCTCGATCTCGTGCCGCCCGCCGAGCGCCGCTACGGGCAGGGCTGGGGGCCGATCATGGCGGCGTTCACGCATCTGAATCCGCTGGGCAGCCGCTTTTCGGACGGCAGCTACGGCGTGTTCTACTGCACGCGCGCGCGCGACACGGCGATCGCCGAAACGCGCTATCACAGCGGGCTATTCCTCGCCGCGACGAAGGAGCCGCCGATGCGTCAGCAGATGCGGCTCTATACCGTGTTCGCGCACGGCGACGTCGCCGACGTGCGTACGTGGCCGCAGCGCGATCCCGCGTTGCTGGACCCGGTCGACTACAGCGCGGGACAGGCATTCGGCCGCGCGGTGCGCCGTGCAGGTGGCGCGGGGATCGTCTATCCGTCGGTGCGCGACCCGCGCGGCGAGTGTCTCGCTGCGTTCCGAACGACGCTGCTGCGCGACTGCCAGCATGCGGCCTATCTCGAGTACAACTGGAACGGTTCGGCCGTCGATGCGGTGTTCGAACTGAACCAGGTCGGCTAGCGTTCGCCTGGCCGGCGCGGCGGGCGGTTGCGTCGCGCGATGCGGCGCTGGCGGCCGGCGCGTCAGGGCAGCGGCCAGTCGCCCGCGTGGCGTTCGCGCGCTTCGGCCTGCGTCATCGACCACGTGCGGCCGGTGCGCGGCTCGGCGAGCGTGAGCCGGCCGGCGGGCGCGAACGCACCCGTATCGATGAACCATTGCGCGCCGATCCGTTGCGGCGCACGCACCGGCGTGTGTCCGGTACAGGTCAGCGACAATCCGGCCTGCCGCGCCGGATCCGCGAGCCCCTGGACGAGGTCGCGGCCCCACATCAGCCGCTCGCGTACGTCGTGCGAATAACTGCCCGTATCGAGATCCGCGTCCGAGCCGAAGAATTCCGCATGCAGCACGTTGAAGCGCGCCGCGCCGTCGCCGATCACGCGCACGAGCGGCAGTGCGTCGACGCGCGCCGCATACGCGCGCAGTCGTTCCGGCGGCAGGTCGGCGCCCCAGTCGCCGCCGATGCCGCGCCACGCGTCGGGCGGCAGCTTGCCGCGCGCGACGAGGCTCAGCACTTCCTCGTGATTGCCGCGCACGACGTGGCACCACGGCCGGTCGAGCAGGTCGAGCGCGGTGTCGGAGGCCGGGCCGCGATCGACGAGATCGCCGACCGAGAACAGCCGGTCGCGGGCCGGATCGAAGCGGACGTCGTGCAGCAGCGCGCGCAGGACGTCGACGCAGCCGTGCAGGTCGCCGACGACGAAGTCGCGGCCGGTCGTATTCGCGGGATGGCGGCAGAGCAGGGCGGTGGCGGTCATCCCCTTATCTTAGGCGCTCCCGCCCATCGCCACGCCGCGACGGAATGGCGATAATCGGGGCGCGTTGCCCGCCGATGCGGTGCACCGGCCGAACCCTTTCCATCTGCTTTCGGAATCACACGATGACGTTTTATCCGCAGGTATTACGCAACCGGCCGCGCATGGTCGCGGCGTTCGTCGCCGGCGTGCTGTGCGCGGTGCTGCTGCCGTTTCCGCTGCGCCCGACCGCGCGGGCGCTGATCGGCTGGGATTGCGCGGTCTGGCTGTATCTGGTGCTGATGTGGGTGCGCATGGTCACCGCGCATCATCACAAGGTGCGCGAAGTCGCGATCCGCGAGGATGAAAACGCGACGACCGTGCTGACCGTCGTGTGCCTCGCGACCGTCGCGAGCGTGGCCGCGATCGCGATCGAACTCGCGACCGCGAAGAGCGTCGGCTTCAGCGCGGGACTCAGCCACTACGCGATCACGGGCGCGACGCTGTTCGGCGCGTGGTTCCTGATTCCGACGATCTTCACGCTGCACTATGCGCGGCTCTACTACGGCTCGCCGAGCAGCGATCGCGCGCTCCGTTTCCCGGACCGGAACCCGGAGCCCGATTACTGGGATTTCCTGTATTTCGCGTTCACGCTCGCGGTCGCGTCGCAGACGGCCGACGTGTCGCTCGCAAACCGCTCCGCGCGGCGCTCGGTGCTCGCGCAGTCGGTCCTGTCGTTCTACTTCAACATGGCCGTGCTCGGCTTGTCGATCAACGTCGCGGCGGGGTTGCTGAACTGACGCCGGTTACTTGAGCAGGTCGTACCGGCCGCCGCGTTCCAGCGCCCGCCGGTAGGCCGGCCGGGCATGGATCGTGTCGAGAAAGCGCGCGATCGCGGGATACCGGCTGCCGCCGCCGCGCGCGGTCGCGGCTTCGAGCGGAAAGCTCATCTGGATGTCGGCTGCGCTGAAGCCGTCGCCGACGAACCAGCCGGTGCGTGCCAGCGCGCGGTCGACATGGCCGAGATGCAGCGCGATCTGCGGATCGACGAAGCCCGACTGCAGCGTCGCGGCGATCTTGCGTGCGATCGGCCGCGCGAAGAACGGCATCGGCGCTTGCGCGATCCGCTGCGCGACGAGCTTGAGCAGCAGCGGCGGCATCGCGGACCCTTCCGCATAGTGAAGCCAGTACGTGTAGTCGTGCCGCTCGGGCGAGCCGGGCGGCGGCGCGAGGCGCCCGTCGGCGTAGCGTTCGACCAGGTATTCGACGATCGCGCCCGATTCGGCGAACGTGCGGCCGTCGTCGGTCACGACGGGCGACTTGCCGAGCGGATGGATCGCGCGCAATTCGGCCGGCGCGAGCATCGTCTTCGGATCGCGTTCGTAGCGCACGATCTCGTACGGCACATCCAGTTCTTCGAGCAGCCAGAGCACGCGCTGCGAACGCGAGTTGTTCAGATGATGGACGGTGAGCATGTCGAGGCCGAGAAGGGAGCGGGAACGACATCATACCGAGCGCATGCGGCGCGTTCGCGAATCGCACGGCGCGTGCCGTTGCGCGCCGCATCGAACCGTCATGCGCGCCGCACCGCGATCCACGCCCCCCAGAACAGGCTCGCGAAAAAACGCAGCGGCGCATCGAAGCCCGCTTCGCGCAGCAGCGCGAACACGGCGTCCTCGGACGCGGGCGGATCGGCGCCCTGCAGGATCTTCGCGAGCTGCGCGCGCACGGCGTCGGGCGTGGCGCCTTTCATGCGCCAGCGCTGCTGCCAGGCGTCGAGCAGGCGCGGGTGGTCCGCGTAGCGTCGATGGTTGCCGGCGAGCACGAGCGGCGCGCCGGGCTTCAGGCGTCGTGCGATCGCGTGCAGCAGCGCGGCTTTCGCGTCGTCGCCCGGCACGTGATGCAGCACGCCGATCAGCGTCGCGCCGTCGAACGCGGGCGCGTCGGGCAACGCGTCGACGCCGGCCTCGACGAACGTCGTACGCGCGCCGAAACCCGCGGCTTCGACGTTAGAGCGCGCGAGCGCGAGCATCGGTGCGGACGGGTCGACGGCCGTGAACTGCCAGCCCGGTTCGAGCGCGGCCGCGACGCAGATTTCCTGTCCCGTGCCGCCCGCGCCTGCGACGAGCATCCGTGCATCGGGCACGCCGATCGCCGACGCGAGCATGCATGCGGCGAGTTCGTGGCAGGCATCGTAGCCGGCGAGCGCGATGCGCGATTGCTCGGCGTATTCGTGCGCGCGCGACGGATCGAATTTCGCGGCGCTGGCGGGAAGCGACATGGCGGAGTTCCTCGGTTCGGAAGCGGACGACGTGTCCGCGGGCATGACGCAGAGCGTAGGGGCGCGCGGCCGGCGCAACAAGGCGAGCGATCATTCCGGTATGCCGACTACCCGACTCGTCTGCCCGCGCCGGCCGGTTTCCCGGGGTCGATTCGCATTTAAAAATGTCTGATCACGATGCATCGCGATGGCGAATCCGGCGCATACTCGTTTCTCTCTCCCGCCTGGCCGTCGCATGCCGGGCCCGATGCGCTGCGCCATCGGCGCGGCCATGCCGCTCGGTACGCACGAGGAGCGCATGATGTCCGATTGTCCGCACGATCCGTACGCGCAGCACTACATCCATTGTTTGCCGTTTGGCGCGCAGCCTTGCGGCGCGCTCAGCACGACGCCGCGCACGCATTTCCGCGTATGGGCGCCCGGCAGCACCCACGTCCAGCTCGAACTCGATACCGGCTACGGCCCGACGCTCGTCCCGATGACGAGCGCCGGCCCGAACTGGTTCGAAGTCTTCGTCGACTGCGGCGCGGGTGCACGTTACCGCTATCGTCTCGACGATACGGTGTCGATTCCCGATCCCGCGTCACGCTCGCAACCCGAGGGGCTCAACGGCCCGAGCGAGGTTGTCGATCCGCGTGCGTTCAAATGGCGCAATACGTTCTGGCACGGGCGCGCGTGGGAAGACATCGCGTTGTATGCGATCCGCCCGCACGCGGTGGGCGGCTTCGACGGCGTGCGCCGCCGCCTGCCGCAGCTCGCGCGCCTCGGCGTGACCGCGCTGGAGTTGCTCGCGTCGCCGCACGACAGCCTGCCGTTCGCGCCGCTCGCGGCCGAAGGCGGCCCCGACGCGCTGAAGGCGCTGATCGACGACGCGCACGGCCACGGTCTCGCGGTGCTGCTGGAGCTCGACTACGCGCGCTTCGGCAGCGGCACCGATGCGCTGCGCCACTACGCGGGGCCGTTCTTCCACACGCGCGACGATCCGTTGCAGGCCGCGCCGCTCGCGCTCGACCATCCGGAAGTCTGCGATTTCTTCTGCGACAACGCGCTGTACTGGATCGACGAATACCGCTGCGACGGGCTGCGCCTGCGCGAAGCCGACCGGATCGGCGTGTCGTGGCTGCGCGAGATCGCGGATCGCGTGCGCGCCGCCGTGCCGGCCGACCGGCTGATCCACCTCGTGCTCGGCAGCGAGCGGCATCCGGCCCATCTCGCCGATACCCATTTCGACGCACAGTGGAACGGCTGCGGCGAACGCGCGCTGCACCGGCTCACGGGGCGCGACACGTTGGCGCATGAAGGCATTTCCATGCACCAGTCGATTCACACGCTCGCCCGCGCGCTGACCGCGGCCGGCGCGGCGTACCGGCCGGCCGCGCCGGCTGACGGGATGGCCGCCGACGGCGGCCTGTCGCTGACGTCGCTCGTCCTGTCCGATGGCGCATGGCGCGACGGCGCCCCGGGCGATCGCGGGCAGGCGGCCGGTCTGGCCGGGCTGGCGCTGTCGCTGCTCACGCCGCAGATCCCGCTGATCTTCGACGAAACCGCGCGCGACATCGACCGCGCGCATTTCGTGCAGTCGGCGCTCGCGGTGCGCGCGAAGCTGATCGCGCCAAGGCTGTCCGATTGCCGGCCGCAGGACGCACGTGCGCTGAAAGCGGACGGCGACGGCGATGCCGACGCGCTGTGCGCATCGTGGCGGCTTGCCGACGACGAAACGTTGACGATCGCGTTGAACCTGTCGCCCGAGGCGGTACCGTTCGACGCACCGCGAGGGCGGGTGGTGTTCGAGACGCCGGCGCGTGCACGCGACCGGGTCGATGAAGGGGAGTTGCCGCCGTATTCGCTCGTCGCGTGGCTGACGGGCGACGTCAATCGCTACGCGCTGACGCACGATGTGCGTCGCATCGACGACGGTTCGTGGCGCGGGATGCGTCCGAACCTGAACGCATGACGCGATGAACGCGTGACGCGCCGGAGCCGGGCGCGGTCCGGCCCGGCAGCGCTGCCGAAGGCGCAGAATTACCAGAACCCGCGGATGCCCGCGATGCCGTATGCGCCGTGACGGCGCGCCTCGTCGAGATGCGCGCGCGTCATGCCGCCGAGCGCGAACACGGGCATCGTGGCCTCGGCGGCCAGCGTGTCGAATTGCGCCCAGCCGAGCGTCGGCGCGCCGGGGTGGCTGAGCGTCGGCAGCACCGGCGACAGCGTGACGAAATCCGCGCCCGCGCGCGCGGCCAGCAGCAGATCGTCGCGCGAGTGGCACGCGGCGGACACGCGGCGGCCGGCCGGCAGCGGCCGTTGCGCGACGGCGCGCAAGGCGGCGCCGTCGAGATGCCAGCCGGCGCCGTCGAGCCGCATTACGCCGGCTGCATCGATCGGGCCGTTCAGCATCAGGGATGCGCCGGCTGCGTCGCAGCGCGCGAGCGCTGCGGCTGCCAATGAGGCGAACGCGGCCGCGTCGAGCGATTTCACGCGCAGTTGCACGAGCGTTTCGCCGCGCGCGAGCACGGCCGACAGCCGGTCGAGAAACGCGGCCCGATCGGCCGCCGACGCGGACGCCGGTTCCGGCGTGATCACGCAGCAGCGCGGCAGCGGCGCGTTCATCGCGCGACGACGCGACGCGCGGCCGTCATTCGTCGGCCTCTTTCGCGATCTTCGGATAGACGCGCACGAGCACGATGCGCGGCCCGTTCATCTTCTTCACGACGACGTCGAAGCGGTCGAACGACACGCGCTGCCCTTCGGTCGGCAGGTCGCTGAGCGCCTGGATCACGAGGCCGCCGACCGATTCCGCGCGGCCTTCGTCGATGTCGATGCCGAGTGCCTGTTCGAGCGACACGACGGGCAGGCTGCCCTTGCCCATCAACGTGCCGTCGTCGAGGCGGCTCCAGTCGGCATCGCCCTGGCGGAACTCGTCGTGGATCTGGCCGACCAGCGCGCCGAGCAGGTTGTCGAGCGTCAGGAAGCCGATCGGCTTCTCGCCCTTGTTGCCCACCAGCGCGAAGTGCGGGGCGCCCTTGCGGAAGCGGCGGAACAGCTCGAGCGCCGGCGTGTCGGGCTTCACGTACTGGACCGGGCGCACGTAATCGGACAGGTCCTCGAGCGCGGCGCCCGCGTGACGTGCGAGCAACAGGTCCTTCAGGTGGATCAGCCCGCTCACCTGTTCGCGCGACGCATCCTCGAATAGCGGATAGCGGCTGAAGCGGTGCCGCGCGACGATCTCCATGTTGTCGGGCAGCGGCAGGTCGCGCCGCAGGCCGATCATTTCATGGGCCGGCCGCATCAGGTCCGACACCGTCATCGACGAAAAATCGAGCGAGTGCGCGAGCGTGTTCCACTCGTCGTTGCTGTACGTGCCGCGCGCCGGCTGGGCCGCATTGCCGGCCGCGCTGCGGCGGCTGCGCAGGATCAGCTTCAGCTCGTCGGTCGAATAGTGCGCATCGCCGCCGTGGTCGGCCGACAGCCCCGCAAGCCGCAGTACCGCGTTGGCGCTGGTATTGAGCACCCAGATCGCCGGGTACATCGCCCAGTAGAACGCGTAGAGCGGCAGCGCGACCCACAGGCCGACCTTCTCCGACTGGCGGATCGCCATCGATTTCGGCGCCAGTTCGCCGACGACGATGTGCAGGAACGAGATCAGCGAGAACGCGAACACGAGCGAGATCAGGTGCACGACGCGTTCCGAGTGGACGCCGATCAGGTCGAGCAGCGGGCCGATCAGTTGCGCGAACGCCGGTTCGCCGACCCAGCCGAGGCCGAGCGACGCGAGCGTGATGCCGAGCTGGCACGCGGAAAGATACGCATCGAGCCGGCCATGCACGATGCCGAGGATGCGCCCGCGCAGGCCGCGCTTGCGGGCGAGGGTCTTGACGCGCGTCGCGCGGAGTTTGACGAGGCCGAATTCGGCCGCAACGAAGAACCCGTTCAGGGCCACCAGGAACAACGCGCCGATGAGCGCGAAGATCTGTAACAAAGAATCGCTCCGGTTATGACAGGCCCATCAGTATAGAGCCGGAAAGGAATTTGTAATGTGTCGGCTGGCCGCTGGCTTACACCGGCGCCTCGCAGGGAATCGAGAACGTGAGGGTGGCGGCGGCGCCATCGGCGAACACGTCGTGAGCGAACGTGCCGCCATGCGCGAGTGCGACGCGCTGGCACAGCGCGAGCGTCCACGCGCTGCGTTTTGTATCGCGCTCGCGCAGCATCTCGCGCCGGGCGAACGATTCGAACGCGTGCGGCTGCGCGGGATCGACGAGCACGCCGGCGTCCACGGTGCAGGTGGCGCGCGCGGTGAATTGCGCGCCGTCGCGCGTGCAGGCGAACGCGACGCGGCTGCCCGCGGCACTGGCCTCGACGGCCGTCGTCAGCATGGTCCAGAGCGCCTGCGCGACGCGTTCGCGATCAACGGCGAGCGACGGTTCGCCGTCCGGCAGCGTCGTGTCGAGCGCGACCTGCCGTGCGTCGGCGAGCGCGAACCGCACGAGCGCGATCGTCTCGTCGAGCAGCGCGCGCAGCGCGAACGGCCGCGGCGCGAGCGTGAGCATGCGCGTTTCCGCGCGCGGCGCGTCGAGCACGCCGTCGATCAGCGCGACCTGCTGGTCGATGCCCGTGCGGATGCCCGCGAGCGCGCGCTGCAGGTTCGGATCGGCATTGGCGAGCTGGCGCTCGAGCACGTAGGCCCAGCTGTGCATCGCATTCAGCGGGCTGCGCAGGTCGTGCGACGCGATGGAGAGCGCCTGGTCGCGCAGGAACAGCGCCGCCTGGGCGGCGTAGTGCGCTGCGCGTTCGCGCAGCAGGTCGGCGGCGGGATCGGCGGAAGTGGACGTCACGGAGCAGGCCTGTCGGAAGCGGTTGGCGTGGAAGTCACGCGAATCGCCATTATAGGGACGGTGGGTGTCACGCCGGCAGCGCGTCCTCGTCCTTTTTCCGTGCGTCGCCGTTCGGCAGCAACTGGCACGCGAGCAGGCCGGCCAGCATCAGCGCGCAGCCGACGAGCGCGCGCAGCGTCAGCGTTTCGCCGAGCGCGGCCCAGCCGGCGATCGCCGCGAACACGCCTTCCATGCTGAAGATCACGGCCGCGTGTGCGGGCGCCGCGTCGCGTTGCGCGACGACCTGCAGCGTATAGCCGACCCCGACCGACAGCAGCCCGCCGTACAGCAGTGTCGGCAGCGCGCCGCGCAGCATCGCGACGCTGACCGGTTCGACCGCCAGGCCGACCGCGAGACACGCGATGCCGCACACGGCGAATTGCAGGAACGCGAGCACGAGCGGATCGTGGCGTTTCGCGAGATGGCCGACCGCCATCACGTGCGCGGCGATGATGACGGCGCCCGCGAGCTGGAACCAGTCGCCGTCGAGCACCGCGAAGTGTTCGTCGATGCTGAGGAAATACAGGCCGATCGCGGCCAGCAACGCGCCGAACCACGTGCCTGCGCCGATCCGGTGGCGCGCGAACACGCCCATCAGCGGCACGATCACGACGTACAGCGAGCTGATGAAGCCGGCGTTGGCGATCCGCGTGTATTGCAGGCCGAACTGCTGCAGCGAGATCGACACGGCGAGCAGACCGCCGAGCGCGAGGCCCGGCAGCAGCAGGGCCGGTTCGCGCCGGATGGCCGCGAGCTGCGCGCGCGACGCCGCATTCACCGTCAGCAGCGGCACCAGCACAAGCGCGCCGAGCAGGAAGCGCAGCCCGGTGAACAGGAACGGCCCGATCACGTCGAGGCTCAGGCGTTGCGCGACGAAAGCGGAACCCCAGATCGCGGCGGCGGCGAGCATCAGCAGATTGGCGCGGAGGTGCTTGCGGGCGTCGGGCTTCATCGGCATTCGTCTGGAGATTGCGGGGCGGCGAAGCCCGCTAGTTTACGCCGAGATTGCAAGGCTGTCGGCAAACCTGCGCAGCGCGGCGGCGGCCCGGGCGTCGCGTACGCGCGAATACAGCACGACCTGCGATTGCGGCAGCGACGGCAGCCCGAATTTCGTGCCGACGTCGACCAGCGTGCGCGGGGCGACGCGGCGCGCGAGCGGGCAGACGGCAAGCCCCGCCGCGGCCGCCGCCGTGACCGCCGCGACCCCGCCGCCCGTGAAGCGCTCGCGCCATGGCAGCCCCGCGCGGTCGAGCGCGCGCAGCGCGGCGGCCCGCACGCCGCAGGGGCCGGCCAGCACCGCGAGCGGCAGCGGCTCGCCGGCGCGCGGCGTCCAGTCGGGCGCGGCGAGCCAGGCCAGCGGCTCGGTGAACAGCGGGGTGCCGTCGTCGCGCGGCGGATCCTCGCCCGGCTCGTGACGGACGATCACCGCGTCGAACCGCCGTTCGTCGTATTGCGGGAGCAGGCTCGTCGACGCGCCGAGATGCATTTCCAGCGACAGCCCCGGATCCTGCCGGTGCAGGCTCGTGAGCACGGCCGGCAGGTCGGGCACCGCGACGTGCTCGCTGACGCCGAGCGACAGGCGGACCGTGCCGGTCGAGATCGCGCCGAGCGCATGCTCGTGCGCGTCGAGCAGCGCGCGGGCGGCCGGCAGGAAATTTTCGCCGTCGGCGGCCAGCTTGACGACGCGCGGCGTGCGCGCCAGCAGCGGCTTGCCGAGATGGGCTTCCAGCCGCTTCAGCTTCAGGCTGACGGCCGATTGCGTGGTGCCGAGCGCATCGGCGGCGCGCGTGAAGCTGGCGAGGTCGGCGACCAGCACGAATGCGCGGACGGCATCGAGATCGAGTACTTTCATTTCAAATGAAAATGAATGAAATATTCATCAATGACTGTTCATTATAGATTGGCGCGCCTAACCTGACGCCGTGTTTCGTTCTTCAACGTCACTTACCGACAGGAGCAAGACCATGCCATTCACCCGTATCGCCGTACGCGAAGGCAAACCGGCCGCCTACCGCAGGGCCCTCGTCGACGGCGTGCACCGCGCGCTGATGCAGACGTTCAACGTACCCGAGGACGACATCTTCATGGTCGTGACCGAGCATGCGGCCGAGAATTTCGTGTTCGGCCGTCATTACTACGATATCGAGCGCAGCGACGATCTCGTGATGATCCAGATCACCGCGAACAACACACGCACGCTCGAGCAGAAGCGGGCGCTGTACCGGACGATCGTCGAGAACCTCGCGCAGCAGCCCGGCGTGCGGCGGGAAGACGTATTCATCAGTCTCGTCGAGGTGCTGAAGGAAAACTGGTCGTTCGGCAACGGCATCGCGCAATACGCCGTCTGACGTGCCGGCTTGACCGGCCGCAGGGAGACAGGGCCGGATCGTCGCCTGCGCCGTTTTGGGCCGTGTACTATGGAAGCTGCTTCACGAGCGACGCCGGCGCGGTCGATGCGCCGGCGATCCTTCATGTGCAGGAGCCTCCATGTCGCGTGTGCTGGAAATCGTGTTGTCGTTGTCGCTGGAAGGCTGGCCGGTCAAGGGCGCAAGCCGCGCCCGGGGCGCGCAGCGCGACTTCGGCGCCGAACTCGTGCGTGCGTGGCGGATCTGCCCGCAGGTCCGGATGCGGCGCGGCCACGAGCGCGTGACGATCGCACCGTGCCAGATCGAGGAGGCCGAGCGGAGTCCCGGCGCGAACTGGTGGACGTGGGTCGAATCGAACGCGCATGGCACGCGGGTCGTCGCCTCGCGCACCGCGACGTTCGCCCCCGGCGTCACGCAGCGCGAACTGTTCGACGCGGAGCACGCGGGGATCGCGGTCGCGACGCCGTTGCCGATACCCACGCCGAGTGCCGCAGCCGGTGCCGACGCATCGGCCGCCGTCGGCGGCGTTGCACCGGACACCGACGAAGCGCGGTCCCAGGCGTCGGCGCTGCGCCTCGTCAGCGAACGGCGGCGCGGGCGCTGGGCCGACGACAGCGGCGTCGTGGTCGAAATGACGCTCGACGACATCACGCTGCACGGCGGCGGCGAGCCGCCGCGGCGCCACGTCGAGCTGCGCCTGGCCGCGCCCGACTGGGAAACCGTGGCCGCGCGCACGGCCGCGCTGCGCGCGTTGTTTGCCGCGGCGCGCGAACTGAGCGGCGCGTGGCCCGCCTTCGTGCAACTGACGAGCGTGATCGACCGCGCCTGTGCGGGCGGCCCGCTGGCTCCCGCGCTGGTCAAGGCGCAATCCGTCGACCTGACCGGCATCCGCACCCAGCGCGCCGCGCTGTTCGCGCTGTCCGGCGACATCACCGCGCAGTGGCTCGGCAACGAATGCGGCGTGCTCGATCGCGACGATCCCGAATTCGTGCACCAGATGCGCGTCGCGCTGCGCCGCCTGCGCACGCTGATGCGCTTCTTCCCGCGCTTCACCGGCCGTCAATGGAAGGACACGCTCGGCGTCGACCTGCGCTGGCTCGCCGCGCTGCTCGGCACGGTGCGCGACTGGGACGTGTTCGCGACCGAGAGCCTGCCCGCGCTGATCGCGGCCGACGGCGGCGGCAGCGACTGGGACGGCACGCTCGACGCCGCCCGCGCGCAGTCGATGGCCGCGCGCGTCGAGCTGCGGCAGGCGCTGCATTCGGCCCGCTATGCGCGGCTGACGCTCGGCTGGCTCGAATGGCTGAGCGCGCTCGCGCTGCCGGCGGCCGATGGCGACGACGCGCCGTCGCTGCGGCGTCACGCGACCAAGCGTGTGCGGCGGCTGTTCGGTCATCTCTACGCATCGCCGTCGCTCACGTCGCTCGACACCGCGGCACGCCATCGGGTGCGGATCGATGCGAAGCGGCTGCGCTATGCCCTCGAATTCTTCGCGTCGCTCGCGTCGCGCCGCACGCGCAACGAGACGGTCAAGACGCTGGCGCGCGTACAGAGCGTGCTCGGCGAGGCGAACGACGCGATGGTCGCGCTGCATCATCTCGAGCAACTCGCGGCGCCGCCGTACCAGCTCGGTTTCGTGCGCGGCTACGGCGCCGCGCTCGAACAGCGGGCGGCACGCGACGCCGAGGCGCTACTGGCCAGCCTGCGGGCGCCGAAGCTCGGCGGCAAGCCGGGCTGAGCGCCGCGCGTCGCCCCTATAATGGCCGCCCGTTTCCCGCACGCATGCCGATGATGACCGACGCACCGCATTCTTCCTCGTCCGCCGGGCCGCTCGAACTGGGCGGCGAGCTGTGGCTGCGCGCCGGCGAACAGACGCTCGGCGGCGCGACGCGCATCGCGCTGCTCGCGGCGATCGGCGACACCGGTTCGATCACGCGCGCGGCGAAGGCCGTCGGCCTCAGCTACAAGGCCGCGTGGGACGCGGTCGACACGATGAACAATCTTGCCGGCGAGCCGCTGGTCGCGCGTTCGACGGGCGGCAAGGGCGGCGGCGGCACGACGCTGACGCCGCGCGCGACGTCGCTGATCGCCGCATTTCGCACGATCGAGCGCGAGCATCGCCGCTTCATCGAGGCCGCGAGCGCGGCCGTGGCCGGCTTCGACGTCGACTGGGCGCTGATCGGCCGGATCGGGATGAAGACGAGCGCGCGCAACCAGTGGTTCGGCAAGGTCGCGTCGATCGTGCGCGGCACCGTCAACGACGAGGTGACGCTTGCGCTGCCGGGCGGGCAATCCGTCGTCGCCGTGCTGACGCACGAAAGCGCCGAGGCGCTCGGGCTGCGGGAAGGCGCGAGCGCGTGCGCGCTGGTGAAGGCGTCGTGGGTCGTGCTCGCGGTCGACGATGACGGGGCCGAGCTGAAGGTGTCCGCGCGCAACCGGCTGCGCGGCAGCGTCGAAGCGGTCGCGGCGGGCGCGGTGAACAGCGAGGTGACGCTGGCGCTCGACGGCGGCGGGACGCTGACGGCCGTCGTGACCAACGACAGCGTCGACACGTTGCAGCTCGAAGCCGGCCGGCGCGCGATCGCGCTGTTCAAGGCGTCGAGCGTGATTCTGGCGGTGACGGGCTGACCGGGCGGGCAGCGCGGCTCGCCGCAGGGGCGGGGCGAAGCCGGTGCCGCATTCGTCTGCATCGCACCGGCTTCGTTTCCGCTTTCAGCATGTGCCGCGGGCGCGGCGTCTCTCAGGCTTCAACGTGGCGGCCAGCGCCACGGTCACGACCACGGCGTCGCGCGTTCAGGTGACGCGCGTCGGCCACTCGGCGTGCGGCGCACTCGCCTGCACGCGTCCTTCGCTCAACTGCACGACCTGGTCGCCGAAGGCGGCGACGTCGTCGGGGTCGTGCGAGATCAGCACCATCGGGATGTCGAGCCGCGCCTGCAGTTCGGCGAGCTCATGACGCATGCGCTGGCGCATCGCGCCGTCGAGCGCCGCGAACGGTTCGTCGAGCAGCAGGATGCGCGGCTGCGCGACCAGCGCGCGCGCGAGCGCCACGCGCTGCTTCTGCCCGCCCGACAACTGCGACGGGTACTGCCCCGCGAGCGATTCGAGGTCGAACGCGCGCAGCCAGTACGCGACCTCCGGCGGCGCCGTTTTCGCACGCGGGTTGCGCAGCCCGGACGTGAGCCCGAACGCGATGTTCTGTCGCACGTTCAGATGCGGAAACAGCGCGTAGTCCTGGAACAGGTACGCGACACGGCGTTCGCGGGTCGGCACGTCGATGCGGCGCGCGGCGTCGAACAGCGGTTCGCCGTTCAGCACGATCGCGCCTTCGTCGGGCGTCAGCAGTCCGGCGATCGCTTGCAGCGTCATGCTCTTGCCCGCGCCCGACGGTCCGAACAGCACGACGCGCTGCGTCGCCGCCGTGAACGACATGTCGAGCGTGAAGCGCCGCTCGGCGTTCGCATAGGTCTTGCGGATATCGACGACGAGGCTCATTCGACCCTCCGCCGAGGCAGGCACGCTGCCGGGCGGCGCCGGCGATACGGACGGGACGGGTGCTTCATGTCAGTTGGCTCCGCCGGGCGCGCGACGGCACGAGCCAGCCGGTCGCGAGCAGCACGAGCACACAGGTGATCGACGTCACCAGCACGAGGAAGTTGGCCGTGGCGTCGTCGCCGGCCTGCACGGCTGCGTAGATTGCGACCGACAGCGTCTGCGTGCGGCCAGGCAGGTTGCCGGCGATCATCAGCGTCGCGCCGAATTCGCCGAGCGCACGCGCGAACGCGAGCAGCGCCCCCGCGAGGATCCCGCGCGCGGCGAGCGGCAGCGTCACACGGAAGAACACCGCCCCTTCGCCGAGCCCGAGCGTGCGCGCGGCGCGCTCCAGATGCGGATCGACGCCCTCGAACGCCGCGCGCGCCGATTTCAGGATCAGCGGAAACGCGACGACCATCGACGCGATCACCGCACCCTGCCACGTGAACACCAGCGCGATGCCGAGCGTGTCGAGCCACGCGCCGAACACGCCGTGCCGGCCGAGCAGCACGAGCAGGTAATAGCCGAGCACCGTCGGCGGCAGCACGAGCGGCAGCGTCAGCACGGAATCGACGACGTCGCGCAGCGGCGAGCGCCAGCGCGCAAGCACGAACGCGGCCGCGACGCCGAGCACGATGTCGAGCGCGGTCGCCCAGCCGGCCACCTTCAGCGACAGCAGCAGCGGGACCCAGGCGTCTTGCATCGCGATACGCTCACTTGGCGGGCTTGAAGCCGAACGTCGACAGCACGGCCTGGCCCTGCGGCGACGCGACGAAATCGATGAACGACTGCGCTTGCGTGGCGTGGCGACTGTCCTTGACCACGGCGATCGGATAGGTGATGGCCGTCTGGGTTGGCACCGTCAGCGCGACCTTCACGCGGCCCGGCATGATCGCGGCATCGGTGCCGAACACGAAGCCCGCGTCGACCTCGCCGCGCGCGACGTAGTCGAGGCTCTGGCGCACGTTGGCGGCGAGCACGCCCTTCGCGCTGACGGCGTCCCACACACCGGCCGCGCGCAGTGCGCCCTCGGTGTAGCGGCCGACCGGCACCGAGGCCGGGTCGCCGTACGCGATGCGCTTCACGCCGGGCGCGGTCAGGTCGTTCAGCGACGTCGGCGCGGCCGCGCGGCTATCCGCCGGCACGATCAGCACGAGCGAGTTCGCGGCGAAATCGCGGCGCGTGCCGGGCACGATCACCTTCTCGTTTACCGCGCGATCCATCGCCTTCTGGTCGGCCGACGCGAACACGTCGGCCGGCGCGCCCTTGGCGATCTGCTGCATCAGCACGTCCGATGCACCGAAATTGAACAGCACCTTGGTGTCGGGATGCTGCTTCTCGTACGCGTCGCCGACGGCCTTGAATGCATTCGTCAGGCTGGCGGCCGCCGACACGACCAGTTCGTCGGCGGCGGAAGCGGGCGCGCTGAACGCGACCCCGGCGGCAAGCGTGGCGATCGGCAGCAGGCGAAGCAGGGCGCGGCGAAGCGGACGGACGGTTGAGCGCATGGGATTCGTTTCGAATGGGTGGAAACCGTAATCGTAATATAGGGCGGGTTATAACGCTCGGCATACTGCTCATGCGAAGGTGCGCATGAAACGGTCAGACGTGGAAAGCGGCGCCCGTCACGCGTGAAGCGTATGCGGCGCCGATTGGGTGCGCTGCAGCGACGACGGCTGCGACGCAGGATGGTAGTTCGGATTGGCCTTCCAGCGCGCGCGGACGAACGGGCGCTCGTGGCCCGACAGTTGCAGCGCGACCTTGGTGACCCAGCGGTGCGACGGCACCGTGAGGCCGTGCAGCGCCACGGTGACGAGCGCGAGGCTCGCGACGACCGCCGGCACCGACCAGCGGTGCGGCGCCGCGCGCCACGAGCTGGCGATGAACGCGAGCGCGGCGATCGCGCCGACGATGCAGCCGGTGATCGATTCGGACGGTGAATGCGCGGCGAGTGCGACCCGCGACACGCCGACCGCGACACCGGCCGCGAGCCCGAGCGCGATGCCGGCGATCCGCACCGGCGTGCGCGTGCGGATCAGCGCGAGGAAAATCGCCACCGGATACACCGACGTCGACAGCATCGCATGCCCGCTGAACCCGGTGAAATCCCACGCGCGGATGCCGATGCCCCAGCCGAGGAACGCGATCTTCGTGAGCGCCACCACGCCGATCGCGGCCGCGAGCACGCCGAGCCATGCGGCCGCGCGCTGCCACGAGTAGCCGAGCGCGAGCCAGACGGCGATCGTGATCGCGAGCGGCAAGGTCAGGCCGGCGCCGCCGAACGCGGTGATCATGATCCACAGGTGAGCGGGCAGGTCGAACATCGGGAAGGGGGCGGACGAAGGCGGGGACAATGCTTAAATCAACGCGCGAGCCGGGAAGAACGACTACAACGGATACAAGCGACGAAGCCCCAGTATAGCGCCGCGTCCGCATGGGGCCCGTTTTTTGCACCATCGGGAACGATCGGCGCGCAGGAAAAATCCTGGAAACAATGCTATGGTGCATTGCACAAAGTCGAACGATGCATCCGTTGCGGTGCTCTGATGGCGCCCCTATTTTTCCTGACTGCGAGCCCGATCGATGACCAAAAGTCTGACCAAGGTGTGGCTGGGCGGCATGAAACGCATGCTGTCTCCGGTCGCCAAGCGAGCGGCGCGCGATGCGCAGCGCATCACCCGCGATGCACTCGAGGCCGTGGCCTCTTCTGCCGTGCCCGATCCGTCCCAGCCGCGCGAATCGCGCGTGCGGCCGCGCGCGGCCGCCTGGGCGGCGGGGGAATGGACGCGCGGCGAACATCCGATGGCGCCGGCGCTCGGCCGCCTCGTCCAGAACCTCGCGTACGGGCTCTATGTGCCGCCCGGCCGCCGGCGTGACGCGATGCCGCTCGTCGTGATGCTGCACGGCTGCAAGCAGTCCGTCGACGAATTCGCGCAGGGCACGCGGATGAACCTGTTGGCCGACAAGCACGGTTTCGCGGTGCTGTATCCGGAGCAGTCGCTGCGTGCGCACGCGCATGGTTGCTGGCACTGGTATGAGGACACCGACCGCGCGGGGCGGGGCGAGGCGGACGCGGTGGCGTCGCTGGTCGACGCGCTGGTCGACGAGCACGGCTTCGACGCGTCGCGCGTCTATGTCGCGGGGCTGTCGGCTGGCGCGGGCCTCGCGTCGCTTCTTGCGCTGCACCATCCGGACCGCTTCGCGGCGGTCGCGTTGCACTCCGGCCCCGCGCTGGGCGAGGCGAATTCCGGCATCACGGCGATGGACGTGATGCGGCGCGGCCTGCGGCAGAACCCGGCGGCGGCGGTCGATACGCTGGTCGACACCGGCGCGTATCCGGGCATGCCGGCCTTGATCGTCCAGGGCGACGGCGATCGGGTCGTCGCGCCGAAGAATGCCGACCAACTGGCCGTGCAGTTCATGCGCCTGAACGGGCTCGCCGACAGCCGGGGTGCGTTGCGCGGCGGCGAGCGGGTCGAGACGCGCGAAACGGGCGCCCGGATTACCGACGTATGCCGCGACGGCGAGCCGGTCGTGCGGCTTTGCCACGTGAAAGGGCTCGATCACGCATGGGCCGGCGGTGACGAAGCCGTGCCGTTTCACGCGGCAGTCGGCCCCGACGCAAGCGCTATGATCTGGGCCTTTTTCGAAACCAATCGTCGCACTGTGGCGACCGAACGACGCACCGTTTGATCGATGCTGGCCAAAGACTAGGGTTTTCCCTATAATTCGGGAAAACCCTAGTCAAGACCTTTGCGAGATCGAACATGTACCTGCTGAGCCACCTCTTCCTGATGCTGACCAAGAATGCTGAAAAGGCCGCGAAAGAGCGCGCCGACGCGTACCTGGCCGAAGCCACCGACATCTACGATCTCGAATTCCGCATGCGCAAGATCGATCGCGACGCGGCACTGAACCGCCCGTATTCGTTCGGCGCGCGCTAAGCGGCGCACGCGGGCCTGCCGGCCCGCCATTTCGACGATTCGCGCAAAAGGGCGCGTGCGGCATGGTGCCGCACGCGCCCTTTTTGCATTCCGCTGAACCTGCGTCGCGTCAGACGACCGTCAGGCGCACCGGTACGTTGTTGCGCGTGGCGTTCGAATACGGGCACACGTGGTGCGCCTTGTCGACCAGCGCCTGCGCGTCGGCCTTGTCGAGCCCCGGCAGCGATACGCGCAGTTCGATGTCGAGCCCGAAGCCGCCGGCATCGTTCGGGCCGATGCCCACTTCCGCCGTGACTTGCGTATCGGCCGGCAGCGTCTGCTTGTTCTGGCCCGCGACGAATTTCATCGCGCTCAGGAAACAGGCCGAGTAACCTGCGGCAAACAGTTGCTCCGGATTCGTGCCTTCCGCACCCGTGCCGCCGAGTTCGCGCGGCGCGGCGAGCTTCACTTCCAGCTTGTGGTCGGCGGATACCGCGCGGCCGTCGCGGCCGCCCGTGCTCGTGGCGCTGGTCTTGTACAGAATGTTCATCGTGCAGCTCCTGTCGGAAAAGGGGGGAAAAGCGGTCCGGCAAGACGGGGCGTCGCCGGCCACGAGCAAAATATAGAATACAAATCATTAGTGTGCAAATGAAATTTGAAAGAAAAACCCGATGGCGCCGCTCAGATCGCTCGGCGCTCGAACGTCAGCGTTCGTTGGCTGCCGACAACGCGTCGCGCAATTGCTGGAGATCAGCGCGCAGCCTGATCAGGAACTCGGGGGTTTGCTGCATCGCGCAAAAGAGATCGGCGGGCACCGAGCGCGCGCGATCCTTCAGCGTACGGCCTTCCGGCGTCACGCGCACGTTGACGACGCGCTCGTCGGCCGCGCTACGCACGCGTTCCACGTAGCCGAGCGCTTCCAGCCGCTTGAGCAGCGGCGTGACCGTGGCCGGATCGAGATCGAGCCGCGCGGCGATGTCCTTCACGGCCATGTCGTCGCGTTCCCATAGCACGAGCATCGCGAGATATTGGGGATAGGTCAGCGACAGCTTGTCGAGTAGCGGCTTGTACGCCTTCGTCATCGCGTGCGAAGTCGAGTAAAGCGCGAAGCACAGTTGCTCGTCGAGCGTCTGGGGCAGCGGAGGCAGGCGATCCATGATTCGGGGAAACGCGGCGGATGCGCGAACGATTTGTACGCAAATTATTTTGCGCCCAAAAGACCGGATTGAACAGGGGCGACCGGATGCGGGTCGATAGCGGAAAAAGGGGAGAGGTCAAGGCGCGCCGGGCGACGAGCCGGCGCGAGAAACGGCGAGATGGCCGGCGACATGCGCCGGCCGGGAGAAGGGTCAGCGGCCCGACATCGTCGTGGTCGCGCCCGGTTCCTGCACGCCGAAGCAGCCGCGATAGGTCGCGTAGAACGAGCAGTACAGCATCGTGACGATGATGATCGTCACCGGCATCATGATCGTCAGCGCATACGCGCCGGCGCCGAGCGCCTGCAGCAGCAGCGACAGCGCGAGCGACGTGCCGAGCGCGACGCCGAACCACAGCGCGCCGTACACGACGAACGCGCCGCGATTGCGCCAGCAACTGACGACGCTGAAAAACAGCGCCTTCGCGGGCGGGACGTCATGCCACGCGACCAGCACCGGCGCGAACCAGAACAGCATCGAGACCGGCAGATAGAGCAGCGTCGCGAAGAACAGCGCGCCGAGCGTGCCTTGCGCGGCCAGCGTCTCGGGCGTCGTGTTCGCTTCGTCGGCCGCGCCCATCATCACATGGAACAGCGCGCCGCCGTCCACGAACGACGAAGCGGCGAACACCAGCACCATCGACGCGACGTAGATCGCGCCGAGCGCGAGCAGCCGCTGGGTCGCGACGGTGCCGTACGAGCGAAAGCCGTCGACGAGAATCGTCGGCATCACCGTCTTGCCGGCCACCGTGTCGCGGCACGCGGCCATGAAACCGACCGCGATGCCGGGAATGAACACCAGCGGCAGCGCCGAGCCGATCACGGGCACCTTCGACACCAGCGTAATGGCGAGCAGGTACGTGAAGAACAGCGTGATGAACGCGAGCGGATTCCGGCGGAACAGCCAGATGCCTTGACGGAACCAGACATAGCCCGTTTTCGCGGGCACTTCGATCAGTTGCATGCGGTTTGGATCTCGGGAAGCGCGGGCGTATGCGCGATACGCTCCCGCAGGATGCGTTCGAAATGGCCGGGGTCGTGCGGCTTGAGCATCTCGGCCGCGCGCGGCAGGTAGAAGTCGTACAGGCGCGACACCCAGAAGCGGTACGCGCCGGCGCGCAGCATGTCGCTCCAGTGGCGCCGTTCCTCGGCCGTGAACGGCCGGACCGTCTGGTATGCGCGCAGCAGCGCATCGGCGCGCGCGACGTCGAGCACGCCGCTCGCGAGGTCGACGCACCAGTCGTTGACGGTCACCGCGACGTCGAACAGCCACTTGTCGCAGCCCGCGAAGTAGAAGTCGAAGAAGCCGCCGAGGCGCACCTCGTGGCCCGTGCCGGGCGCCGCATGGGCGAACAGCACGTTGTCGCGGAACAGGTCGCAATGGCACGGCCCGCCGGGCAGCGCCGCATAGTCGTCCGACGCGAAGAAGCCGGCCTGGTGCGCGAGCTCGCCTTCGAGCAGCGTGCGTTGCGCGTCCGTGATGAACGGCACGATGGCCGGCACGTTCTCCTGCCACCACGGCAGGCTGCGCAGGTTCGGCTGGCTGCGCGGGTAGTCGCGCCCGGCCAGATGCAGACGCGCGAGCATCTGCCCGACCTCGATGCAGTGTTCGACCCCCGGCGCGAGTTCGGCCGCGCCGTCGAGCTTCGTGACGATCGCGGCCGGCTTGCCGTGCAGTTCGCCGAACAACGCGCCGTCGTCACGCGGGACCGGGTCCGGCACCGGCACGCCGTGGGCGGCCAGATGGCGCATCAGGTCGAGATAGAACGGCAGTTGCTGCGCCGTGAGCTTTTCGAAGATCGTGAGGACGTATTCGCCGCGCGTCGTCGTCAGGAAGAAATTGCTGTTTTCGATACCGGACGGAATACCGCGGAACGCAAGCACGTCGCCCAGTTCGTAGTGGCGCATCCATTGCGCGAGATCGGAGTCGGAAACAGCGGTGAAAACGGCCATGCGGGATGCGTCAGTCAGGGTGTCGGCACGCGGGCGGCGTGCATCGCGACAGCAGGTGAAGGGGCGGCGCGGCGCGATCGGTGCGCGACGCCACGGAATCAGTAGCGCAGGTTCAGCGACGGCAGGCGCGTGATCGGGATGCCCGCGTCGTGCGGCTTCGGCGACGTGTCGGGCGTCGAGCTCATCTGGTAGCGCGTGCCGAAGTTCGACTTCACGTCGATCTCGACCGGCTTGCCGCGGTCGCGGTACTCGGTGACTTCGGTGCCGTTCTTGCTCTTTTCGTGGAAGCTCGGCGTGCGGCGGATGTCGGCGAAGTCGACTTTCGACGTGACTTCGGCGCCCGGCCGGTTGATCTTGCGGAGATCGGGCAGGCCGGCGGCTTCGTTGGCCTCGGCCCGGGCCTGCGCGTCGGCGTCAGGCGTGCCGCCGGCGGCGTGAGCGACGCTGGCGGCGGCAAACGCGACGGCAGCGGCGACGAAAATGAGCGGCTTCATGATGAGTCTCCAGTGAACCCACCGATTTTAGCAAATACTGCGCGCCATCCGGCCCTGGCGCGCGCAGGGGCAGCCATAAAGGCGACGGGGTTCCGTGGTAATGTCGTCGGATCAGACGAGGTGATGAAAATGAAGAACGATTTGAGCCGCCGGCACCGTGTGCTGTCGCCCGAAAGCCCGTCGGTCGAGGCTTTCGACGATCCGATCGCCGCCGTTGCGCGGCTGTCCGCCATTTACGACACGAATACGGGCTTCCTGCGCGATGCGTTTGCGCGCTATCGCCGCCACGAACCGATCACCGAGCACGTGCGCGCGTGCTACCCGTTCGTGCGGATCCGCACCGACGTCAACACGCACGTCGATTCGCGCCGCTCGTACGGCTTCGTCGCGGGCCCCGGCGTATTCGAGACGACGGTCACGCGCCCCGATCTCTTCGCGAACTACTACCGCGAGCAACTGCGCCTGCTGTCGAAGAACCACCACGTGAAGATCGAGATCGGCGTGTCGTCGCAGCCGATTCCGATCCATTTCGCCTTTCCGGAAGGCATTCATCTCGAGGGCGAACTCGATCGCGACCGCCTGCTCGCGATGCGCGACATCTTCGACACGCCCGATCTGTCGTATCTCGACGATCGTATCGTCAACGGCACGTTCGAACCGGCCCCGGGCGAGCCGCATCCGCTCGCGCTGTTCACGGCCGCACGCGTCGACTTCTCGCTGCACCGGCTGCGCCACTACACGGCGACGTCGCCCACGCACTTCCAGAACTACGTGCTGTACACGAACTACCAGTTCTACATCGACGAGTTCGTGAAGCTCGGCCGTACGCTGATGACGGAAAGCGACGACCCCGAGGTGCGCGCGTACCGCAGCGAGTACAGCGCGTTCGTCGAGCCGGGCGACGTCGTCACGTACAACGCGAACCTCGGCGGCGAACCGGCCGAGGGCACCGCGCCGCCGCGCCTGCCGCAGATGCCCGCGTATCACCTGAAGCGCGCGGACGGCAGCGGGATCACGATGGTCAACATCGGCGTCGGCCCGTCGAACGCGAAGACGATCACCGATCACATCGCGGTGCTGCGTCCGCACGCGTGGGTGATGCTCGGTCACTGCGCGGGGCTGCGCAACACGCAGCGTCTCGGCGACTACGTGCTCGCGCACGGTTACGTGCGGGAGGATCACGTGCTCGACGCCGACCTGCCGCTGTGGGTGCCGATTCCGGCGCTGGCCGAAGTGCAGCTCGCGCTCGAGCGCGGCGTGGCCGAGGTCACGCGGCTCGAAGGCGCGGAACTGAAGCGCGTGATGCGCACCGGCACGGTCGCGAGCGTCGACAACCGCAACTGGGAGCTGCGCGACCATCGCGAGCCCGTGCAGCGGCTGTCGCAGAGCCGCGCGATCGCGCTCGACATGGAAAGCGCGACGATCGCCGCGAACGGCTTCCGCTTCCGGGTGCCGTACGGCACGCTGCTGTGCGTGTCGGACAAGCCGCTACACGGCGAACTGAAGCTGCCGGGCATGGCCGACACGTTCTATCGCGGGCAGGTCGACCAGCATCTGCAGATCGGCGTGAAGGCGATGGAGATCCTGCGCACGAACGGGCTCGACAAGCTGCATAGCCGCAAGCTGAGAAGCTTCGCGGAAGTGGCGTTTCAGTAACGACACCGCGCAACGGCGTCCGTCACGACAAAGGCCGCACGCGAACCCGGGTTCGCGTGCGGCCTCGTTCTTTTCGTTTCGATACGAAGGCCGGATGGCCCCGTACTTGGGCGCTCAGCACTCGCCCTTTTTCGCGTGCCCCGGCGGGCAGTGATAGCCGCCATGACCGCGATGACGCTCGTGATCTTCCCACTCGCGGCGTTCCCAGTAGCGGCGGCCATCCCAGTAGCGGTCGCCGTGCCAGCCGACGATGACCGCCGGCGCCGGTGCGACCACGACGGGTGCGGGCGCGACGACGACCGGCGGGGGCGTGCCGATGTTGACGTCGACGTTGACGGCGTGAGCGAGGCCGGACAGCGAAAGGCCGAGGCCGGCGAAGGCGAGGGCGATCAGCGAGCGTTGCATGTTCTTTTCCGTGGTGGGGTGATGAATGGGCCGGCGCGACGCGATGGAAGCGAGGGGGACCGTTCCACCGGGGGATCGCCGCGCCGACACGATGAAGTGTGCTGGCGCGCGATGGAAAAGGCGAGTCGTGATTATTACGGAGGATTGGCGGTGCGCAGGCGCGCGACCGGTCATCCATTTGACAGTGACGGGCCGCCGGTATGGGCGATCCCGCGACATGGCGCAGCGCCGACTGCGGGGATTTGACATTCGACCGCGCGCGGCGGCGAACGGGCATTAACCTCGCGTTACAAAATCACGCCCGGCGGGCCGCCGGATCGCGAGGTCCATAGTTGAAAAGCACGACACCGGCCGTCGGGCCGGCTGTCGTCATTGACCGGTTACAAATAGAACATCCGGTCTTCTTCCGGGCGCGGCGGATGATCTTCGTCATCCGAGCCTTCTTCCTCGCCGCTGTCCTCGTAGAACGCGAGCACGGCATCCAGCACCTGGTCGGGATCGTCGATCACCTGCATCAGATCCATGTCTTCCGGATTGATCAGGCCCATCGGAATCAGTTGATCGCGGAACCATTGCAGCAGCCCCTGCCAGAACTCGCTGCCGACGAGGATGATCGGCACGAGGCGCGACTTCTTCGTCTGGATCAGCGTGAGCACTTCGGACAGCTCGTCGAGCGTGCCGAAGCCGCCCGGCATCACGATCACCGCATCCGAATTCTTCACGAACGTGACCTTGCGCGTGAAGAAGTGGCGGAAGCGCAGCGAGATGTCCTGATAGTGATTGCCCGCCTGCTCGTGCGGCAGCTCGATGTTCAGGCCGACCGACGGCGCCTTGCCGGCGTGCGCACCCTTGTTCGCGGCTTCCATGATGCCGGGGCCGCCGCCGGAGATCACGGCGAAGCCGGCGTCCGACAGCTTGCGCGCGATTTGCGCGGCGAGCTTGTAGTGCGGCGTGTCGGGTTTGAGGCGGGCAGAACCGTAGATGCTGACGGCCGGGCGGATCTCCGACAGGTACTCGGTCGCCTCGATAAACTCTGCCATAATCGTGAACATCTGCCACGATGCGCGCGCCTTCTTGGCCGTCGCGCGTTCTTGATCTGCGAGCGAACGCAGACTCGGAATCACTTTTCTCTTGTTCATAATGCCTGAAGAACGAAATCTGGAAGGTAAGACCCTGCTATTGGTTGACGGTTCGAGCTATCTGTATCGGGCTTACCATGCGATGCCTGATTTGCGTGGCCCTGGCGGGGAGCCGACCGGAGCGCTCTACGGAATCATCAACATGCTGCGCCGTATGCGCAAGGAAGTCAGTGCAGAGTATAGCGCTTGCGTGTTCGATGCAAAGGGCAAGACGTTCCGCGACGACCTTTATGCCGACTATAAGGCAAACCGTCCGTCGATGCCGCCCGACCTCGCATTGCAGGTCGAGCCGATCCACGGCGCCGTGCGCGCGCTCGGCTGGCCGCTGCTGATGGTCGAAGGCGTCGAGGCCGACGACGTGATCGGCACGCTCGCGCGCGAAGCGGAGCAGCACGGGATGAACGTGATCGTGTCGACCGGCGACAAGGATCTCGCGCAGCTCGTGACCGAGCGCGTCACGCTCGTCAACACGATGACCAACGAGACGCTCGACCGCGACGGCGTGATCGCGAAGTTCGGCGTGCCGCCCGAGCGGATCATCGACTACCTCGCGCTGATCGGCGACACCGTCGACAACGTGCCGGGCGTCGAGAAATGCGGGCCGAAGACGGCCGTGAAATGGCTGTCGCAATACGACAGCCTCGACGGCGTGATCGAACACGCGGCCGAGATCAAGGGCGTGGTCGGCGACAACCTGCGCCGCGCACTCGATTTCCTGCCGCTCGGTCGCAAGCTCGTGACGGTCGAGACGGCCTGCGATCTCGCGCCGCATCTCGAATCGATCGAAGCATCGCTGAAGAGCGACGGCGAGGCGCGCGAGCTGCTGCGCGACATCTTCGCGCGCTACGGCTTCAAGACCTGGCTGCGCGAAGTCGACAGCGCACCCGCGGAAGGCGGCGGCGCCGATGCGCCGGAAGGCGAGCCGGCACCGGTGATCGCGACCGACGTCGTGCGCGAATACGACACGATCCAGACGTGGGAGCAGTTCGACGCGTGGTACGCGAAGATCGATGCGGCCGCGCTGACCGCGTTCGACACCGAGACCACCGCGCTCGACCCGATGCTCGCGCGGCTCGTCGGCCTGTCGTTCTCGGTCGAGCCGGGCAAGGCGGCCTACCTGCCGGTCGCGCACCGCGGCCCCGACATGCCCGAGCAGCTTCCGCTCGACGAAGTGCTCGCGCGCCTGAAGCCGTGGCTCGAATCGGCCGATCGCAAGAAGGTCGGCCAGCACCTGAAGTACGACGCACAGGTGCTCGCGAACTACGACATCGAACTGAACGGCATCGAACACGACACGCTGCTCGAATCGTACGTGGTCGAATCGCATCGCACGCACGACATGGATAGCCTCGCGCTGCGTCATCTGGGCGTCAAGACGATCAAGTACGAGGACGTGGCCGGCAAGGGCGCGAAGCAGATCGGCTTCGACGAAGTGGCGCTCGCGCAGGCCGCCGAATACGCGGCCGAAGACGCCGACATCACGCTGCAGCTTCATCACGCGCTGTATCCGCAGGTCGCGCGCGAGCCGGGCCTCGAGCGTGTGTATCGCGAGATCGAGATGCCGGTGTCGCTCGTGCTGCGCAAGATGGAGCGTACGGGCGTGCTGATCGACGATGCGCGCCTGCAGGCGCAGAGCACCGAAATTGCGACGCGTCTGATCGAGCTCGAAGGGCAGGCGTACGAACTGGCGGGCGGCGAATTCAATCTCGGCTCGCCGAAGCAGATCGGGCAGATTTTCTTCGAGAAGCTGCAGTTGCCGGTCGTGAAGAAAACGCCGAGCGGCGCGCCGTCGACCGACGAGGAAGTGCTGCAGAAGCTGGCCGAGGACTACCCGCTGCCGAAGCTGCTGCTCGAGCATCGCGGGCTGTCGAAGCTGAAGTCGACCTATACCGACAAGCTGCCGCGCATGGTGAACCCCGCCACCGGCCGCGTGCACACGAATTATGCGCAAGCGGTCGCGGTGACGGGCCGCCTTGCGTCGAACGACCCCAATCTTCAGAACATTCCGGTGCGCACGGCCGAAGGCCGGCGCATCCGCGAGGCGTTCATCGCCGCGCCGGGCCACCGGATCGTGTCGGCCGACTATTCGCAGATCGAATTGCGGATCATGGCCCATATCTCGGGCGACGCGTCGCTGCTGCGCGCGTTCTCGCAGGGCGAGGACATCCACCGCGCGACGGCCGCCGAAGTGTTCGGCGTGACGCCGCTGGAGGTCAATTCCGACCAGCGCCGGATCGCGAAGGTGATCAACTTCGGGCTCATCTACGGGATGAGCGCGTTCGGGCTCGCGTCGAACCTCGGCATCACGCGCGACGCGGCGAAGCTCTATATCGACCGCTATTTCACCCGCTATCCGGGCGTCGCGCAGTACATGGAAGACACGCGCGCGACCGCGAAGGAGAAGGGCTACGTCGAAACCGTTTTCGGTCGCCGCCTGTGGCTGCCAGAGATCAACGGCGGCAACGGGCCGCGCCGCCAGGCGGCCGAGCGCGCGGCCATCAATGCACCGATGCAGGGCACGGCGGCCGACCTGATCAAGCTGTCGATGATCGCGGTGGACGACTGGCTCACGCGTGACCGGCTTGCGTCGCGGATGATCATGCAGGTGCACGATGAACTGGTGCTCGAGGTGCCCGAAAGCGAGCTGTCGCTGGTGCGCGAGAAATTGCCGGAAATGATGTGCGGCGTCGCGAAGCTGAAGGTGCCGCTGGTCGCCGAAGTGGGCGCCGGCGCGAACTGGGAAGAGGCACACTGACGCACCCCCGAGCGCGCCCCGTTTCCTGCGGCATATTGTTGCAGGGATGCCAAATATCGAGATGGTTTGCTTGTGGTCAACGCGCAAGCTCCCGGACAATGCATGTCAGTCATGTCATTGACGCGGGGCGGCGCGCCCGCGTTCCGGATCGGCCGCATCGAGGTGTTTCGAACTGCACATCGATGATGTCCGAACCGGTTAATCCACCGGACGGCGCGAATGCATCGCGTTTGCTTCATCCGGCGGCAGCAGTTTCGAATCGCAAAGGGGGAATCGGATGCATCGGATCATCATCGTAGGCGGAGGCGCGGGCGGCCTGGAACTGGCGACGCGGCTCGGCGATCGTTACGGCGCGCGCGGCAATCGTCCCGCGCGTGCGCTTGTCACGCTCGTCGACCGCAATCCGACACACATCTGGAAACCGCTGCTGCACGAGGTCGCGGCCGGCAGCATGGACCCGTTCACGCAGGAGCTCGAATATGCGGCGCAGGCGCGCTGGCACGGCTTCGAGTTCCAGCAGGGCGAGCTGTCCGGGCTCGACCGCGCGGCGAAGCGTCTCATGCTGTCGCCCCTCAACGACAGCGACGGCGCGGAACTGTTGCCGGCGCGCGAGCTGGAATACGACACGCTCGTGATCGCGATCGGCAGCACGACCCACTTCTTCGGCGTGCAGGGCGCACCGGAAAACGCGATCGCACTCGATACGGTCGGGGAGGCCGAACGCTTCCGCAAGCGGCTGATCGCGGCATGCATGCGTGCCGAGCACCAGGCGCCGGTGCCGACCGCGCCCGGCGGGGCGGCCGAGCCGCGCATCCAGGTCGTGATCGTCGGCGGCGGCGCGACGGGCGTCGAGCTGTCGGCGGAACTGCGCAATACCGCGCAGGTGCTGTCCGCGTACGGGCTGCACAAGCTCGATCCGCGCAACGACGTCGGCATTGTGCTGATCGAATCGGGGCCGCGGATTCTGCCGGCACTGCAGGAGCGCGTGTCGGCGGCGACGGCCGAGCTGCTCGAGAAGCTCGGCGTGCGGCTGATGCTCGGCGAGCGCGTGACCGAGGTGGCGCCCGGGTTCGTGCATACCGCGAGCGGCAAGGTCGTGCGCGCGGACCTGACGGTCTGGGCGGCCGGCATCAAGGCGCCGTCCGTGCTGTCGCACCTCGACGGCCTCCAGGTCAACAAGCTCGGGCAGCTCGACGTGCGCCGCACGTTGCAGACCTTCACCGACGACAACGTGTTCGCACTCGGCGATTGCGCGGCCTGCGCATGGCCCGGCAACGAGCGCAACGTGCCGCCGCGCGCGCAGGCGGCGCACCAGCAGGCGAGCTTCCTGCTGAAGGCGATCGGCTGCCGGCTCGAGGGGCGCCCGCTGCCCGAATTCACGTATCGCGATTTCGGTTCGCTCGTGTCGCTCGGTCACTTCAGCGCGGTCGGCAATCTGATGGGCGGGCTGATCGGCGGCAACATGCTGATCGAAGGGCTGTTCGCGCGCTTCATGTACATGTCGCTGTACCGGCTGCACGTCGCGGCGCTGCACGGTTATCCGCGGATGATGCTCGACACGGTTGCGCACTGGCTGCGGCGCACGACGCTGCCGCGCGTGAAGCTGCACTGAGCGCGTACTCGTGTACTCGCATGCGGAGCGGGTGGAGAATGCGCACGTCGCGCGCGTTCGCCGCCCGTTTTTCTTTTCGATTCGCAAGGATTCGGTCGCGCGATGCACGTCGATAGGCGCAACCGCGCGGTGATTCGGCAGGCCGTTGGAAGGCTGCCACGCGGTGTCGATTCGATCGTCGCCACGCGTCGTAATCGAGTCTTACACATCCGACAGTTGACGCGACAACGGATTATTGGGCATCTTGTCCGGGTTTTCGTTTGCGGCGGAGTGCCAACCGCCGCGACATCCGCGCCGCGCGCCGGTGCGATGCCCCGTCATGGCGTATCCGCGATCGTGACGGCGGCGCCCAATCGAGGAGTGCATTCATGTTGAAACCCGAAGTCGACAGCCTGGTCCCCCATGTCCCGTTCTCGCGCCGCAAGTTCATGCAGGCCGCGCTGGGCGGCACCTTCGCGGCGGCCGTGCTGCCCGTGTCGGCGCAGACGGTCACGACCGACAGCGCAGGGCTGGACGTCGACACCATCGAGATCCGCTCGGGCGATGCGAGCGTGCCGGCTTATCGCGCCCAGCCGGTCGACAAGACGAACCTGCCGGTCGTCATCGTGATTCACGAGATTTTCGGCGTGCACGCGCATATCGCCGACGTGTGCCGGCGCTTCGCGAAGCTCGGCTATCTCGCGATCGCGCCCGACCTGTTCGCCCGGCAGGGCAACGCGGCGAAGTATCCGACGATGAAGGAGCTTTACGACCACATCATCAGCAAGGTGCCGGACCGGCAGGTCACCGAGGATCTCGATGCGACCGTCGCGTGGGCCGGCAAGAACGGCGGCGATCTGACGCGTCTCGGCGTGACCGGGTTCTGCTGGGGCGGCCGCCAGGCGTGGCTGTACGCGGAACACAATCCGCACGTGCGGGCGGCCGTGGCGTGGTACGGATTCGTCGAAGGCAAGACCGACGAGATGACGCCGTTCAACCCGGTCGACCACGCGTCGTTGCTGAAGGTGCCCGTGCTCGGGCTGTACGGCGAGAAGGATCAGAACATCACGCAGGCGTCGCTCGCGGACATGCGCAAAGCGATCCAGGCGAGCGATTCGAAGCTCGCGCGCGAATCGGAGATCGTCGTGTATCCGGATGCCGGTCACGCGTTCTTCGCCGACTACCGGCCGAGTTACGTGAAAAGTGATGCCGAGGACGGCTGGAAGCGCGCGATCGAGTGGTTCCACAAGTACGGCGTGATGTAAGCGGCGAGCGGCGGCAACTGCCGCCGCGGCATCGGCCGCCGCTTCATCCTCGTCGCGCAGCGCGGGGGCTCAAGGATTCGGGCCGGTCGCGATCGGTCGCGACGGATCGGCGCTCCACTCGCTCCACGAGCCGGGGTACAGCGACGCGCCGTGCAGGCCCGCCACTTCCAGCGCCAGCGCGTTGTGGCATGCGGTGACGCCGGAGCCGCATTGCAGGATCGCGCGGTTCGGCTCGGTGCCGGCCAGCACGGTCGTGAATGCCTCGCGCAATTCATGACCGGTCTTGAAGCGGCCGTCGGCGGTCAGGTTGTCCTTGAAGAAGCGGTTGCGCGCCCCCGGAATGTGGCCACCCACCCGATCGATCGTTTCATTTTCACCGCGATACCGATCCGGTGCGCGGGCATCGATCACGACGCGCGAGGGCGACGACACGTTCGCGAGCACGGCCGCTGCATCGACCGTCGATTCGAGCGGCGTGGCTGAGCGGAAGTCGCCGGCGGCCGGTTGCGGCACGTCGGTCGTCAGCGGCTGGCCGGCCGCTTCCCAGGCCTGCAGGCCGCCGTCGAGCACGGCAACCGAATCATGGCCGAGCCAGCGCAGCAGCCACCACAGGCGCGCCGCGTACGCGCCGCCTTGCGCGTCGTACGCGACGACCTGCTGACCCTGCTTGAGGCCGCGGCTGGCGAGCGGCGTCGCGAGCGCGTCGCGGGTCGGCAGCGGATGGCGGCCATTGGTGCCCGTCTTGCGGCCCGACAGGTCGCGGTCCAGATGAAGATAGTGCGCGCCGGGGAGGTGGCCGGCCGCGTAGGCGGCTTCGCCGGCGCCGGGATCGGCGAGATCGAAACGGCAGTCGAACAGCGCGACGCTGCCGGGCGCCGCGGCCAGGCGCTCGGCGAGATTGGCGGCGGAAATGAGCGTGGTGTAGTGAGTGTGTGGCATGACGGCTCCCTGGAGTGCAAATGGCCTGACACTCCAAGTCTAAACAAAAAAAGACGGGCCGAAGCCCGTCTTTTCGTTTGCCGGCGGCCGTGCGGCGCCAACGCGCCGCACCTGCGTCAGAGCTCGCCGAGGTGGCGCCGCAGGAACTCGTGGAAGTGCTGCATGCCGTCTTCCATCGGGCTCTGGTACGGGCCCACCTGCGACTCGCCGCGGGCCATCAGCGCGCGGCGGCCTGCATCCATCCGCATCGCGATCTCGTCGTCCTCGACGGCCGTTTCCATATACGCGGCACGCTCGGCCTCGACGAATTCGCGTTCGAACAGCGCGATTTCCTCGGGGTAATAGAACTCGACGATGTTGGTCGTCTTCTGCGGCCCGCGCGGAATCAGCCACGACACGACCAGCACGTGCGGATACCACTCGATCATCAGGCCCGGGTAGTAGACCATCCAGATCGCGCCGAACTCCGGCGGCACGCCGTTGCGGAACTTCAGCACCTGCTCGTGCCATTTCCGGTAAGTCGCGCTGCCCGGTTTCGCGAGGGCGTTGTGCACGCCGACCGTCTGCACGCTGTACCAGTCGCCGAACTCCCATTTGAGATCGTCGCACGACACGAAGCTGCCGAGGCCCGGATGGAACGGGACGACGTGATAATCCTCGAGGTAGACCTCGATGAACGTCTTCCAGTTGTAATCGCACTCGTGCACTTCGACGTGATCGAACTGGTATTCGGAGAAGTCGAAGTGATGCTTCGTGCCGAGATGGGCGAGGTCGCGCGCGACGTTGCGCCCCTCGGCCTCGAACAGCAGCCCCTGCCAGTTCTGCAGCGGGCTCTTGCCGAGGTTCAGGCACGGCTTGTCGGGGAAGTGCGGCGCGCCGAGCAACTGGCCTTCCAGATCGTACGTCCAGCGGTGCAGCGGGCACACGATGTTCTGCGCATGGCCGCGCCCGTTGAGCATGATCGCCTGCCGGTGGCGGCACACGTTCGACAGCAGTTCGATCTGGTTCGTCTGGTTACGGACCAGCACGCGGCCTTCCTTCTCGGACGGCAGCGCAAAATAGTCTCCCGCCTCGGGCACCATCAACTCGTGCCCGACGTAACGAGGTCCTTTCTTGAAGAGGGTTTCGATCTCGCGCTCGAGTAGCGCCTCATCGAAATATGCAGTGACTGGAAGCTGGCTGTGAGCCGACTTCAACTGAAGCGCATCGCTCAGATTGGACATTCCCACTCCCGGTGTTAGCGTGAAAGCAGTGAACAACCCAACCATCGAAAAATCGATTTAGGGAAACGGAGAATTATACCCGGTTCGCCCCGCAAGGCTAGGATTAAGTGCCTGATTTGTGTCAATTTTTTGTCGGACGACCGTCGAAAGGCGCACACTGTGCGTCGGAGATGGGGCCGGAATTGTGCGCGGGCGCCCACGACGGCAGGTCGGAAAATTCTCTTTTGCCGTAGAATGTCCGACTTGTTTTGAAATTTGACACCCTCGTCCATGGCGAAAACCGCATCCCCAGGCGCCACGCCGCCCGGCAATGGCACCGAACCGTTGCCGGACAATTACGAGATGGCGCTCGCGGAGCTCGAGACGCTGGTTGCCCGGATGGAAGGCGGCGCGTTGAGCCTAGAGGATTCGCTGGCGGCGTATCGTCGCGGTGCGACCCTCGTTGCGTTTTGCCAACAGCAGCTCGAGAAAGTGGAGCAGCAGGTTCGCGTGCTCGACGGCGCGACGCTGAAGCCGCTTTCGTCCGGAACGGCCGCCACGGACGGCGAAGACGACGATCTATGACATTCGAACAATGGATGCGGTCCGTGCTTGACCGTGTCGAGGACGCACTCGGCCACTATCTGCCGGCTGAAACCGCGACGCCCGCGAAACTTCACGAGGCGATGCGCTACGCGGTCCTCGGTGGCGGCAAACGCGTTCGCCCGCTGCTGTGCCATGCAGCAGGCGAGCTGACCGGTGCGACGGAGGC
This sequence comes from Burkholderia sp. MSMB1459WGS, assembly GCF_001534535.1. NCBI lineage: Bacteria > Pseudomonadati > Pseudomonadota > Betaproteobacteria > Burkholderiales > Burkholderiaceae > Burkholderia > Burkholderia sp. MSMB1459WGS. The sequence goes on from NZ_LPMU01000044.1 coordinate 220,649, forward strand.
GGCGCGCAACGCCGCGGCGGCGGCGCTGGAGATGATCCACGTCTACTCGCTCGTGCACGACGACATGCCGTGCATGGACGACGACGCGCTGCGTCGCGGCAAGCCGACCGTGCACGTGCAGTACGACGAGCCGACGGCGCTGCTGGTCGGCGACGCGCTGCAGTCGCAGGCGTTCGTGGCGCTGACCGACGCCGCTGCGCTGTCGCCGGTGCAGCAGGCGGCGCTCGTGCGCGAGCTGGCGCTCGCGAGCGGCTCGATCGGCATGGCCGGCGGGCAGGCGATCGATCTGGCGAGCGTCGGCCTGAAGCTGACGCGCGAGCAGCTCGAGACGATGCACCGGATGAAGACGGGCGCATTGCTGCGCGCGGCCGTGCGGATGGGCGCGCTGGCCGGCGAGGCGCCGTCGGCGGAAACGATGGCCGCGCTGGATGTGTACGCGGGGGCCGTGGGTCTGGCCTTCCAGGTCGTCGACGACATTCTCGACGTCACGACCGATTCGGCGACGCTCGGCAAGACGGCCGGCAAGGATGCGGCGAACGACAAGCCGACCTATGTATCGATCCTCGGTCTCGAGGCGTCGCGCGAGCTGGCAGCGCAGCTGCGCGCCGAAGCGCATGACGCGCTGAAACCGTTCGGCGCACGCGCACAGCGTCTCGCCGAACTTGCCGACCTGGTAGTGAACCGGGTCAGCTGACGCGAAAGCCCGCCGCCGCGCACATGCCACGGTGCGCGCAAAAGAATGCGGGCGCGTTTGATTTCCTACAATGGAACGACGATGTACGACTTGCTGAAAACCATCGACGACCCGGCGGATTTGCGCCGCCTCGATCGTCGCCAACTGCAACCGCTCGCGGATGAACTGCGCGCGTTCGTGCTCGACAGCGTGTCGAAGACGGGCGGCCACTTGTCGTCCAACCTCGGGACGGTCGAGCTGACGATCGCGTTGCACTACGTGTTCAACACGCCGAACGATCGCATCGTCTGGGACGTGGGTCACCAGACCTACCCGCACAAGATCCTGACGGGCCGCCGCGATCAGATGCATTCGCTGCGTCAGTACGACGGCATCTCGGGCTTCCCGCGCCGCAGCGAATCCGAATACGACACGTTCGGCACCGCGCACTCGAGCACGTCGATCTCGGCCGCGCTCGGCATGGCGATCGGCAGCCAGCTGAACGGCGACGACCGCTTCTCGATCGCGGTGATCGGCGACGGCGCGATGACGGCCGGCATGGCGTTCGAGGCGATGAACAACGCGGGCGTGTCGGAAGATGCGAAGCTGCTCGTGATCCTGAACGACAACGACATGTCGATCTCGCCGCCGGTCGGCGCGCTGAATCGCCATCTCGCCCGCCTGATGTCGGGCCGCTTCTATGCGGCTGCGCGCGCAGGCGTCGAGCGCGTGCTGAGCGTCGCGCCCCCGGTGCTCGAACTCGCGCGCAAGCTCGAGGAGCATGCGAAGGGCATGGTCGTGCCGGCCACGCTGTTCGAGGAATTCGGCTTCAACTACATCGGCCCGATCGACGGTCACGATCTCGATTCGCTGATCCCGACGCTGCAGAACATCCGCGAACTGCGCGGCCCGCAATTCCTGCACGTGGTGACGAAGAAAGGCCAGGGCTACAAGCTCGCCGAAGCCGATCCGGTGCTCTATCACGGCCCCGGCAAGTTCAATCCGGCCGAAGGCATCAAGCCGTCGGCCACGCCCGCGAAGAAGACCTACACGCAGGTGTTCGGCGAGTGGTTGTGCGACGAAGCCGAGCGCGATACGCGCGTGGTCGGCATCACGCCCGCGATGCGCGAAGGCTCGGGCATGGTCGAATTCGAGAAGCGTTTCAAGGATCGCTACTACGACGTCGGCATCGCCGAGCAGCACGCGGTGACGTTCGCGGGCGGTCTCGCGACCGAGGGGCTGAAGCCCGTCGTCGCGATCTACTCGACGTTCCTTCAGCGTGCTTACGATCAGTTGATCCACGACGTCGCGCTGCAGAATCTGCCGGTCGTGTTCGCGATCGACCGCGCGGGCCTCGTCGGCGCGGACGGCGCGACGCACGCCGGCGCGTACGATCTCGCGTTCATGCGCTGCATCCCGAACATGACGATCATGGCCGCATCCGACGAAAACGAATGCCGCCAGATGCTGCACACGGCGCTGCAGCAACCGAACCCGACCGCGGTGCGCTATCCGCGCGGCGCGGGCACGGGCGTGGCGACGGTGAAGGAATTCACCGAGATCCCGCTCGGCAAGGGTGAAGTGCGTCGCCGGACGTCGCAGCCGGAAGGCAAGCGCGTCGCGATCCTCGCGTTCGGCACGATGGTCGCACCGTCGCTCGCCGCCGCCGAGGAGCTCGATGCAACGGTCGCGAACATGCGCTTCGTGAAGCCGGTCGATGCGGCGCTCGTGCGCGAGCTGGCCGAGACGCACGATTATCTCGTCACGGTCGAGGAAGGCTGCGTGATGGGCGGCGCGGGCTCGGCCTGCGTCGAAGCCCTGATGGAGAGTGGGGTTATCCGACCCGTAATACAATTGGGCCTCCCTGACCAGTTCATCGATCACGGCGACCCCGCGAAGCTGCTGTCGCAATGCGGCCTCGACGGCGCGGGCATCGCGAAATCGATTCGCGAACGCTTTCTGAGCCCGGCGGCCGATGTCGCCGATCAGGCAAAGCGCGTCGCATGAGCAGGCACCGCCCGCGGGCGGTGCCGATGCGACTGGCGTAACCGGTCTTCATTGATGCGGAAAACATGGGCCTGCGGGCCCATGTTGCTTTTCCGGCTGCCGCGTGACGCGGCGTGCGCGTCGTCGGACGCGCGGCTTACAAGGATTGAACCAAGATGAACCAGATGAACCCCGCCTTCGTGATGCCCGACGTGCAGAGCACGGTGGATACCCGTCAGATCCCGATTCAGCGCGTGGGCGTGAAGGCGGTCCGGCATCCGTTGACGGTGTGCACCGAAAGCGGCGACGTGCAACCGACCGTCGGCGTCTGGAACCTCGACGTCCGTCTGCCGGCCGATCAGAAGGGCACGCACATGTCGCGCTTCGTCGCGCTGCTCGAAGAGAATCGTGCGCCGCTGACGGTCGAGCGCTTCCGCGCGATGCTCGCGTCGATGCTCGTGAAGCTCGAGGCCGAGGCCGGCCGCATCGAAGTCACGTTCCCGTATTTCGTGAACAAGACGGCGCCGGTGTCGGGCGTGCAGAGCCTGCTCGACTATGAAGTGACGCTCGCGGGCGAAAGCCGCAACGGCGACACGCGCCTGTTCCTGAAGGTGCTCGTGCCGGTGACGAGCCTGTGCCCGTGCTCGAAGAAGATTTCGCAATACGGCGCGCACAACCAGCGCTCGCATGTGACGATCGATGCGGAGCTGGCCGCCGATCTGCCGGTCGAGGCGCTGATCCGCATCGCCGAGGAAGAGGCGTCGTGCGAACTGTGGGGGCTGCTGAAGCGTCCGGACGAGAAGTTCGTCACCGAGCGTGCGTACGAGAACCCGAAGTTCGTCGAGGATCTCGTGCGCGACGTCGCGCAGCGCCTCGATGCGGACGAGCGGGTGGTCGCCTACGTGCTCGAAGCCGAGAACTTCGAGTCGATCCACAATCACAGCGCGTATGCGCTGATCGAACGCGACAAGCGGCACGCTGCATAAACGCCGCGGCGTTTCGTCGCGCCAATGAGAAAGGCAGCTCGGAATCGAGCTGCCTTTCTGTTTTCCGGCTTGCGGCGTTGTGTTGCGCGATTCAGCGTGCGAGCGACGCGAGATCCCAGCGCGGCTTCACCGTGAACGCGTAGTCGGCATTCGCCTGCTCGGGCCAGCGGCCGAGCCGCAGCGCGCCCGCGAGCGCGATCATCGCGCCGTTGTCGGTGCAGAGCGCGAGATCGGGATAGTGTACGTCGAAGCCGCGCTTGGCCGCGGCCGCCGACAGGGCCGCGCGCAACTGGCGGTTCGCGCCGACGCCGCCCGCGACCACGAGGCGCTTGAGCTTCGTCTTCTTCAGTGCGGCGAGCGATTTCGCGACGAGCACGTCGACGGCCGCATCGACGAAGCCGCGAGCGAGGTCGGCCTTTGCCCGTTCGAGTGCTTCGCCCTCGAGCTGTGCCGCTTCGAATTTCTTCATCTGCGTGAGCACGGCGGTCTTCAAGCCGCTGAAGCTGAAGTCGAGATCGCCCGAATGCAGCATCGGGCGCGGCAGCACGACCGCGCCCGGCGTGCCCGTTTCAGCGAGTTTCGATACTTCGGGGCCGCCCGGATAGCCGAGGCCGATCAGTTTCGCCGTCTTGTCGAATGCTTCGCCGGCCGCGTCGTCGAGCGTTTCGCCGAGCGTCTCGTAGACGCCGACGTCGGTCACGCGCATCAGTTGCGTGTGGCCGCCGGAAACCAGCAGCGCGACGAACGGGAACGGCGGCGGCTCGTCGACCAGCAACGGCGACAGCAGATGGCCTTCGAGATGGTGGATGCCGACGGTCGGCTTGTTCCAGGCGAGCGCGAGCGCATTCGCGATGCTCGCGCCGACCAGCAGCGCGCCGGCGAGGCCGGGGCCCTGCGTGAATGCGATCGCGTCGATGTCCTCGCGGCGCGTGCCGCTTTGCGCCATCACGTCCTCGAGCAGCGGCAGCGCGCGGCGGATGTGATCGCGCGACGCGAGCTCGGGCACGACGCCGCCGTAGTCGCGGTGCATCGCGATCTGCGAATGGAGCGCGTGCGCGAGCAGGCCGCGCTGCGTGTCGTAGAGCGCGAGGCCGGTTTCGTCGCAGGAGCTTTCGATGCCGAGAACGAGCATGGGTACGGGCAGGGCGCGCCGTTTCGGACGCGCCGCAGATAGGTCGACGTAACCGGAAAGTATAGCAGGCGAGGGCAGGCCGGCGCTGGCAGCGGCCCGGCCACGATGCCGGGCAGGTACAATCCGCGCCATGGAAACCTATGACATCGCCGTGATCGGCGCGGGCGCTGCCGGCATGATGAGCGCCGCGGTCGCCGGGCAGCTCGGCCGCCGCGTCGTGCTGATCGATCACGCGCCGCGGCTCGCCGAGAAAATCCGCATCTCGGGCGGCGGCCGCTGCAACTTCACGAACCTGTATGCCGGGCCCGACAACTATCTGTCGTCGAATCCGCATTTCGCGCGCTCGGCGCTGGCGCGCTATACGCCGCGCGACTTCCTCGGGCTGCTCAAGCGCCATCGCGTGACCTGGCATGAAAAGCACAAGGGTCAGCTCTTTTGCGACCACGGCAGCGACGCGATCATCGACGTGCTGAAGCACGAGTGCGACGCGGGCGGCATCGCGTGGCGCCGGCCCGTCGTCGTCGACGCGGTGCGCCATACGCCGTCCGACGGCTTCACGCTCGATACGCAGCAGGCCGGCCCGATCGGTGCGCGTGCGCTGATCGTCGCAACCGGCGGCCTGTCCATCCCGAAGATCGGTGCGACCGACTTCGGCTATCGGCTCGCGAAGCAGTTCGGCCACAAGCTCGTCGATACGCGGCCCGCCCTCGTGCCGCTGACGTTCGCGCCGCAGGACTGGGCGCCGTTCGCGCCGCTGTCGGGCGTATCGCTCGAAGTGCGCGTATCGACCGGCGACAAAAAGCGCGGCGGCGAATTCGTCGAGGATCTGCTGCTGACCCATCGCGGGCTGTCCGGGCCGGGCATCCTGCAGATCTCGAGCTACTGGCAGCCCGGCGACCCGATCCGCGTCGACCTGCTGCCGCAGCGCGACACGGTGGCCGATCTGCTCGACGCGAAACGCACGTCGAAGCGCCAGATCGGTTCGCTGCTCGCCGACTGGGTGCCGTCGCGCCTCGCGCACGCGTGGCTCGACACGCATCGCGTCGCGGCCGACGCGCGGCTCGCGGACCTGCCCGACAAGACGCTGCGCCAGATCGGCGACGCGCTGTCCGGCTGGACGCTCACGCCGAACGGCACCGAAGGCTACAAGAAGGCCGAAGTGACGAAAGGCGGGGTCGATACGCGCGAGCTGTCGTCGGCGACGATGATGAGCGCGCGCGTGCCGGGGCTGTTCTTCGTCGGCGAGGCGGTGGACGTGACGGGCTGGCTCGGCGGCTACAACTTCCAGTGGGCGTGGGCGTCCGGCACGGCGGCCGGGCAGGCTGCGGCCGAGTATGCGCGCGGCGCCTGACGCACCGGCCCGCGCCGTTGCGCCGGGGGCGGCTCCGTGCCTTTGGGCAGTCGCTCTGCTATACTCGGTAGTCTTTCCCTGCAAACCTTTATTCGTGTCGGATCATGACGATCATTCGCGTTAAAGAGAACGAGCCGTTCGAAGTTGCAATGCGTCGCTTCAAGCGCACGATCGAGAAGAACGGTCTGCTGACCGAGCTTCGTGCGCGCGAGTTTTACGAGAAGCCGACCGCGGAACGCAAGCGCAAGAAGGCCGCGGCGGTGAAGCGTCACTACAAGCGTATTCGCAGCCAGACGCTGCCGAAGAAGCTGTACTGAACGATTGGGCGCCGCGCGGTTCGCTGAGCGGCGCACCGGCGACTCCGCGCGATCGGGTGCGATCGCGCAGCCGATCAGGCGGCGAGTCGCCGATGCCGGATTCGAGCAACCCGCTTGAGACACTGTCCCAAGCGGGTTTTTGTGTTGACGTCCGTTCGCGGGCGTCGGATTCACGTTTCCATCCCGGGTGAAAGATGAGTTTGAAAGAGCAGATCAGCGAAGACATGAAGGCCGCGATGCGCGCGAAGGAAAGCGAGCGTCTGGCAACGATTCGCCTGCTGATGGCCGCGATCAAGCAGCGCGAAGTCGATGATCGGGTCACGCTCGACGACGCGGGCGTCACGGCCGTGATCGACAAGATGATCAAGCAGCGCAAGGATTCGATCAGCCAGTTCCAGGCGGCCGGCCGCGACGATCTCGTCGCGAAGGAGCAGGCCGAGCTGACCGTGCTGGGCGGCTACATGCCCGCGCAACTGTCCGACGCCGAAGTGGCGGCCGAAGTCCAGGCGGCCGTCGCGCAAACCGGCGCTGCCGGCCCGCAGGACATGGGCAAGGTGATGGGCGTGCTGAAGGGCAAGCTCGCCGGCCGTGCCGACATGACGGCCGTTTCCGCGCAGGTCAAGGCCGCGCTCACGAAGTAAGACCCGTTCCCGGCGATGCGTGCGCCGGGCGCCGTATCCTCTTTTTTCGCTCGATCCCACGGTGATTCCGCATTCGTTCCTGCAGGATTTGCTGAACCGCGTCGATATCGTCGACGTGGTGGGCCGGTACGTGCAGCTCAAGAAGGGCGGCGCCAATTTCATGGGGCTGTGCCCGTTCCATAACGAGAAAAGCCCGTCGTTTACCGTCAGCCCGACCAAGCAGTTCTATCACTGCTTCGGTTGCGGCGCGCACGGCACCGCGATCGGCTTCCTGATGGAACACGCGGGGCTCACGTTCCCGGAAGCCGTGCAGGAGCTCGCGCAATCCGTCGGCCTGACCGTGCCGCACGAGCCGTCGATGCGCGGCGGCGGTGGGGGCGCAGGCGGGGGCGGCGACTATCCGGCGCCCGTGTCGAAATCGGTGGCGACCGCGCTGTCCGACGCGATGACGGCCGCGTGCGACTACTACCGCAAGCAGTTGCGCGGCGCGACCGTCGCGATCCAGTACCTGAAGAACCGGGGGCTGACCGGCGAGATCGCCGCACGCTTCGGTCTCGGCTATGCGCCGGACGGCTGGCAGAACCTCGAGGCCGCGTTCCCCGACTATCGCGACGAGTCGCTCGTCGAGGCGGGGCTCGTGATCGTCAGCGAGAAAACCGATGCGCAGGGCGTTGCGCGCCGCTACGACCGGTTCCGCGAGCGGATCATGTTTCCGATCCGCAACGTGAAGGGGCAGGTGATCGGTTTCGGCGGCCGCGTGCTCGGCAGCGGCGAACCGAAGTACCTGAACTCGCCGGAAACGCCGCTGTTCAACAAGGGCAGCGAGCTGTACGGGCTGTTCGAGGCGCGGCTCGCGATTCGCGAGCGCAAGTACGTGCTGGTCGTCGAGGGCTACATGGACGTCGTCGCGCTTGCGCAGCTAGGGTTTCCGAACGCGGTCGCGACGCTCGGTACCGCGTGCACGCCGATTCACGTGCAGAAGCTGCTGCGTCAGACCGACACGGTCATTTTCAGTTTCGACGGCGATTCGGCCGGGCGGCGCGCGGCCCGGCGCGCGCTCGAAGCATGCCTGCCGCATGCAGGCGACAACCGCACGATCCGGTTCCTTTTCCTGCCGACCGAGCACGATCCGGACAGCTACGTGCGCGAGTTCGGCGCGGACGCGTTCTCCGAGCAGGTCGAGCGCGCGATGCCGCTGTCCCAATTTCTGTTGAACGAAGCAATCGCAGGCAAGGCGCTCGATCAGCCGGAAGGCCGCGCGAAGGCGCTGTTCGATGCGAAGCCGCTGTTGCAGGCGCTGCCTGCGAACGCGTTGCGCGCGCAGATCATGCACATGTTCGCCGATCGCCTCGACATCCCGTTCGAAGAGGTCGCGGCGCTGTCGGACGTGGATACGCGTATCGCGGCGGCGCCGCGCCAGGCGCCCGCGCGCAGCGAGCGGCGCCGCGTGACGGACAGCGAAAAGCGCGCGTTGCGCACGCTGGTGATGCATCCGCGCGTCGCATCGCAGCTCGACGACGAACAGATTGCGACCCTGCGCGCGCTGCCGCGCATCGGCGAGCTGTTCGCGGAAGTCGTCGATCATGCGCGTGCGCTGGGCGACGGCGCGGAGTTCCGGCTGCTGTCGGATGTCCTGAGGACGTCCTCGAACGCGGCGACTTACGAGGAAATCTTCCGCGAAATTCTGGACTATGATGAAAACGTCCGCGATTTGCTGTTACAGAATCCGGAAGACGAGACGGTGCCCGAGCGGCAGCGTGAGCAGGAGCGGATTGCGGGGGAGGAGCTGCAGGCGGCAGTGCTCAAGATGCGCTATGACGCCTGCTGCGACCGGCTGGACAGGCTGGCGCGGCAATCCACCTTCACCCCCGAGGAATTGGCCGAATTGACGGAATTGAACCAGCAGCGAACCGACATGAAGCGTCGGCTCGGGCTGTAGGCGGCCGGGGCGCTTAGAGAGGGTTCCCCAGCGTGCTATAATATAAGGTTTCCAGCGGTTTGTTTTCCAAGCAGAGGCGAGAATCGCGATGGCAAAGACGACAGGCGGAAAGAAAGCAACAGGCAAGGGCTCGACGGAGCCGACCAAGAAGGTCACAGCGGCCAAGTCTGCTTCTTCCGCCAGGACAACGTCTTCAGCCACGTCAGCTCCTGCGGGAAAGAAAACCGCGGCCGGCACTGCTCAGGCTGCGCCGGCGCCGGCAGCCAGAACACGGGCTGCCGCCAGACCCGACTCCGGGCCGGCCAAGCCGGCGGCGAAGCGGGCAAGTGCGAAAAGCGCAAGGGACACGACTGCCGACGCGGACGAAACGGCAGTACGTACTACTCATGCACCCACGGTTCAACCGGCTGTCGTCCAGCAGCCGCGAGTCGATATAGCCGGTACGGCGAACTCCATGACCAAAAAGCTGAACGAAGTATCCGTCGAAGACGACGCAAATCAGAGCGACGAGCAGCCCGCAGCCGCGGCTGCACCGGGCAAATCCAAGGTGCGCGATCGTCGCGCCAAGGAAAAGGCGCTGCTGAAGGAAGCGTTCGCGACGAGCACGCCGGGCACGGCCGAGGAGCTCGAAGAGCGCCGCGTGAAGCTGCGCGCGCTGATCAAGCTCGGCAAGGAGCGCGGCTTCCTCACGTACGCCGAAATCAACGACCACCTGCCGGACAACTTCACCGAGACCGAAGCCCTCGAGGGCATCATCGGCACGTTCAACGACATGGGCGTGGCGGTATACGAGCAGGCGCCGGACGCGGAAACGCTGCTCCTGAACGACAACGCGCCCGCCGCGTCGTCGGACGATGAAGTCGAAGAGGAAGCGGAAGTCGCGCTGTCCACCGTCGATTCGGAATTCGGCCGTACGACCGATCCGGTCCGGATGTACATGCGCGAGATGGGCACCGTCGAGCTGCTCACGCGCGAAGGCGAAATCGAGATCGCGAAGCGGATCGAGGACGGCCTGCGCCACATGGTGATGGCCATCTCCGCGTGCCCGACCACGATCGCCGACATCCTCGCGATGGCCGAACGCGTCGCGAACGAAGAGATCCGCGTCGACGAACTCGTCGACGGCCTGCTCGATCCGAATGCTTCGGACTCCACCGATACGGACGGCTTCTCCGCGAAGGAAGCGGAAGCCATCGAGAACGAGGACGAGGAAGCCGAAGAGGAAGAGGAAGAAGAGGAAGAGGAGGAAGACGACGGTGCCGCGCAGGCATCGGCCAACGCCGCCCAGCTCGAAGCCCTCAAGCGCGCGTCGCTCGAGAAGTTCGCGCAGATCAGCGAGTGGTTCGACAAGATGCGCCGCGCGTTCGAGAAGGAAGGCTACAAGTCGAAGGCCTACCTGAAGGCGCAGGAAACGATCCAGAGCGAGCTGATGACGATCCGCTTCACCGCGCGCACCGTCGAACGCCTGTGCGATACGCTGCGTGCGCAGGTGGACGAAGTGCGCCAGGTCGAGCGTCAGATCCTGCACATCGTCGTCGACAAGTGCGGCATGCCGCGCTCGGAATTCATCGCGCGCTTCCCGGGCAACGAGACGGATCTCGACTGGGCCGAGAAGATCGCCGCGGAAGGCCATCCGTACAGCGCGGTGCTGTCGCGTAACGTTCCGGCGATCCGCGAACAGCAGCAGCGTCTGCTCGACCTGCAGGCGCGCGTCGTGCTGCCGTTGAAGGACCTGAAGGAAACCAACCGCCAGATGGCGGCCGGCGAACTGAAGGCGCGTCAGGCGAAGCGCGAAATGACCGAGGCCAACCTGCGTCTCGTGATCTCGATCGCGAAGAAGTACACGAACCGCGGCCTGCAGTTCCTCGACCTGATCCAGGAAGGCAACATCGGCCTGATGAAGGCGGTGGACAAGTTCGAATACCGTCGCGGCTACAAGTTCTCGACCTATGCGACGTGGTGGATCCGTCAGGCCATCACGCGCTCGATCGCCGACCAGGCGCGCACGATCCGTATTCCGGTTCACATGATCGAGACGATCAACAAGATGAACCGCATCTCGCGGCAGATCCTGCAGGAAACCGGCCTCGAGCCGGATCCGGCCACGCTCGCCGAAAAGATGGAGATGCCGGAAGACAAGATCCGCAAGATCATGAAGATCGCGAAGGAGCCGATCTCGATGGAAACGCCGATCGGTGACGACGACGATTCCCATCTCGGCGACTTCATCGAGGACACCAACACGGTCGCGCCGGCGGATGCCGCGCTGCATGCCAGCATGCGCGACGTCGTGAAGGACGTGCTCGATTCGCTGACGCCGCGCGAGGCGAAGGTGCTGCGGATGCGTTTCGGTATCGAGATGAGCACCGATCACACGCTCGAGGAAGTCGGCAAGCAGTTCGACGTCACGCGCGAGCGCATCCGTCAGATCGAGGCCAAGGCGCTGCGCAAGCTGCGTCACCCGAGCCGTTCCGACAAGCTGAAGTCGTTCCTCGAAGGGAACTGATTTCCAGCCTCCGTGCCGCGAACGCCGCCGGTATCCGCATGATGCCGGTGGCGTTCGTTCCCTTTGTCGTCTTTGTTGTTACAATGCCGGCCCGGCCTCGTTGTCGGGGTGGCGTGTAGCACGCTTTGCTTCTCGTCTGGGCCCCTAGCTCATGCTTGGTTAGAGCAGCGAACTCATAATTCGTTGGTGCCGGGTTCGACTCCCGGGGGGCCCACCAGATTCGCTTCCACGGTTGTCCGGGGAAGCCTCGAAACCCGCGATGCCGCACGGCGTCGCGGGTTTTTCTTTGGTGCGCCGCCTGAATGTGTCGAACGTATTGAACGCGTTCGTGCCGACGCTGCATGTCGCATCTTCGCCACCGCGGAAACACCGAAAGCGTGCCGCCCCGATATCAATCGAAGTATGCTGTAGCGCGATCCGGTCGCACGCTGGTCCGCAGCGCGCGTACCGTGGACCCGTGCCGCGCTTCGTCCGGCAGCCGGAAGCCAGAACAATCACAATCCGACTTCGCCCGACCTTGGGGGCGGCCAACATGATCATGCTGCGTTCGTGGGGTGCGATTCTGTCGTTGCTGATGCTCGTTGCGTGCGCGAGCCTGCCGCCGCAGGCCGATCGCACGCCGACGCATGCATTCACCGATACGGACAATACGCGGCTGGGCGTCGCGTTCCAGCAGCAGGCCGCCGCTCATCCGGGGCAGGACGCGTTTCATTTGCTGACCGATCCGGTCGACGCGCTGGATGCGCGCGTGCTGCTCGCCGACCGTGCCGACCGCTCGCTCGACCTGCAGTACTACATCTGGCACGACGATCTGACCGGGCACGAACTGGCCGATGCGATCATTCGCGCGGCCGATCGCGGCGTGCGCGTGCGCGCGCTGCTCGACGATCTCGGCACCAACGCGGACGACCGCAAGCTGCTCGAGATCAGCTCGCATCCGAACATCGAGATCCGGTTGTTCAATCCGGTGGCCACGCGCCGGTTCAAGAAGATCGGCACCGTGTTCGAGTTCTCGCGCGTCAACCGGCGCATGCACAACAAGGCGATGATCGCGGACAACCAGGCGGCGATCGTCGGCGGCCGCAATATCGGCGACGAATATTTCGGCGCATCGTCGATGCTGGAGTTCGGCGATCTCGACGTCGTCGTTCACGGCCCGGTCGTGAAGGACATCTCGACGGAATTCGATACGTTCTGGAATTCGCCGTATGCGTATCCGATCGATACGCTGGTCGGGCACGATGCGGCGCCGGGCGGGCTCGATCGCGAACGCGAGCGACTGCGCGACTACCTGAGGGCGATGGAGGACAATCCGTACGTGCTCGAGGCCCGGCAGCGACTCGACCGGATCGTCCATGGGCAGGGCACGGAGTTGTCGTGGGGGCATGCGACGGTGTTGTACGACGATCCGTCGAAGATCGCGCACGCGCCGAAGGACAGCGACGGGCACCTGATGCCGCAGTTGCGCGCGCTTGCGTTGCAGCCCCGGCACGACCTGCTGATCGTGTCGCCGTATTTCGTGCCGGGCAAGGAGGTGGTCGAGCGGTTGCGCGCGCTCGTGGCGAGCGGCGTGCGCGTGACGGTGCTGACCAATTCGCTCGCGTCGACCGACGTGGCGGCCGTGCATGCCGGCTACCGGCGCTATCGAAGCGATCTGGTGAACGCGGGCGTGCGGCTTTACGAGCGCCGGCCATCGGGCGACAAGAGCATTTCGAAGCAGGTCATCGTCGGCTCGTCGCGCGCGTCGCTGCACGCCAAGACCTACGTGTTCGATCACACGAGCATTTTCATCGGGTCGATGAATCTTGATCCGCGCTCGCTGAACCTCAATACGGAGATCGGCGTTTACTGCGAGAGCCCGGCGATTGCGTCGCAGGTCGCCAACGATCTGGAGGCGCGGCTCGACCAGATTGCATGGCGTGTCGACGCGAGAACCGATCCGGCCGGCAAAGGGCGGCTCAAGTGGATTCAGACGGACGCGGACGGGAAGATCACCGAGATCGATCACGAGCCGGAGGTATCCGTCCCGCGGCGCATGGAAGTGTGGTTCCTCGGGCTGTTTCCGATCGAATCGCAACTGTGAGCGACGTTCAGCGCCGCGCGCGGCGGTGCCGATCGATGATGTCGGCGAATTGCATTGCCGCCGTCTCGATCGTCGCGTCGCTCAGCCCTGAATAGCCGAGGACGAAGCCGTTGTACCGGCGGCCGTCGCCGCGGCGGCCGTTACCGCGGTGGCCGTCTCCGATGCAGTAGTGGCTCAACGGTTGCAGCAGCAAGCCGCGGGCGGCTGCGGCACGCGCGACGTCGGTATCGCGCAGCGGCACCGCGAGATCCGCGGAAAGATGCATGCCGCCCGGGCTTTCCCGCACGCTCAGCGACGTGCCGAGATGGCGCGCGAGCGCCGCTTCGAGGCTGCTGCGCCGGGCGGCGTAGAGCGCCCGCATCTTCCGCAGGTGCCGCGCAAACAGGCCGCTGTCGATGAATTCGGCCATCGCCAGCTGGTCGGCCGAGTGACCGCGATGGACGAGTTCGCGCAGCGTGCCGGTGAAGCGCTCGACGAGCACCTGCGGCACCACCATGAAACCGAGCCGAAGAGCGGGAAACATCGTCTTGCTGAACGTGCCGAGATAGCACACCGGGGCATCGGCATGCAGGCCCTGGATCGCGGGCAGCGGCTGGCCGCCGTGACGGAATTCGCTGTCGTAGTCGTCCTCGATGATCCACGCGCCGCATGCGCGGGCGCGCTCGACGAGCGCCGCGCGTCGCCGGGGGCTCATCAGCGCGCCGAGCGGGTACTGGTGCGACGGCGTCGTGTAGATCAGCCGCGGCGGGCGGGTGTGCCACTGCTCGTCGGTCGGCGCCATGCCTTCGCGATCGACCTCGATCGGCACGGGATTCAGGCCGGTCGACCGGAATGCGGTCCTCGCGCCGTTGTAGCAAGGATTCTCGAGCCAGCCGTAGTCGCCGGGATTCGCGAGCATGCGCGCGCAGAGTTCGAGGCTGCTCTGCGTGCCGTCGGTGATGAATACCTGGCCCGTGTCGCAGCGTACGCCGCGCGAGACGCGAATGTACGCGGCCACCGCGCGCCGCAGTTCGGGTAGCCCTTCGACCGGCCCGTACGCGAGCCGGGCGGGCGTGATGGTCTTCCATGCACGCTCGATGCACCGGCGCCACTGGGCAACCGGGAATTCGTCGAGGGAAGGGAGGCCGGGAACGAACGGCAGCATGCGTTCGGGCTCGGGGTCGGCGTTCTCCAGCCCCTGCACGCGCGCCGACAGGTGAACCGGTGCAGGGCCGTCCTCATGGACGGCGCTCGGCCGGCTGCATCCGTCCCATAACGTGATCGTGCCGTTGCGCGTGGCCGCGACGAAGCCTTCCTCGGCCAGGCGCTCGTACGCATAGACCGCGGAATTGCGCGCGATGCCAAGTTCGGCCGCGAGCACGCGCGTCGACGCGAGCCGCGTGCCGGGCGGCAGGTGCCCGTCCAGCAGCATGTCGCGCAGGCTCCGGTAGAGGGCTTCTTGCTGGCTATGTGTCGTCGCGCCGTCCTGTCTGGAAAGCGATGAGATGAGCAGCGCGAGATCCATGGGCTGGTTCCAGAAATTTTCCTTGTGCTGGTTCTTTCGAAGATGCCACGCGCATCGTATCGTTCATGTTCTCGCGGGGCAGGCCGGTGCACGCGCATTCTTGGCGATCGGCGCGGCTTTGCGATACGCGCGTATTTTGCTCGATTCGGCAAGCGACTGTCGATGGGTCGGACGACCGCGCGCTCACGCCCGGATACGGCACGATGCCGATACCATTCATTTCGCACTACAGATCTATGAACGACCGGACTCCTCTCTCTTCCACGCCACGTACGACGGTTCGCCGCCTGCCCGAGCTGGCGAGCCACGATCGCACGATGCTCTACCGCATCGTGGACGACGCGTACGTCTGTCACATCGCGTTCGGCGACGGGCAGAACACGCACTGCATCCCGACCGCGCACTGGAGAAAGGGCGACGAGCTCTATATCCACGGGTCCAACGGCAGCCGGATGATCAAGGCGCTGTCGGCTGGCGCGCAGGCTTGCGTCGCGATGACGCTTCTGGACGGCCTCGTGCTGGCCAGGTCCGCGTTCAATCATTCGATGAATTATCGATCCGCGGTGATCTACGGGCAGTTCGACGTGGTGGAAGGCAGCGAGGAAAAACTCGCCGCGCTGGATGCATTGATGGACAAGATCGCGCCGGGCCGCAAGCACGAAGCGCGGCCGGGCAATTCGAAGGAAATCAATGCGACCGGCGTGCTGCGGATTTCGATGTCGGAAGCGGCCGTGAAAATCAGCGATTCGCTGCCGTCCGACAAGGAAGAGGATCTCGGGCTGGCGGTCTGGGCCGGGATCTTGCCGTTGAAGACGACGCGCGGCGCGCCGGTGCATGCCGACGGTAACGTGCCGGTGCCGGATTATGTCCGGAACTGGGCCGATTGAGCGGCGCGACGAGGCCGCATCGGAAGAGGCGAGACGGCACGGCTCGCAGAGGACCCGCGAAGGTTGCGCAGCCTTCGCGGGTCGTCGGATGCGGTTGCGTACGAGACGTCGCGCTTGCGCATCCGGTTCGGTCAATGGCTCGTCAGCGCGCGAAATCCGACGTGCTCTGGATGAACGCGTTCAGCTTCGAGATGTTCACGCTGCCGAAGCCCGTCGTCGCATCCCAGCCTGCCTTCGCCTTGTAGCCGTAAGTGCCGCTGCCGTTGTTGCCGGACGTGACGTCGTGCAGCAGCGCCGCGTTGCTCGGGAAGTACTTGTAGATGCTCGACGCGGGGAACCCGAGCGTATTGTTGTTGGCCGACTGCAGCCGCGCCCAGATGCCCGTGAAGATCGGCGCGGCGAGGCTCGTGCCGCCTTCGTTGTTCAGGTAGCCCGAACCCCACAGCGTGTCGGACGTCTGGCCGTTCACGACGAGGATCGCGCCCGTGCGCAGGTCGGCGTCGAAGCCGACGTCGGGGAGCGCGCGCTTGGTCGAGCCGGTGAGGGTCGACGACTGCCACGTCGGCGCGGCCTCGTACTTGCTGTAGCCGCCGCCCGTCGACCATACGGTGCCCGGCTGCCAGCTCGGATCGTTCCAGACGATTTCGCTGTTGTACGCATTGGTCGACGTATTGGTGAACAGCGTCGTGCCGCCCACCGCGATCACGTACGGCGACGTGGCCGGCTCGCTCACCGTGTAGGTCGAACGCGACGGCGTGCCGCTCGCGCATTCGTACGCGCCGTGGTCGCCGGCGGAAACCGAGAAGGTTTGCCCTTGCGCGACCGCCTGCTTGAAGATGGTGTCGTCGGTGGCCTGCGAGCCGGTGCTGTACGCGGACGATTCGCATACGCCGAGCGATACGTTGATCACTTTCGCGACGTTGTCGGTCACGGCCTTGTTGTACGCGGCCGTGATCGCGGTGAGCGTCATCGACGGCGCGGTATAGAACACGACCTGCTTCACGCTGCCGCCGGCCGTGCCGACGATCGACTGGCTGTCGAGGTTCCATTCGACGGTGCCGTCGGTGTCGGTGTACGAACTGCCGGCCGGGCCCGTCTTCACGATGCTGCTGCTGATCGTGCCGAGGCCGTTGTTCGCGGCGAACGTATTGAGGTCGCTCACCGTTTGCGACAGATCGCCTTCGGAGATGATGCCGACCGTGGTCTGCGAGGCCGTCGGCGTGCCGTCGCCGCCGTAGATCGACGAGAATTCGGTCGGGTTGTGCGGCACCGCCGACGCGCCGGCCGGGATCGTCAGGTTGCTGGTGTTGCCTTGCGGCTTGCCGCCCGCGCCCGTATGCATGAGCTCGACGTTCTGCAGGCCGAGCACCGCGCCGACGATGTTGCCGATCGCGTTCGGCACTTGCGCGGCGTCGGTATTTGCATAAACGCTGCGGCCGTTGCGCGTGAAGCGCTTGAGGGTCGTGCGGAACGCGGACTGGACGGTTCCCGCGGTGCCGGACGCGGAGACCAGCAGCCGGTTCGGCGCGACCACGATATTCACGAAGCCGGCCTTGCGCAGATGCGCGACGACGGACGCGACCTGCTGGTCGGTCGGCGCATATTGCGCGGCGAATTGTGCAGGCGTCAGGAACTGCCGGTAGTGCGGCGAACCGGGCGTATGCAGGTCGCGCAGGTACTGATCGAGCTGTGCTTCGTTGCGCAGGTTCAGCCCGAGCACGATGTCCACCGATTCGCCGGGCGCCATGTCGATCGCGGCGGCCGCCGCGGCAGCCGTGCTCGCCGCGGGCGCGCCGGCCGTGCCGGCTTCGTTCTGCTGCACGAGCGGCAGGAAGCCCTTGGTGCGCGTTTCCGTCCAGCCGGCCGCGGGCGCGGCATGGGCGGTCGCCATGCCGAACGACGCGGCTGCGGCCGCGGCGGCGAGTGCGAGATTGACGGTGCGAATGTGCTTTTGTTTCTTGTTTGCAACCTGATTCATTTGAATTACCCCTCCGGTTGAACAACGAACGGCACGAACAACGATGGTCGACAGCGGTGCGGTCATGCACCGCCGCTTTCTGTCGCATGCGGGCGGGTGGCACGGACGCGACAGGGCCTTTCGCCCGATCCGGAAAGCGGTTTTTTCTCCGGGGGCGAAATACGAAAAACGCGGTAACGGAAAGGCTGCGCCGCAGGGCGGCGCAGTCGCGCCGGATTCGGCGCGGGCGGGAATGCTAGAGCAACAGCTTCGTTGTCCTGCTCATTTGATTCGATCCTTCGGCCCGCTGCCGGATGGCAGCCGTCCAGTGAAATGCATCGGGATGCTGCACGCGCCGGCGGGCGAACGCATCATTCGGCGGCGCGTACTTCGGTGCAGCGGAAGCGAAAAAAACGTGGAGCGGAATCGTTTGCGTGGCAGGCAATCCGTCGGATTGCTTGCATCGGACGGTATCAAGAACGAAAGTATGATGTCAAACTTTTTTTGATTATATGAAACAAAGTTAAAGCTGATAAAGCGCAATGATTTTGAAAAGATCGGCGGTATTTTGTAATGTTCGAAACCGGCAACGCAGGTAATGCCGAAAGCGACTCGCCGATCCTTTCCGATGCGTGTTGCAATGGCCAGTCGTTATCGAGGAAATGCTCGAATCGGCGGGGCCTGTCGTTCGGCGACCTGAAGGTCGTCGACGATCCGGAACAGCGCGTCGACATGCCGAAGCAGCGCATCGCGCGAGGACGCGTCGGCATCGGTGGCGAGCGTCCTGATGGCGTCGAGCCGAGTTTCGAGTTCGGCGAGCCGGGTGCGCGTGACGCGACTGTTGCCGGAGAAGGTGGCCGTCGCATCGGATGAATTCGCAGGTTTCATTGAATGAGTCATCGCATTGAAATGCTCGATGAAGCGCGACAGGTCGGCCGGACAGCCGGCACGGGAAACCGTGCGCGCCGACGAATCGCCGGCGACGGTCCGGGCGGCGGTGTCCGCCATGGCGTCGAGCGTCGCGAGCATACGGTGGATCAGCCTGAGCAGGTCGAACGCGGCGGCCAGCAGGCAGACGAACAGCGCCGTCGCCGGCACCAGGTAAGTGGACGCACTGCGGAGCATGACGTCGGTCGTCGCGTCGCGCAGCAGCGCGGCCGGCGCATGCAGTGCGTGGACGAAGAACGCGACGGTGCAGGCGAGCAGCACGACGACGCTCGCGGCGAGGCCGAACGCCCGCCCGATCTGCCGGCCGGGCCGTGCCGACAACGTCACCGCACGCCTCGCAGCCGGTAGCCGACGCCGCGCATCACTTCCGGCATGCCAGGTGCGCCGGCCTGTTCGAGTTTCTTGCGCAGCCTGCAGATGTGGCTGTCGACCGTGCGCTCCAGTGCGCTCACGTCGGCCATGCACGCGTCGAGCAACTCGCCGCGCGTGAATACGCGGCTCGGCGATCTCGCCAGGTGCGCGAGCAGCCGGAACTCCGTCAGCGTCAGCGTGATCGGCACCTCGGTGCCCGCCGTGCGCACGCGGGCCAGATAGCTGTCGGTGTCGACCTCGAGGTCGCCGACGCGCAGCATGCGCGTGGTCGGCGGCGCGACGGACCGGCGCAGGATCGCGCGCAACCGCGCGACGACTTCGGCCGGGTTGAACGGTTTGACGATGTAGTCGTCCGCGCCGGCGTGCAGGGCCTGCAGCCGGTCGAGGTCGCGATCGAACGCGGTGACGACGACAACGGGCGTATTGTCGCGCCGTCGCAACTCGGCGAGCACGTCCCAGCCGTTTTTCTGCGGCATCTTCACGTCGAGCAGGATCAGGTCGGGCTTCAGGCGCGGCTGCACGTCGAGCGCCGCTTGCCCGTCGGCGACGCGGTAGGTGCGAAAGCCGTCGTGCTTCAGGTATGCATCGAGGATGTCCGAGATGTCGGGCTCGTCTTCCGCGATCAGTATCAGGGAATTCGTCATGGAATGTACCGTGCGATGTCGAACAGTCGGGGCGGCCCGTGGCCGGGCCGGGGCACGCCGTTGCGCCACGCTGCCGCACGGGGCGCAACGGCGTCGTTCGTTCAGTTCTGCGCCAGGCGCTTCGACGGTGCGACGTCCTGGTCCGTCAGACCGCCGCCGAGCGCCTTGTACAGCGCAACGGCATTGCCGAGCTCGTCGCGGCGCAGGTCGAGCAGCGTCTGCCGTGCCGCATAGAGCTGCCGCTGCGAATCGAGCAGCTCCAGCCGCCCCTCGACACCCGCGCGATAGCGCAGGTTCGACAGGTCGGTGCGGCGTTCGGCCGAAGCGACCACGCGCGTCTGCGCGTCGATCTGGCGGCCGAAGGTTTCGCGCCCGGCGATGCCGTCGGCTACTTCGCGGAACGCGGCCTGGATCGCGCGTTCGTATTCGGCGATCGCGCTGGACTTGCGCACTTGCGCGAGACGCAGCTCGGAACGCAGCCGGCCACCCTGGAAGATCGGCACCGTGACCTGCGGCGCGAAGCTCCACACGCGCTGGCCGCCGTCGAACAGGCTGCCCATCGCTGGGCTGAGGAAACCGATCGACGACGTCAACGACAGGCGCGGAAAGAACGCGGCGCGCGCGGCGCCTATGTCCGCATTCGCGGCGACGAGATTTTGTTCGGCCTGCTGGATATCCGGGCGACGGAACAGCAGCTCGGACGGCAGGCCGGCCGGCAATTGCGTCATCACCGGTTGCTGCTGAAGCGGTAGCGGCTCGGGCAGATCCTTGGGCAGCTCGGCGCCGACCAGCAGGCGCAGCGCGTTGCGCGCCTGCTCGACGGCGCGCGTGCGCGCTTCGAGGTCGGCCGTCGCGCTCGCGACCTGGCCTTCTGCCTGCGCGATGTCGACGCCGCTCGCCTGATGCGCTTCCTTCAGGCGGCGCGCGAGATCGAGCGATTGTCGCCAGTCGGCGAGCGTGCGCTCGGACAACTGACGCTGCTCGTGCGCGAGGCGTTCGGCGAAGTACGCGTCCGCCACGCCGCCGACGAGCGAGATCTGCACCGCGCGGCGGCCGTGATCGGTTGCCAGATAGCGCGCGAACGCGGCATCCGATTGCGACTTCACGCGGCCGAACAGGTCGATCTCGAACGCGCTGATACCGACGTTCACGCCGTACTGGTTTTGCGTCGTGCCGAACAGCGGTGGATTCGACTGCGTGTCGTCCGACGTGCGCTGGCGCATGAAGTTCGCGCCGGCGCCGATCGACGGCAGACGCGCGGCGCGCTGGATGCCGTACTGCGCTTCGGCGGCCTCGACGTTCAGCGCCGCCACGCGCAGGTCGCGGTTGTTGTCGAGCGCGAGCTCGATCAGGCGCTGCAGGCGACGGTCGCCGAACATCGTGCGCCAGCCGAGATCGGCGGCGTTCGCGTGGAGATCGGCGGCAGCGGCGGCCGTGTAGGCCGTCGGCACCGGCATCGAGGGTTTGACCAGCGTCGGCGTGAGCGAGCAGGCCGACAGCGCGAGGACGAGGGGAAGAATAAGCAGTCGCATGGCATCAACCTTCCTGTCCGTGAGTCGGGGCCGCCGGCTGCTTGCGGGAAGCCCGCCATGCGCCGATGCGCTCCTGGATGCTCATCACGAACACAAAGAAAACGGGGACGAAGAAAATGGCCAGCACCGTGGCGGTCACCATGCCGCCGAACACGCCGGTGCCGATCGCGTGCTGCGTCTCGGCGCTGGCGCCGGTCGCGATCATCAGCGGCACGACGCCGAGGCCGAATGCGAGCGAGGTCATCAGGATCGGGCGCAGGCGCAGCTTCGACGCCTGCACGGCTGCCTCGATCAATCCCTTGCCTTCCTCGCGCAATTGCTTCGCGAACTCCACGATCAGGATCGCGTTCTTCGCGGACAGGCCGATCACGGTGATCATCCCGACCTTGAAGAACACGTCGTTCGGCAAGCCGCGCAGCAGCACCGCACCGATCGCGCCGATCAGGCCGAGCGGCACCACCAGCATCACCGACAGCGGAATCGACCAGCTTTCGTACAGCGCGGCGAGCACCAGGAACACGACGATCATCGACAGCACCATCAGCATCGGCGCCTGCGACGCCGACTGGCGTTCCTGCAGCGACTGGCCGGTCCACTCGACCGCGAAGCCCGGCGGCAATTGCGCGGCGAGACGTTCCATCTCGGCCATCGCCGCGCCGCTCGACTGGCCGGGGGCGGCGGTGCCGGAGATCCGCGCGGAAGGGTAGCCCTTGAAGCGCACCATCTGCAGCGGCGTGTCGGCCCACACCGGGCGCACCACTTCGGAAAGCGGCACCATGCCGCCGGCCGCGTTGCGCACGTACAGCTTCATCACGTTGTCGATCTGCATGCGCGCCGGCGCGTCGGCCTGGATGATCACCTGCTGCATGCGGCCGGCGTTCGGGAAGTCGTTCACGTAGGTGGAGCCCATCGCGGTCGACAGCGTGTCGCTGAGCGTCGCGAACGACACGCCGAGCGCCTGCGCCTTCGCGCGATCGATTTCGAGGCGGATGCTCGTGCCGGCGGGCAGGCTGTCCGGGTACACGCCGGTTACGACCTTGCTTTGCGCGGCGAGTTCGAGCAGCCTGGCTTCCGCAGCCTTGAGCGCGGCCGTGCCCTGGTTGGCGCGATCTTCCAGGCGCATCGAGAAGCCCGAGCTGTTGCCGAGTTCGTCGATGGCCGGCGGCAGCAGGCTCATCACCGTACCTTCGGTCACGCCGGCCATCGCCTGCTGCGCGAGCATGCCTTCCTCGAGCGTCGACGCGCCGCCGCGATTCTTCCAGTCCTTCATCACGGACCAGTTGATTGCCGCGTTCGGGCCCTGGCCCGAGAAGCCGTAGCCGATCACGGAAATGCTCGACTGGATTGCCGGACGCGAAGCAAGATGCCGCTCCAGCGTCCTGACCACGTCGTGCGTGCGCTCGGCGGTAGCGTCAGCGGGCAGCAGAAAGCTGGTGATGAAGTAGCCCTGATCCTCGTCCGGCAGGAACGACGACGGCAGGCTGCGGAAGCCGAACACCAGCGCGCCCGCAATCGCGACGAACACCAGCATCACGCGGCCCGTGCGGCCGACCAGGCGGCCGACGCGCGTCTCGTACCATTTCGTCAGGCGGTCGAAGCGGCGGTTGAACCAGCCGAAGAAGCCGCGCTTCTCGTGGTGGCCCGGCGCGAGCGGCTTGAGCATCGTCGCGCACAGGGCCGGCGTGAGCGTCAGCGCCAGCAACGCGGAGAACAGGATCGACACGGCCATCGACAGCGTGAACTGCTTGTAGATCACGCCCACCGAGCCGCTCGCCATCGCCATCGGCAGGAACACCGCGGTCAGCACCAGCGTGATGCCGACGATCGCGCCCGTGATTTCCTTCATCGCCTTGGACGTCGCGTCCTTCGGCGACAGTCCCTCCTCGGCCATCAGGCGTTCGACATTCTCGACGACGACGATCGCATCGTCGACGATGATGCCGATCGCGAGCACCATGCCGAACATCGTCAGCACGTTGATCGAGAAGCCGGTCAGCAGCATCACCGAGAAAGTGCCGAGCATCGCGACCGGCGCGACGATGGCCGGGATCAGCGTATAGCGCACGTTCTGCAGGAACAGGTACATCACGAGGAACACGAGCACCATCGCCTCGAACAGCGTGGCCAGCACTTTCTCGATCGAGATCTTGACGAACGGCGACGTGTCGAGCGGGATCGAGTAGGTCATGCCCGACGGCATCGACTTGCTCAGTTCGGCCATGCGCGTGCGGATCGCGTCCGCCGTCTTCACGGCGTTGGCGCCCGGTGCGAGCTGCACGCCGGCGAGCGTGGCCGGCCGGTTGTTCTCGCGGCTCACGAACATGTAGTTTTGCGAACCGAGCTCGACGCGCGCGACGTCGCCGAGCACGACCTTCGAGCCGTCCGCGTTCGCGCGCAGCACGACCTTCGCGAATTCCTCCGGCGTGGTGAGCTGGCCCTGCGCGGTGAGCGGCACGGTCACGCGCTGGCCCGGCAGCGCGGGCAGCGCACCGAGACTGCCCGGCGCGATCTGCACGTTCTGCTGGCCGATCGCGGTCGTCAGATCGCTCATCGACAAACCGAAATTGATCAGCTTCTGCGGATCGACCCAGATGCGCATCGCGCGCTCGGAGCCGAACTGCAGCACACGCCCGACACCGTCGATGCGCCGCAATTCCTCGGACACGCTGCGCGCCATGTAGTCGGCGAGCGCGCCTTCGTCGAAGCGGCCGCTGTCGGAGCGCAGGCCGATCAGCATCAGGAAGCCGGACGACGCGGATTCGACGATCAGCCCGTTCTGGCGCACGGCGGCAGGCAGGCGCGGCTCGATCGACTTGATCTTGTTCTGCACGTCGACCTGCGCCATCTCCGGATCGGTGCCGGGCTTGAACGTGACGGTGATCTGCGCGCTGCCGGACGTGTCGGCCGACGATTCGAAGTAGAGCAGGTTCTTGACGCCGGACAGCTCGCGCTCGATGAGGCTCAGCACGCCGTCGTTCATCGTCTGGGGCGTGGCGCCCGGATAGTTCGCGGTGATCGTGACGGACGGCGGTGCGACCGACGGGTAGCGTGCGACCGGCAGCTGCGGGATCGCGATCAGCCCCATCAGGATGATGAAGAGGGCGATCACCCACGCAAACACCGGGCGGCGGATAAAGAATTCAGCCATGGCGGGAGGCTCCTCGTGACTCAGTGCGCGGATGCGGCGGCCGCGTCAGGCGACTTCCAGTCGGTTGCGGCAGCCGCCGCGCCGTCGGTCAGGCGTTCCATGCCTTCGACGACGATCTTCTGGCCGGCCTGCAGGCCCGACTTGATGCGGTAGCTGCGGTTCGTGAGCTCGCCGACTTCGACGGCCTTCAGATGCGCGTTGCCCTTCGCGTCGAGCACCCATACCTGCGGCTTGCCGCCGGCGCGCACGACGGCCTGTTGCGGCACCATCACGGCGTTTGCGTAGTGGGCGCGCGGAATGCGGGCGCGCACGTACATGCCCGGCAGCAACTGGCGCTTCGGGTTGTCGACCAGCACGCGCAGCAGCACGTCACCGGTGCCCGGATCGACGTTGACGCCCGAAAACAGCATGCGGCCCTTGACGTCGTAGCGCGTGTCGTCGTCGCGCAGCACGTCGACCGGCAGGCCGTTGCCGTCGGACGCTTGCGGTTGAGCCGCGAGCGCGCCGCGCAGCGCGTCGAGCGAGGCGGCCGGCTGGCGCACGTCCACGTATACCTGGTCGATCTGCTGGATGCGCGCCATCGGCTGACTGTCGCTGCTCGACACCAGTGCACCTTCGGTCACGAGCGCCTGGTCGATGCGGCCGGCGATCGGCGCTTCCACGGTTGCGAATTTCAGGTCGAGCTGGCGTCGCGCAAGCGTCGCGCGGGCCTGCGCGACGTCGGCCGCGGCCTGGTCGCGTTGCGATACGGCGTCGTCGTACACCTGGCGGCTGATCGCATCGGCCTCGACGAGCGGCTTGAAGCGTGCGGCCTGCACCTTCGCGCGTTCGAGTGCGGCCTGCGCGCGCTGCAGCGATGCGGCGGCCGTGTCCATCTCCGCCTTGAACGGCGCCGGATTGATCTGGAACAGCGGCTGGCCCGGACGAACTTCGGTGCCCTGTTCGAACAGCCGGCGTTGCACGATGCCGCTCACCTGCGGCCGGATCTCGGCCACGCGCACGGCCGCGACGCGGCCGGGCAAGTCTTCGGTCACGTCGACGCGCGTGGCGGCCACGGTCATGGCCGCCACCGGTGTGGCCGGCGCGGCGGCCTGCTGTTCGGACGGCCCGCAACCCGCCAGCATTGCCGCCACCAGCGCGCATACGGCGCCGTGGCAGCATCGTTTCTGATTGTTCATAGCGACTCCAGGAAGCGCAGGCAGCCCACTGCCTGCTTTGACGGACCGGAGTCTGACGCGCGTAGTTGGTGTCTTTGATGCGGAAAGATGGAGATTCGATGGAGGTGGCGAATGGCACCGAAAAACGATGGCGGCGGGGGCGGACGACGCTTGGCGGCACGCTGGCTGGGGACGACGGGTCTGCCGGGTGCCCGGCGTCGTGTCGGCGGCGGGGCGCGCGTGGATGCTGCCGAAAGCGGTGCGTGGCGACGAGCGCGCCATTGGCCGATCGCTATCGGGACCCGGCGCAGGCATCGCGCGATATCGAAGCGGACCCGGCCAGCGAATGGGCTGCGCCTTTCTTCATGCGGTACGGGATCGACCATCCCGATCCGGAGCGGATCGCATTCTATCGTCTGCTCGACGAGTATTTTCGAGTCGGAACGTGAGCGCGGACGACGCACGGATCGATTTTTCCTGTTCCGTACGTCAACCGAATTTCGTAGTACTCCTGCTGTTTCCGTGCGAATTTCCGCATTCGCTACGAAGTTCCGGCGTCAGTCGCGATCCCGCCACGCGTACGCGAAACGAAGGCCGTCGCCGAGCGTGCACTGGAAAACCTGCGCGGGTGCGACGGGCTGGTACGTGGTGGGCGAAAGCGAGCGTACCGTCACCGTCGCGCTTTCGTCCTGCATCACGCGGTACTGGATCAGCTCGAGTACGGTCGCGCCGCTCGGCTGGACGGTGAGGTGCTGGTTGGCGAACGCGAGCGTATTGCCGCCGACTTCCATGAAGTCG
Source organism: Burkholderia sp. MSMB1459WGS (assembly GCF_001534535.1). Taxonomy (NCBI): domain Bacteria; kingdom Pseudomonadati; phylum Pseudomonadota; class Betaproteobacteria; order Burkholderiales; family Burkholderiaceae; genus Burkholderia; species Burkholderia sp. MSMB1459WGS. The sequence goes on from NZ_LPMU01000044.1 coordinate 247,210, forward strand.
CGTATCGCGAAGCCGCCGGACACGGTGGGCGCCGCTGCCTGGGTAGCCGCCTGCTGCGCGTGCTGGCACTGGTTCGGCGAAAAGATCGCGGTGACCGTCGCGCCGGCAAAGAGCCGCGTGCGCAACTGACGATACGAATTGGCGCTGTCCGGCTGGGGGCTCGCGGCGGCGGCAGCGAGACTGGTTGTCGCGCCGGCGGCAACCAGAACAATGGCGAAGCGATTCAGCATTTTCCCGTCTCCGTGCGATGAAACCAACGGCACGATAGCACGGCGCATCCGCATCGTTCAGACGGTCGATCCGTAGTCGCACTACCGTTTGGCGCCGGCATCCCGCAGTGCGTCCGCGGCATACGTGTTGTCGTGCGTCAGCGCGAGTTGAAGCAGCGATTGGCCGCGCCGGTCGACATGGTTCGGATTCGCGCCATGCGCGACGAGCAGCGGAATCAGCTCGAAGCGGTTGAACAGCGTCGCGAACCCGAGCGCGGTTTCGCCGGCGCCGTTCGTCTGGTCGATCGGGCAGTGCGTGTCGATCAGGCGCCGCGCGATGTCGGGTTCGTTCTTGAAGAGGGCGCCCATCAGCGCCGTATTGCCGTGACGATCGCCAATGCACGCATTGGCGCCCGCCGACAACAGGTAGTCGAGCGCCGCAGGCTGCCCATCGTACGACGCGAGGATCACGGCCGTATAGCCGTGGCTGTCGGTGGCGTCGATGGGATAGCCGGCGTCGTGCAACGCGCGCAGGATATCGACGCGGCCGACGCGCGCGGCGTCGAACCAGTCGTCGTCATAGCGGCGCAGCGCGGCAGGGTCGGCCTTGCCGTATGCAGGCCGGTCGGGCAGGTGCGCGCAACCGGCGAGCGCGGCCAGCGCGAGCGACGCCGCGGCCGCGCGGATCGCGTGGGTGAAGCGTTCGGATCGCATGAGGATGTCCTGATGAGGTGGCCGGGCCGACGTGCGCGGGGCGAGCGCACACGTCGGCAGCGACCGTCGTCGCGGGATCAGTTGTCGCTCAGCTTCGCCGCGAGCGATTGCACTTGCTGGACGTTCGCGTGAACGGCCTGCGCGAGGCGCGTACCGTAATCGGCGTCGGCCTTGTAGAAGTACGACAGCATCGCGTACTGGTTGTGCGCGTTCTTCACCTGACCGAGATCGCCGGACAGCGCGGTGACGAGGTCGTCCTTGTCCTGCTGCGACAGGCTGCGGTAGTACTCGCCCGCCTGACGGAACGGCAGCTTCTTGCGGATCGCTTCCTGCTGCGTCGTGCCGCCGAGCGCCATGCGGACCGACTTGTACTGCGGATCCTGCGCGAGTTCGTTCAGCGTCGACGGTTCGTAATTCACCTCGCCCTTGCGGTCGCCGGCATTCATCTTGCCGTCCTGGTTGTTGTTGACGACCGGTACGACCGGGCGGTTGATCGGCAGATCCATGTAGTTCGCGCCGAGCCGGTACATTTGCGTGTCGGCGTATGCGAACAGGCGATCCTGCAGCATCCGGTCTTCGGACGGTTCGATGCCCGGCACGAGCCGCGACGGCGCGAACGCCGATTCCTCGGTCGACTGGAAATAGTTATCGGGCACGCGGTTGAGCGTCATCGTGCCGATCTTGCGTTCAGGCACGCCGGTCCAGACCTTCGTATCGTCGAGCGCGTCGAAGTCGAAGCGGTTCAGGTCCTTCGGCGCGAGCACCTGCACGTACAGATCCCACTTCGGGAAATCGCCCTGTTTCAGCGCGCCGTACAGGTCGTTCGTCATCATGTTCCAGTCGCGGCCGATCGATGCAGCGATCTCCTGCGGCCGCAGGCCGTGCACGCCTTGCTGGCTCTTCCAGTGGAACTTCACGTAGTGCACCTCGCCCTGCGCATTGACGAACTTGAACGCGTGCACCGCGAAGCCGTCCATGCGGCGATACGAATCGGGCATGCCGGCGTCCGTATACAGCATCGTCAGCATGTGGGTCGCTTCTGGCGTGTGCGCGAAGAAATCGAACGCGAGGTTCGGATCCTGCACGCCGGTCACCGCGCTCGGTTTGTTCGCGTGCACGAAGTCGGGGAACTTGATGCCGTCGCGGATGAAGAACACCGGCCAGTTGATGCCGACCATGTCCCAGTTGCCCTGCTGCGTATAGAACTTCACCGCGAAGCCGCGCGGGTCGCGCGCCTGCTCGGGCGAGCCGCGATAGCCCATCACGGTGGAGAAGCGCACGAACACGGGCGTGCGGGTGCCGGGCGTGAAGACCTTCGCTTTCGTCAGGTCGGAGATGTCGGCGCTCGGCACGAACTCGCCGAATGCGCCGGTGCCGCGTGCATGCACGACGCGTTCCGGAATGCGCTCGCGATCGAAGCGCTGCAGTTTCTCGATGAGTGCGGAGTCCTGCAGCAGCACCGGGCCGGCGGGGCCGGCCGTTTGCGAATTCTGGTTGTCGCCCACGGGCGCGCCGGTGTCGCGCGTGAGTTCGGCGGCATGCGGAGCAGCGGAGAGTGCCACGCAGATCGCGGCGACTGCGTGCCGCAGCACGCGATGGGAAGATGAGGACATGACGATGGAACTCCTTGAATCCGATCGGTGGTGGGGAAGCCGACTGAATTAGAAGAGATCGTCAGACGATTGGCTAATTGATATTCGATATGTTTTCGATAGCCGTGGGGTCGATGCCGCGCGAACCCTTCGTTGCGCACGAAACGAAACCGTATCGTTGCGCGCGCAGGGAGTCGTTGCGGCGCGCATGATGCATCGGCCGTGCATGATTTCTGGCGGCGCCGTCAACCGGCGCTCGTTTGCCATCCGAGCCCGAGGCTCTTTTGTATCGACACGTAGTTCTTGATCAGTTCGGCTTGCCCGGCGATCACGTTCTGCTGCGCGGAGAGCGCTTCGCGTTGCGTATCGAGCAGGTCGATCATCGACGCGACGCCCGCGCGATAGCGCTGGTCCATCAGCGCGCGCGAATGCACGGCCGACGTCTGCACCTTCGTCAACGCGACGACGTGCTCGCGCTGATGCCCGTAACGCTGCAGCGCGGTGTTGGCATCCTGCAATGCGCCGAGCACGGCCTTCTGATAATTCGCTTCCGCTTCGTCGCGCGACGCTTCGGCCGCGCGTACCGCGCCGCGCGTGCGTCCGAAGTCGAGAATGTTCCATTGCAGGTACGGCGCACCGATCCACGTGAAATTCTGCTTGCGGAACAGGTGGCCGGGGTCGGTCGCGCTGAAACCGAGATCGCCGAGCAACGTCACCTTCGGGAAATAGTCGGCGACGTGCTCGCCGATCTGCGCATGACTCGACGCGAGCCGGCGTTCGGCCGCGCGGATGTCGGGGCGCTGTTTCAGCAACGTGGCCGGGTCGCCGATCGCGACGCTGCCGGGCAGCGTCGGCAACGCTGCGTCCGGGGTCGACAGCACGGCGTCGAGCGCGCCCGGCGCGCGGCCCGTCAGGATCGCGAGACGGTCGAGCGATTCGGTTACCTGCGCATCGAGCGGGATCAGCGACGCGCGCGTGTTCTCGACCTGCGTCGTCAGCCGCTCGATGTCCGCATCGGCCGCGACGCCGCGCGCGCGGCGCTGCTGCGTGAGTTCGAGCATCTGCTGCTGCAATTGCGCGGTGCGCCGCGACAACGCAAGTCGTTGCTGCTGGTCGCGCAGGTCGACATACGCATTCGCGACTTCGGCCGCGATCGACACCTGCGTGTCGGCGAGATCGGCATCGACGGCTTCGGCCTGCGCGGAAGCGGCTTCGACCGCGCGGCGCGTGCCGCCGAACAGGTCGATTTCCCAGGTCGCGTCGAAGCCCGCCGAATAGAGTTGCAGCGGCCCCGAGCCGCCGAGCGACGGCGACGTGCCGCCCGACTGGCCCGAGCCGCTCGACGGCAGCAGCGAACCGAGCGCGCCGACGTCCGGTTCGCGCATGCGGATGGCCGCGACGGTGGCCGACGATTTCGGCATCTGCGCGGCGCGCTGCTGCGAGAGCTGCGCGCGCGCCGCGCGCAGGCGTGCCTGCGCGGCGTGCAGATCGGGGTTGTACACGAGCGCCGCGGTGATCAGCTCGTCGAGCTGCCGATCGTTCAGCGCGTGCCACCACGCGCTCGGCGCGGGTGCGGTGGTGTCGACGCCGGTGGCCGGCGCACGCACGAAGATCGGTGCATCGGGTGCGGCGGGCGCGCCGCGGTAGTCGGGGCCGACCGTGCAGCCGGCGAGCAGGCACGCGGCCGCGCACAGGGTGAGCGCGGGGCGGCGGAGCAGGGGGAAGGATTTCATCGCGTATGACGGGTCAATGGCCGGACGACATCGGTTGCGGCCCGCGCGGCGTTCTCAGCAGCAGCGCGAGCGGCACGCAGGCGAGCAGTGCGAGGCCCAGCAGATAGAAGGTTTCGGAATAGGTCATCACGACGGCCTGGATCTGGATCTGCTGCGCCAGTTGGCCGAGCGCGCGCATGTTCGAATACGCGAGATCGCCGGTGTGCGCGAACCAGTTGGCCGCATAGGCCGACAGTCGATCCTGACCGATGGGCGAGTTCGCGGTCACCGATTCGCGCAGCGCGGCCGTATGGAAGGTCGTGCGCCGATCGATCACGGTGCCGATGATCGCGAGCCCGATCGAGCCGCCGAGGTTGCGCGCCATGTTGTAGAGCCCGGCCGCATCGCCCGAGTCTTCGCGCGCGACGGCCGCCATCGACGCCTGGTTGAGCGGCATCATCGCGAGCATCTGCGCGAGGCCGCGGATCAGTTGCGACCACACGAAATCGTGGCCGACGCTCTGCGCGGTCAGGCTGATGTCGAGCATGCAGCTCAGGCAGAACAGCAGCAGCCCCGTGATCACGAGAATGCGGAAATCGACCTTGCCGAGCAGACGCGGCAGGATCGGCATCACGAGAAAGGCCGGCAGCCCGGACAGCAGCATGATCGCGCCGGCCTGTTCCGCGTTGTAGCCGGCGACGATCGCGAGGAACTGCGGCAACAGGTAGGACACGCCATACAGCCCGGCGCCGACGGCGGACACGATCACGATCACGCTCGCGTAGCGCGGGTTGCGCATCAGCGACAGCCGCATGATCGGCCGTTTCGCGAAGCGCTGCGACAACGCGATCAGGATCATCCCGACCAACGACACGATGCTCAGCGTGACGATCATCTGCGATTCGAACCAGCGTTCGCGCTGGCCTTCCTCTAGCACGACGGTCAGCGAGCTCAGGCCGATCGCGAGGCCGAGGATGCCGAGCCAGTCCGCGTTGAAGAACGCACTCCATTGCGGTCGGTCCGACGGCAGGCCGAACACCAGCAGCGCCATCAGCAGCAGGCAGACGGGCAGGTTCAGGAAGAAGCACCAGCTCCAGTCCACGTTCTCCGCGAGCCAGCCGCCGAGCACGGGGCCGAACAGCGGCCCGAGCAGCACGATCAGGCCGAACATCGTCATCCCGACCGGCAACTGCGACAGCGGCAGGCGCGTGCGGATGATCGTCTGCGCGGTCGGGATCAGCGCGCCGCCGGTGAAGCCCTGGCCGATCCGGCCGGCGATCATCATCGGCAGCGAATGCGACCACCCGCACATCATCGAGAACGCGATGAACAGCGCGGAGTTCGTCAGCAGGAAATTGCGCAGCCCGAACACGCGCGTGAGCCATGCGGCGAGCGGGATCATCACGATTTCCGACATCAGGTAGCCGGTCGAGATCCACGTGCCTTCGGTGCCGGTCGCGCCGATTTCGCCCTGGATCTGCGGCAGCGCGGAGTTCGTGATCGAGATGTCGAGCGTCGCCATCAGCGCGCCGAGCGCACCGGCCGCGACCGCGATCCAGTCGGTCACGCTCGCGCGGCCTTCGTGCGGCGGCGTGGGTATCGTGGCGGGCGTATCAGCCATGATGCTGCTCGTCGCGGGCCGAACGCGTATCGACGTCGACCGTCACCGACAGCCCGGGCAACAGCATGCGTTGCGCGCGGGCATTCGCGGCGAGACGGATGCGCACGGGCACGCGCTGGACGATCTTCGTGAAATTGCCGGTCGCGTTCTCGGGCGGCAGCAGCGCGAACTGCGCGCCGGTGCCGGGCGCGAAGCTGTCGACGACGCCGGACAGCGGGCCGTCCGGCAGCGCGTCGACATGCAGCTCGACGGGCTGGCCGACGCGCATGTTGCCGATCTGCGTTTCCTTGAAGTTCGCGACGAGATAGATCGAGTCGACCGGCACGACGGTCAGCAGGCGCGTGCCGGGCTGCACGTATTGCCCGACGCGCACCGTGCGGTCGCCGACGCGGCCCGCGAGCGTGCTGCGTACGATCGTGTTGTCGAGGTCGAGCTGCGCCTGGGCGGCGCTGGCCTGCGCGGCCTCGAGCTGCGCGCGCGCCTGCTGGAGCTGCGCGGTGAACGACGCGATCTGCGTGCGGGCGGCGGCGATCGACGCGTTGTTCGCGGCGAGCGTCGCGCGCGCCTGGTCGCGCGTGCTTTTCAGGTCGGCCACGCGTTCGTGCGTTTCGGCGCCGGTCGCCGCGAGCGGCGCATAGCGCGTGTACTCGTCGCTCGCGTGTTGCGCGTTGATCCGCGACACCTTCGCCTGTGCGTCGGCCTGTTCGAGATTCGCGCGCTGCTGGCTGATGTCGGCTTCGGCGCGCGCGATATCGGCGCGACGGGCGTCGACGGTCGCCAGCGCTTGCGCGAGCGCCACCTGGTACTGCCGGACGTCGAGCCGTACGAGCGGATCGCCGGCCTTGACGGGCTGGTTGTCGCGCACGTAGACGTCGGTCACGTAGCCGGCGACCTTCGGCGCGGCAGTCATGCTGTCGGCCTGCAGGTACGCATCGTTGGTGCTTTCGATGAAGCGGCCGATCGTCCACCAGCGGCCGAGCCATACCGCGCCGCCGACGGCCGCGAGCACGGCGACCGCGAGCAGGATGCGCCGCTTCGTTCCGCCGTTGCGCGGCGTTGTTCCGTTTTCCTGACGATCTGCTTTCTGTGGCGGGTCTTGTGGCGTCGACATGCGGGATCCAATTTATTCCAAGTGGAAGAATTATTCCAGTTGATAAAATTGTGTCAAGTAGAATGTCGATCGATCGAATGACGAGGAAGGCATGAACGAAGCGAAGAAGCTGCGCCGCACGTCGGCGGGCGGCTACGCGCGCGGCGACGAAACGCGCCAGCGGATCATCGAGGCGGCGATCGAACTGTTCGGCGAGCGCGGGTTCGCGGGCGCGTCGACGCGCGAGATCGCCGCGAGGGCGGGCGTGAACGCGCCGGCGCTCCAGTACTACTTCGAGAACAAGGAAGGCGTGTACCGCGCGTGCGTCGAGACGATCGCCGAGAGCGGCTGGCAGGTGTTCGCGCCGGCGGTCGGCCATGCGCGGGCGATGCTCGACGCTCATGCGAGCGTCGACGAACTGATCGAAGCGTTCATCGGGCTGCTGCGTGCGTTGTCGGACCGGATGTTCACCGCGCCGAAGACGATGAACCAGCGGATGTTCTTCGCGCGCGAGCAGGGCGGCCAGGAACCGGCGAGCGCGAGCGAAATCCTGATGACGCGCATGCGCAAGCCGCTGAACGACGTGTGCGCCGAGCTGATCGGCCGCATCACGGGGCGGCCGGCCGACGATTCCGTCACGCGGTTGCGCGCGCTGAGCCTGTTCGGGCAGCTCACGGTGTTCCACATCGCGCAGCGTTCGGCGCTGCAGTTGCTCGAATGGGAGGCGTTCGACGGCGCGCGCGCGGCGCTCGTGACCGAAACGATCGCCGACCAGACGCGCGTGCTGCTCGAGCAATGGCATGCGCAGCGCGATGCGGGTGCCGCCGAGGGGGAATCCGCGCCGAAGCGCGGGCGGGGTGCCGCGGCGAAACGCGCGGCGAAGCCGGCGGCGGCGCCTCCCGCCGCGAAAAGCACGGCCCGCGTGAAGAAGCCTGCCGCGCGTTGAGCGCGACGGATCACTTGCTCCCGACGATCAACCCGGCTTGCGCTCCGCTGCGTCGGGCGACGGCGGCCGGGCTGCCGTATCGGCGGCATTCCGCGTGTCGGCGCGCAGGTCGTTTTCATCGTGGCCGACCGGCCGCGATCCGTCCGCATAGGCCACGACGCTGCGCTGCGGATTGGCGATCCGGATTCCGCGTTCGCGGAACGTCTCCGCGATCCGCCGGTTGAATTCGCGCTGCACGCTCCAGCGCGCCGAGTCCGTGCATTGCATCTGTCCGGCCAGCGCGAGCGCCGCGCCGTCGACCTGGTCGATGCCCCAGTAGCTGAAGTCCGACAGAATGCCGTCGTGGTACTTCGGGTCGTCGCGCAACGCGGCGCCGATTTCCTTCAGCGTCGCGATCGCGCGGTCGATGTCCTCGTCGTACGCGATGCTGACCTTGACCGCCGCGTTGCCGAGCCCTCGATTCGTATTGTTGACGGTCGTCACCGAGCTGAACGGGATCGTGTACAGCGACCCGTCGCCGGCGCGCAGGCGCACGGTGCGGATCGACAGGTATTCGACCGTCCCCGACACGCCGGCGAGCGTGACCCAGTCGCCGACCTGCATCGCGTTTTCCATCAGCAGGAAGATCCCGGTGATGAAATCCTGCACGAGCTTCTGCGAGCCGAAACCGAGCGCGACGCCGAAGATGCTGGCGCCGGCCAGTAGCGGGCCGACGTTCACGCCGAGTTCGCTGAGGCCCGTCAGCACGACGACGAGCGCGATCATCACGAACAGCAGCGAGCGCAGCATCGGCAGCAGCGTGCGCAGCCGCGCGGCCCGCACCAGGTTGCCTTCGCGCGTCCAGCGTTGCAGGCGGCGCTCGATCGCGATGTTGGCCGCTTCCCACACGACGAGCGCGACGATCGCCGCGATCGCGATCGTCACCAGCGCGGAGGCGAGCCGGTGGCCGATCGTACCCGTCTCGAACGCGCGGAAGATCGGCACGCCCCAGATCTGCAGCAGCAACAGGACGGTCACGACGCCGAGCGCGCCCGACACGATCCGGCGCAGCAGCGGGTAGTAGCGGTACGCGTGCAGATGAACGAGCGTGCGCTCGTCCTCGCGGCGCTGGAACAGCCGCGCGAGCGCGCCGAACACGACGATCGACACCATCCGCATCGCGATCATCGCGGCGATCGAGCGGCCGCCGAGCGTGATCAGCACGCGGTAGCCGTTGTGGACGTCGAGCGCCCACACGAACCACAGTGCCATCACGATGAAGACCGAGACGGGTGCCCACGCGTCCGCGAGTGCGTTGCCGACGACCGTGAAGGTCGGACGATCCGCGCCGGCGGCACGGATCCGGGCCGCGACCGGCCGGCGGCACTGAAGGATCAGCACCGAGATCATCACGTGCCCGACGAGCGCGACGGCCTTCAGCAGCGCGACATGGCCTGCTTCGGTCAGGCCGAAGTTCGCGGCGATCTCGACGGCCGCCGTGCACGCGCCGACCACGATCGCGATCCGCGCGATCGAGCGTTGCGCGAACTCGGCCCATGCATCGCTGATATGCAGCAGCCGCAATTGCCGTGCGTCGGGCTGGAAGAACAGCCGGCTGACGATCGTGACGAGCCGGCAAATCACGTAGGTGTCGATCAATGCTTCGAGCGCGGATTCGATCGGCGTGCCTGCTTCGACGAGCAACGACATCGTCAGGCTCGCGACACCGACGAACACGAGCAGCGGCACCGCGCGCAGCGCGAGACTGACGAGCGCGCGCGGCATCCGGTGCAGCAGCGTGGTGTGCCGGCGCGCGTGGCCTCGGCTTGGGGAGGGCGCGGTGTCCGCAGCATTGGCGGCCGCGGTGTCGGGCGGGGTGGACGTGTCGGGCGGCGGCGCGTGATCCTCGTCCGATGCGTCGGAATCGGGCGCGGGGCTGCGCGATGCATCGGCGCGGCGCGCGGCCACCGTCGCCAGCGCACGTCGCAGCAGCCGCTTCGCGAGCCATTCGACGACGAGCGCAGGCAGCAGCACCGCGAGGAGGATCCCGAGCGTGCGAGTCAGATCCGCACGCTGGTCGGCGCGCGCGAGCTTGTCGTGCCACCAGCTTCCCACCGAACCGATGTCGAGCAGCGAGCGCAGCGATTCCTGCAGCGCGTTGCCGATCTGGGCGGCCCAGCGCGATCCCTGGCGGACGAGCATCGATGCGAGCCCGTTCGACGTGAGCGCGGCCGGCGCCGCGGCAGCCGATGCGCCGCTGGCCGCAGACGCCGCGCTTGCCGGCACGGGGGGCGCGCTCAATGCGCCGACGGCCGCGATGGCGCGCAGCGTCGTTTCGACCTGCGCGCGCTCGCGCGGGTTTTCCAGCACATTCAGTGCCTGTCGCGCTTCTTGCGGCGTCAGCGCGGGCGCGGTATCGGAGGCGGCCGACGCGGCGGCCGGCGCAGGCGTGGCCGCGTGGGCGGCCGAGACGACGGCGGCGAGCAGCCAGCCGAGGAGGATATGTCGCATGGCGTGGGCATGCGGGTGCGTCTCGTCACGCGGCCCGCGAGGCTGAATGATGGACGGAAGTTAACATGATCGCGATCGGAACCGAATAGTTCCGTCGCCGGCTGTTCGATCGGGCGTAAGCGAGGCGGTGCGGGCGTTGGCGAGGCATGCGCGCAAGCCGTGTGCCGGATGCAGGCTGCCGATCGTCCGATATCGGCGGGAACGTCCTGCCTGCCTGGTCGTAAGGCGTCTGTAACGCGTGTACGCCGGTGCCGATCGGCGAGGCGCCGCGGCGCGAGCGTTCGTCCGGCCACGACCGACGCTTGCACCGCATCGTATGGATCGGGATTCCTGACGAATCACGCTCGCTCGTCATGAAATACCGGCAAGACATGCTCGGCGATTTCTTCGATGACGTCGCGTACGGGCCGGTCCGATCCAGGGTTCAGCGTGACGTGGTGCGTGCCCGCCGCGCGCATCTCGTGCAGGATGTCGACCAACGCGCGCCGCCCGGTTGCATAACCGAGCGGCAGCGCGGTGGCCGGCGTATCGGGATGCGCGGCGAGATCGAGCCGCATCGATACGCCGAATGCACGAAATTCCGGCGACGCGAGCCGGTCGACCGCCGCGCGCCACATCGAATAGCGGGCACGCTGCGTATCCGGATCGCGGTGATACGTCATCCAGCCGATCGAATGCCGGGCGATCCAGTCGACGCTCTGTCCGCCCGAGCCGACCGCGAGCATCGGCACCGCATCGCCGCCGCGCGGCAGCAGCGTGAATTCGGGCGCATCGGGCGGCGCGTGGTCGGGCAGCACGCGCGACGGCACGCCGAGCGCGGCCGCGACGACGTCCCAGTGCGCGCGATAGCGGTCGCGCCGGGTTTCCGCGTCGACGCCGAACGCCGCATATTCGGGCGGCCGGTCGCCCGAGCCGAGCCCCAGGATGAAGCGCCCGCCCGACAGCGTCGCGACCGACAGCGCGCCTTTCGCGATATGCAGCGGATGACGCAGCGGCAGCACGATCGCGCCGCTGGCGAGCGCGATCCCGCGGGTGCGCGACGCCAGCGCGCCGAGCAGTACCCACGGGTCGAGGTGGCCGACCGGGTCGGGATAGTCGGCGCTGTTCAGCGGCACGTCGCGAATCCACAGCGCGCGAAAGCCGAGCGAATCGGCCAGCGCCGCGAGTTCGAGCTGTTCGTTGAAGTCCGCGACGATGCGGCCGCTGCGAAGCAGCGGAAGCGTGAGGCCGATCGACAGCCGTCCCGCCGAGAAGACACGATGCGCGACGTCGGGGCGGGTGGGAGTGGGAGTGGGGGTGGGGATGGTCATGGCGAATCCTTGGCGGCGAGGCAGCGGGAACGCGCGGCGTTCAGTGTCCGAATGCTAGCGTGTTTGCGCGATGCACGAGCGGGACGGCCAAGCCTCGCGCTGCCTGACCCGCAGCGTCGCGCCGTGCGGCGCGAGTCCGGTCGTGACGCCATGCACTGCGATGCGCGGTTGCGACCGGTGCGATAGACCGGCGTGCGGGAGCCGATATCCAGCCGGTGCTTCGTGTCGGACATGCGGCGCGTGCGGGTTCCGGCCGGGCGTTGGCGAATCGCGGGAACGAGTGAGGCCGGCCGGTCGCGTCCGATCGCGGCGCGACGTCGGATGTGGGGCGTAAGGTGATCGGCCACGCCGCACGGCGACGACGCGACGATGCCGGCGGTGCGTTTCAGTTTCGAAACGTTCGCGCTTTCCGACGGCGCGCGATGCCTGCCCGCGGCCCGCGAGGCCTTGCCGCATGAAGCATGGTGCGCTCCTTGCATGGTTGTATGGGCCGTGAGTGCGATCGCGGGTGCAGTCGGCTCGGCAATCGCTTCAGTGGGTCGGACATATCGAACACGGGGACAAGAGAATGAAAAAAGACCGAAACGCAACGCATCGTGTTGCAAACATGAATCGCCGACCTGCCAGGGTATTCGCTTCGCCGTTGATTGCGGCGACGTGAGCGAGCGGCTTTCCGTTCCATCCGGGTAATCGGTTTCGTTCCGAACGATGGCGTGCAGGCGTGACGCACGAGTCCGACCGGTGCCGGTCGGCCGTCGGCGGCGAACCGCGTGCAGGCGGATGGTCCCGGCCGGATCCCGGAATCGTCATGCCTTGGCGCAACGACGTCGTCGCGCGGCGCATGCGTTTGCACGCCGCGCATTGCGCGGGCACGACGAGCGCACCGAACGGGATCGGGTCGGGAAAGCCGGCGACGCGCCGACGTGCGCGGCCGGGCGGAACACGCGGAGTCAGGGGGAACGTCCGTCGAATGCGGGATGACGGACGTCGCAACATTGTGCTGTCAGTTGATCCACTACCCCGATGGATCAATTGTTGAAGCGCCCGTCGCCGAGCGGCGGCGGGCGTCTTTTTGCGTGCCCGCGTGCCGTGGCGGCGGCCAGCCCGATCGCACGGCGTTCTGTATCATGTGCTGGCGTGCGTGGCGGCCCGTGCGGGCGCACGGCCTGCCGGCGCGACCGATCACGTTGCCAACATGAACGATAACGCCTTGCCCGATTCTTCCATCGTCGACGCCGATCCGGCCGCGCTCGATGCGCTGCAGACGTTCGTCGAGCGTCATCCTCGCCTGCTCGTGCTGACCGGCGCGGGCATCAGCACCGATTCCGGCATTCCCGGTTACCGCGACCGCAATGGCCAATGGATGCGCTCGCCGCCGATTCAGCTTCACGAATTCCTCGGTTCCGACGCCGCACGGCGCCGCTACTGGGCGCGCAGCATGATCGGCTGGCCGGTCGTCGGCCGCGCGCGGCCGAACGGGTCGCATGTCGCGCTGGCGCGGCTCGGCGGCGCGGGCCGGATCGAGCGCCTCGTCACGCAGAACGTCGACGGCCTGCATCAGCGCGCGGGCAGCGGCGACGTGATCGAGCTGCACGGCGGCATCGACGGCGTCACCTGCCTCGAATGCGGCGCACATCATGCGCGAGCCGCGATCCAGACCGTGCTCGAAGCCGACAATCCCGAGCTGCTGGGCGCGCAGGCCGAGCCGGCCGCGGACGGCGACGCGCATCTCGAATGGGCCGCGCTCGATACGTTCCGCATCCCGGCGTGCCCAGCGTGCGGCGGCCTGCTGAAGCCGGCGGTCGTGTTCTTCGGCGAGAACGTGCCGCGCGAGCGCGTGGCGCTGGCGTCGCAGGCGCTCGAGGCCGCCGACGCGTTGCTCGTCGTCGGCTCGTCGCTGATGGTGTATTCCGGCTACCGCTTCTGCGTGTGGGCGCAGGCGCAGCACAAGCCGGTCGCCGCACTCAATCTCGGCCGTACGCGCGCCGACCCGATGCTGACGCTGAAGGTCGAGGCGCGCTGCACTCCCGCGCTCGACGCACTCGTGGCGCGGCTGGGGCTCGGGCGCAACAGCGACACGAAGGAGCATGCATCGTGACCGGCGCCGCTACTTCGCCCGATCCGTCCGCACGGCTGTCGGCGCCGGCGGCCGAACGCAATCGCGGCCCGATCCTCGACGTGCTGCGCCGCGTGCTGCCCGCGAGCGGCAGCGTGCTCGAAATCGCGAGCGGCACGGGGCAGCACGTCGTGCACTTCGCGCAGGCGTTGCCGGGCCTGCACTGGCAGCCGAGCGATCCCGATGCGCACGCGCGGCGTTCGATCGCCGCGTGGGTCGCGCATGCGGCCCTCGAGAACGTCGCCGGGCCGCTGGCGTTCGACGTACGCGACACGCCGTGGCCGGTCGCGGCGCTCGACGCGATCGTCTGCATCAACATGATCCATATCTCGCCGTGGGCCTGCACCGACGCGCTGTTCGCGGGTGCGTCGCGCGTGCTGCGGCCGGGCGGCGTGCTGTTCCTGTACGGTCCGTACCGTCGCGAAGGCCGGCATACGGCGCCGTCGAACGAAGCCTTCGACCGGCAGTTGCGCAGCCGCGACCCGTCGTGGGGCGTGCGCGATCTCGAGACCGTGGTCGCGCTCGGCCTCGATCGCGGGCTCGACTGCATCGAGGTCGTCGAGATGCCGGCGAACAACCTGAGCGTCGTGTTCCGGCGCCTGCCGCACGCGGAGCAATGACACGCAAGCGGGCAGCGCCGCCGGGTTTCCACTATCCTTTCGCCTGTGCGCGCGGCCCGGCTCGGGTCGCGCCCCGTTTTTTCCGGAGAATTGACTAATGGGCAAACAAGCAATCGGTGTGATCGGGCTCGCGGTGATGGGCCGCAATCTCGCACTCAATATCGAGAGCCGCGGTTACGCGGTGTCGGTGTACAACCGCAGCCGCGAGAAAACCGACGAACTGATCGCCGAATTCCCCGGCCGCAATCTGGTGCCGACCTATACGCTCGAGGAGTTCGTCGCGTCGCTCGAAACGCCGCGCCGGATCCTGATGATGGTGAAGGCCGGGGAAGCGACCGATGCGACGATCGCATCGCTCAAGCCGCTGCTCGAGAAGGGCGATGTGCTGATCGACGGCGGCAACACGCACTTCACCGACACGATCCGCCGCAACCAGGAACTCGCGCAGTCGGGCCTGCATTTCATCGGCACCGGCGTGTCGGGCGGCGAAGAGGGCGCGCTGCGCGGCCCGTCGATCATGCCCGGCGGCCAGCGCGACGCGTACGACCTCGTCGAGCCGATCCTCAAGCAGATCGCCGCGAAGGCGCCGTCGGACGGCGAGCCGTGCGTCGCGTACATGGGCCCGGACGGCGCGGGCCACTACGTGAAGATGGTTCACAACGGCATCGAATACGGCGACATGCAGCTGATCGCCGAAAGCTACTCGGTGCTGAAGGACGTCGCGGGCCTGACCAACGACGAACTCGGCGCGGTGTACACCGAATGGAACCAGGGCGAGCTCGACAGCTACCTGATTGAGATCACGTCGAAGATCTTCGGCAAGAAGGACGAGGAGACCGGCAAGCATCTCGTCGACGTGATTCTCGATCGCGCCGCGCAGAAGGGCACCGGCAAGTGGACGAGCCAGAATGCGCTGGATCTCGGCGTGCCGCTGCCGCTCATCACGGAGTCGGTGTTCGCGCGCGTGCTGTCGTCGCTGAAGACGGAGCGCGTCGCGGCCAGCAAGATCCTGTCGGGCCCGGCTGCCGCGCCGTTCGACGGCGATCGTGCCGCGTTCGTCGAAGCGGTGCGCCGCGCGCTGTACCTGAGCAAGGTGATCTCGTACGCGCAGGGCTTCGCGCAACTGCGCACGGCGTCGGAAGAGTACGGCTGGAACCTCGATCTCGGGACGATCGCGAAGATCTTCCGCGCGGGCTGCATCATCCGCGCGCGCTTCCTGCAGAAGATCACCGACGCGTACGCGAAGGATCCGGCGCTCGCGAACCTGCTGCTCGACCCGTACTTCAAGGACATCGCCGCGAACTACCAGGCGTCGCTGCGCGACGTCGTGGTGGCCGCGGTGAAGGCCGGCGTGCCGGTCCCGGCGTTCGCGTCGGCGGTCGCGTACTTCGACAGCTACCGTTCCGAGCGGCTGCCGGCGAACCTTGTGCAGGCGCAGCGAGACTTCTTCGGCGCGCATACGTTCGAGCGCACCGACAAGCCGGGCAGCTTCCACGCGAACTGGTCGTAACCGGCGTGCGGCGGCGGCATTGTTGCGAAAATCTATTCTTTGAATAGGGTTTTTCTATCCCGGATGCCGACATTGTTGGCTCCGGGGAAACAGTGTTTTCGCTCTTTCATGGTTTTCCCTAGGTGCTGACGGGACTAAACTCTGTTCCATCGCTGCAGACATGGTGTGTGCGGCGGAGCAAAAAAATCCCGGAGGTAATCATGAAATCGCTGATCGCAACGTTCGCTGCTGCTGCTGTCCTCGCCGTCCCCGCCGTCTCGTTCGCCCAACAGAACGCGCCCGTCACCCGTGCACAGGTGAAGGCCGAGCTGGTCCAGCTGCAACAGGCCGGCTACAAGCTGGGCAGCGACCGGACCAACTATCCGGAAGGCATCCAGGCTGCCGAAGCCCGTGTGAACCCGCAACAGAACGTCGCTGCGGCCGACACGACCGGCTACGGTGCACAACCGGCCGCCGGCCAAGAGTCGGGCGCACCGGCTGCGGCCAAGACCGGCTGGCAAGTCAAGCGCATCTCGGACGGCGCACCGGTCTACAAGGGTCGTTAATGGTACGGCCGCGCTGGCGACCGCATCCGACCCCCTGTAGTACAACGGCCCGACGTACCGCATAGCGGTACGTCGGGCCGTTTTCATTGGCGGCGCGCGATGCGCCGCCGTTCAGTGCAGCGGGCGTCTGCCGCGCCCGATATCGCGAAACAGCGCTTCGGCGGGTTCCAGTACCTGCAGCCACGTTTCGTCGTAACCGCTCAGCGTATCGAGTGCGTCGCGCAGCCGTTCGATCGCGAGGACCGGCAACTCGACGCTGTGGCGCGTGGCGCCCGTCAGGTGCGTGACGCTCGCCAACTGGACGAGCGCATCGGCCGCTTCGGCGACGTCGGTCGCGAACAGCAGGTGCCGGTTGAGCAATTCGACCAGACCGCTGGAACCGGCGAAATCGTCGGCGTCGAGCTGCACGGAGAGAAACGTCGCGTTATTCATTGTCATGCTCCTCGTTGTCGTTGGATCGCGCTGCGCATCGTCGAGTATAGGCGGCGATCGAAGCGGAGAATATGACGGGGCCGATACGGTCGGCGAGGATGACGGCACCCCGCAGGGAAACCTTCGAAGCCCCGGCCGAGCGGCCCGCCTGGCACGGCTCGCGGCCCGCCGGCGCGCCCGCGCGACGCCGCAAGATTGTTTCCGGATCCGCCAACTGTCGGGGCCTCGACCGCGACAAATGGTATCTTTGCCGATCGGGACGCGCGAAAAAGGGGCCGGTGAGCTCATTCGCGCCGACGTCCCGCTGTGGAAACTGACGGCCGCGACAGCGGTCGGATACTGGTTGATCCGGCCGTTCGGCCGGACATCGTGCGTCGCTTGCCGGGGGGCGGTGGGCGGCGCAACGACGGCAAATCCGGGAGGACCCTTGAGAGAAACTATTCCCATCCACGACGCGCTCACGCGCTGGCTGCCGCAGGCGGCGCTCGTTGCCGCGGCCATCGCGCTTGCGGGCTGCACGATGACGCCGTGGACCGACAGTTGGCAGCCCACGCGTCAACCGGCGCCCACGTCGGCTGCGACGCCGGGCGTGATTGCCGGCTATTACCGCGTGAACCCGGGCGATACGCTGGCGGGCATCGCGAACGCCTACGGGCAGCGCGTGCAGGACGTGGCCAGCTGGAACCACATGGCGCCCACCGACGCCGTGTCGCCGGGCCAGGTGCTGCGGGTCGCGCCGCCGCCGGCCGCGGCCTCGTACGGGCAGCCTCCCGCGGCGGCCGCCCAGCCGGGCTCGCTCGCATGGCCGGCCACGGGCATCGTCGCGACGCCGTTCTCGGCCGGCAAGACGCGCGGCGTCGTGATCGCCGCATCCGGGCCCGACCATTCGGTGCGGGCCGCGGCAAACGGGCGCGTGGTGTACGCCGGCTCCGGCGTCAAGGCGTATGGTCCGCTCGTGATCCTGAAGCACGACAACGGGCTCATCACGGCTTACGGGCACAACGGCAAGCTGCTCGTCAACGAAGGCGACGCGGTGCGCCAGGGGCAGCCGGTCGCCGAAATGGGCACCGACGCGAGCGGTCGTTCGACGTTCGAGTTCGAGGTCCGTCAGAACGGCAAGGTCGTCGATCCGATGAACTTCCTGCCGCGCAACGGCGGCTGATCGCCGGCATCGCCACGTGTGCGCCGGGTGGCGCACACGTTCCTACCTCTTTCACCCGTTCCCCTTCATCCTTCCCTGAGCGTCGCGCCGGCAGACTGTGTCGCACGATTGCCGAGCCAGCAAATGCCCAATGCGAGCGCCGCCGCGCCGAACGCGATCAGCGAACACTGGATCGCGACGGGCAGGTAGCCGTGCGGCCGCGGATCGACGAACGGGTAGGGATACCAGTTCTCCACCGCGCCGCGCACGAGCGTATAGCCGAGATAGACGACCGGGAAGCCGAGCCATGCGAATGCGCTGCGGCGCGGAATCGGCGAGCGCGGTTCGACATACAGCCAGTCGCACAGCACCACGAGCGGCACGATCCGGTGCAGTACCCAGTTGTTGAACGCCGGCGTGACGTGGCGCAGCGCATCGAGCCGTGCGAGCAGGAGCTCGTAGACGATCGCGGTGATCAGCACGTACAGCACCGCCGCGCCGCGCATCGATTCGTAGCGGGCCGAGCCGGGGCGCGCGATGCGCCACAGCCCCGCGGCCAGCATCGCGGCTGCGTAGAGGCTGCTCAGTTGCGTGAAATAGCTGAGGTAGTTGCCGAGATGGAAGTTCGGCAGGCGCCAGTAGTCGGCGACGCTGTGCAGCGTGGTGGACACCGCGAGCAACGCGGCGATCAGCCGGTAGGCCGCAACGAAGAACGCTTTGCTCATGATGCCCGCGCGCCGTCGCACCAAAGCTTCATCGTGCCACAGCCGCCTGCGTGCGCGATGCGGATTTTCCATAGGGCGGCCTTGCGCGGCGCGCGTCGACGATTCGTCGGATATTTGATCGCGCCGTGCAAAACCGGACGCCCATGCGGCTACAATCGCCACAGCGTTGCCAGGCGGCGGCCGGTTGCAGCTGGCGCCCTCCCCGAATACAACACGAGACGAAGCATGAAAAACATCCTCGCGAAACAGACGCGCTACAGCTCGCCCGCGATCTTCTTCCACTGGGCCATCTTCGTGCTGGTCGCGCTGGCCTACCTGGCCATCGAGATTCGCGGACCGAAAGGCAGCGACAGCCGTGCGTTCTGGATGAACGTGCATCTGACGGCCGGTACGTTGGTCCTCGTGCTGTCGGTGCTGCGCGTGCTGTGGCGAGTCGTCAGCCGCGTGCCGGAAGCGATTCCGCAGGCGGTGCTGCTGCGCTGGCTGTCGAAGCTCGCACATGTCGCGCTCTACGTGTTCATCATCGCGCAGCCGCTGCTCGGCATCATGACGGTCAACATGGGCGGCAAGCCGGTGTCGCTCGACTGGCTCGGCGTGTCGTTCACGCTGTTCGGCCCCGACAAGGCGCTGCGGCCGACGATCAAGGAAGCGCACGAACTGATCGGCAACGCGTTCTATTTCGTGATCGGCCTGCATGCGCTGGCCGCGCTCTACCATCACTTCATCCGGCGCGACGACGTGCTGCGGCGCATGACGCCCTGATCGTCCCGTTTCCGGAGCATGCAGCAGGCGGGGGCGCATGGTTGCGTTGGCAACCATGCGCCCCCGGTTCGTTTACTTTCGCCAGCACTGTTCACCGCGTTGAACATTCTGTAACATCTCGGCTGCCTTTACATTCCGCTTACTCGTCGCCGCGCATGCTGCACCGACATCGTCACCTGACTGCCTGGCTTGGCCTGCTCGCGATCTGGATCGCGATCGCGGCGCCGCTGGTGTCGCAGTGGCGTATCGCGCAGGCGGCCACCCCCGATGCGATCGTCTGCAGTACCGAGCATGGTGCGCATCGTTCGTCCGATACGGGCGGCATGCACGGTCATGCACTGCATCTCGACGCGTGCGGCTACTGCGGCTTCTTCGCGCATAGCCCGGCCATCGGCGCGCCTGCCGCCGCATCGGTCGACTCCATTCCCGTCGTTTCCGCTTCCGCCGTCGCGTCGCCTGCCGTCGCGGTGCGCAGCGACCGCTATCCGCGCGCCTATCCACGCGCACCGCCCGAGCGCGCCTGACGCGTTTCCCGCCGTTCCTACTTCCGCCGATATCCGTGCGGCCCGTCGAGGCCGCGTGGAGGGCGTCACTCGGGCTTTCGATCATGACCAATTTCCAGTTGCGTGCGCCGTGTGCGTCACGCAATGCCGGTGCGCGACCGCTGCCGCGCATGCTGAAACTTACCGTTCCCGCACTGGCCGCCAGTGCGCTGGCCGCGAGCGCCGCCGCGGCCGACACCCCGCATGCGGCCGGCGCGACGGCGGACGCCGCCGCCGTGCTGTTGCCGCCCGTCGAAGTCGTCGCGTCGCCGCTGTCGACGCCGCTCGTCGTCGTCACGGATCCGAAGGCGCCGCGCCAGCCGCTGCCGGCGAGCGACGGCGCCGATTACCTGAAGACGATTCCCGGCTTCACGTCGATCCGCAGCGGCGGCACGAACGGTGACCCCGTGCTGCGCGGGATGTTCGGGTCGCGGCTGAACATCCTGGCGAACGGGATGCCGACGCTCGGCGCGTGCCCGAACCGGATGGACGCGCCGACGTCGTATATCGCGCCGGAAAGCTACGACAAGGTCACCGTCGTGAAGGGGCCGCAGACCGTGTTGTACGGTCCGGGCGCGTCGGCCGGCACCGTGCTGTTCGAGCGCGTGACGCCGCGTTTCGAGCGCCCCGGCATGCGCTTCGACGGCAGTCTCGTCGGCGGGTCGTTCGGCCGCAACGACCAGAATCTCGACCTGAGCGCCGGCACGCCGGACGTCTATGGCCGCGTGACCGCGAACCACGCGCATTCGCAGGACTACGAGGACGGCAACGGCAATACCGTGCCGTCGCAGTGGGACAAGTGGAACGCCGATGCGGCACTCGGCTGGACCCCCGACGACCATACGCGCGTCGAGCTGACCGCCGGCACCGGCGACGGCTATGCGCGCTATGCAGGCCGCGGGATGGACGGCGCGCATTTCCGCCGCGAGACGTTCGGCCTGTCGTTCGACAAGCGGCATCTCGGCGACGTGCTCGACCGGATCGAGGCGCGCGTGTATTACAACGAAGCCGATCACGTGATGGACAACTATACGTTGCGGCAACCCGACCCGACGAGCAGCATGCCGATGCGAATGGCCTCGGAAGTGCGACGCCGCACGGTCGGCGCGCGTGCGGCCGCGACGTTTCGCTTCGGCGACGACTTCAAGCTCGAAACGGGCGCCGATGCGCAATCGAACCGGCTCGATTCTCGCGCGTCGATGGGGCAGCAGAACTACCGCGATCAGCCGTGGGGTGCGCAGGCGACGATGTGGAACGCGGGCGTGTTCGGCGAGTTGACGTGGTATGCGAGCGACGTATCGCGCGTGATAGGCGGCGCGCGCGTCGACTATGCGAGCGCACGCGACAAGCGTGCGATGCAGCGCGGCATGATGACGAGCAAGCCGAACCCGACCTTCGACGACGATCGGACGAAAGTGCTGCCGAGCGGCTTCGTGCGTTACGAGCGCGATCTCGCGTCGCTGCCCGTCACGTGGTACGCGGGGATCGGCCACGCGGAGCGTTATCCGGACTACTGGGAACTGTTCTCCGCGACGCGCGGGCCGGCCGGCTCGGTCAACGCGTTCTCGGCGGTGCAGCCGGAGAAGACCACCCAGCTCGATATCGGCGCGCAATACAGGAGCGACCGGTTCGATGCATGGGTGTCGGCGTACGCGGGCTACGTACAGGACTTCATCCTGTTCAACTATGCGGCCGGCATGATGGGGCCGACCACGCAGGCAACCAACGTCAACGCGCAGATCATGGGCGGCGAAGCCGGCGTGTCGTGGCGACCCGTCGCGCCGCTGCGCGTCGAGACGTCGCTTGCGTATGCATGGGGGCGCAACGTGGCGAGCGGCGATCCGCTGCCGCAGATGCCGCCGCTCGAGGCGCGCATCGGGGTCGAATACACGCGCGGCGCATGGTCGGCGGGCGGCCTGTGGCGCATCGTTGCGCCGCAGCATCGCTACGCGCCGAACGAGGGCAACGTGGTCGGCAAGGACTTCGGCCCGAGCGCCGGATTCGGCGTGCTGTCGCTGCATACGCAGTACAACGTCAGCAAGACCGTGCAGATCTCGGTGGGCGTCGACAACGTGCTCGACAAGGCCTACACCGAGCATCTGAACCTCGCCGGCAACGCGGGCTTCGGCTACCCGGCGAACGCGCCGGTGATGGAGCCGGGGCGTACCGCGTGGGTGCGCGTGAGCGCGAAGCTGTAGCGCGCATCGCGCATGTGCGTCGCAGCATGCGCCTGCCGGAACGCCGCACCGCCCGAACGGGCGGTGCGCGTCAACCGATTAGAGAACCGTATCTAGTCGGGGCGCAAACGTTCGCGAGTCGTGCTTCACTCCCGCAGTCGACACACACGGTGCGCGCGATGCGGCATGCGTGTCGATCCGGTGTCATTCGCACCGGCAGCACAATAATCAGGAGAACATGCATGGCCAGATCGATGCGTTCCAGGGTAATGGCAGGGGCAGTGGCATGCGCGATGAGCGTCGCGCCGTTCGCGGGGACGGCCGCGCTGATGACGCTCGCGACGACGCGCACGGCGATGGCGGCAACCGCGCCCGTCGACGACTATGCGACGACGCGCTATCCGATCATTCTCGTGCACGGGCTGACCGGCACCGACAAGTATGCGGGCGTACTCGAGTACTGGTACGGCATCCAGGAAGACCTGCAGCAGCATGGCGCGACCGTCTACGTCGCGAACCTGTCGGGCTTCCAGAGTGACGACGGCCCGAACGGGCGCGGCGAACAGTTGCTGGCGTACGTGAAGACGGTGCTCGCCGCGACCGGCGCGACCAAGGTCAATCTCGTCGGTCACAGCCAGGGCGGGTTGACGTCGCGCTATGTCGCGGCCGTCGCGCCCGATCTCGTCGCGTCGGTGACGACGATCGGCACGCCGCATCGCGGCTCCGAGTTCGCCGACTTCGTGCAGGGCGTGCTCGCGTACGATCCGACCGGGTTGTCGTCCACGGTGATCGCTGCATTCGTCAATGTGTTCGGCATCCTGACGAGCAGCAATCACAACACGAACCAGGACGCGCTCGCGTCGTTGAAGACGCTGACCACCGCGCAAGCCGCCACCTACAACCAGAACTATCCGAGCGCGGGCCTCGGCGCGCCCGGAAGCTGCCAGACCGGTGCGTCGACGGAAACCGTCGGCGGCAACACGCATCTGCTGTATTCGTGGGCCGGCACGGCGATCCAGCCGACGCTTTCCGTGCTCGGCGTGACGGGGGCGACGGACACGAGCACCCTTCCGGTCGTCGATCCGGCGAACGCGCTCGACCTGTCGACGCTCGCGCTGTATGGCACGGGCGCGGTGATGATCAATCGCGGCTCGGGCCAGAACGATGGGCTCGTGTCGAAGTGCAGCGCGCTGTACGGCAAGGTGCTGAGCACGAGCTACAAGTGGAACCATCTCGACGAGATCAACCAGTTGCTCGGCGTGCGCGGCGCGTATGCGGAAGATCCGGTCGCGGTGATCCGCACGCATGCGAACCGGTTGAAGCTCGCGGGCGTGTGATCGATGGCGGCACGTGAAGGGCGCGCGCCGCTGGCGCGGCGCGTGGCGATCTATGGTGTCGCGGGGCTGGCGGCGGTTGCTGGCGTCGCGATGTGGAGCGGTGCGGGATCGCATCGCGGCACGGGCGCCGCGGGCGATGCGCCGGCGGCGGCAGCGGTGGGCGGCGTGGCGGCTGCCGCACCGCATCCCGCCGTGCCGGCGAGTGCGGGCCTGCCGCCGTCGCTCGCCGGTTCCAGCGCACCACGGTTGCCGCTCGATGCGGGCGGGCATCTCGCGAAGTCGCGCGCGGTGCGCGATTTCTTCGACTATTGCCTGAGTGCGCAGAGCGACCTGAGCGCGTCCGCGCTCGATGCGTTTGTCGTACGCGAGATCGCCGCGCAACTCGACGGCACGGTCGCGCAGGCCGAGGCGCTCGACGTATGGCACCGGTATCGCGCGTATCTCGATGCGCTCGCGACGTTGCGCGATGCCGGAGCGGCCGACAAGTCGGACCTGGGCGCGTTGCAGCTTGCGCTGGATCAGCGCGCGTCGATCGCGTACCGCACGCTCGGCGACTGGAGCCAGCCGTTCTTCGGTGCGGAGCAGTGGCGGCAGCGCTACGACCTGGCACGGTTGAAGATCGTTCGGGATCGCTCACTGACGGATGTGCAGAAGGCCGAGCGGCTCGCGGCGCTCGAACAGCAGATGCCGGCCGACGAACGCGCGGCGCAGCAGCGGGTGGACCGGCAGCGCGCCGCGATCGACCAGATCGCGCAATTGCAGAAGAGCGGCGCGACGCCCGATGCGATGCGCGCGCAACTGACGCAGACGCTCGGCCCCGAGGCGGCGGCACGCGTCGCGCAGATGCAGCAGGACGATGCGTCGTGGCAGAGCCGTTACGCGGATTATGCGGCGCAGCGTGCGCAGATCGAATCGGCCGGTCTGTCGCCGCAGGATCGCGACGCGCAGATTGCCGCGCTGCGGCAGCGCGTGTTCACGAAGCCAGGCGAAGCCGTGCGCGCGGCATCGCTCGATCGTGGAGCGGGCAGCGCGCATTGACGAATCGGGTGCCGCCGTATGCGGCGGGCTTCATGCCGCGCGCGTGATGTCTCGCGGCAGATGGTGCTCGATGGTATCGGCGAGCGTGTCGAACGCGGGGCGGATGCCTTCGTGCGCGACGCATGCATAGCCGAGCAGCAGGCCCTGTCGCGCGGTGTCGAGGTTGCTGTAGTAGCTGGTGAGCGGGCGCACGATCACGCCCGCGTCGAATGCGCTCTGCGTGACGGCGCGATCGTCGCACGCGTCGGGCAGGCCGAGCACCAGATGCAGGCCGGCTTCGTCGCCCATCACCGGCAGCGCGTCGCCGAAGCGCGCGCGGATCGCGTCGATCATCAGTTGCCGGCGCTCGCCGTACAGCGTGCGCATTCGTCTGACGTGCGAAGTGAGATGGCCGTCCATGATGAATTCGGCGAGCACGGCCTGCTGCATCAACTGGCCTTCGCGATACAGCTCCGACAGCCCGGTGCGGAAGGTGTCGACCAGATGCTCGGGCACGACCATGTAGCCCATCCGCAGCCCCGGGAACAGCATCTTGCCGAGACTGCCGACGTAGATCACGCGGCCGCCATCGTCGAGCCCCTGCAGCGACGCGAGCGGGCGGCTGCCGTAGCGGAATTCGCTGTCGTAGTCGTCCTCGATGATCCAGCAGCGGTGCTGGCGCGCATATTCGAGCAGCATGCGGCGCCGCGCGAGACTCATCACCATCCCGAGCGGGTACTGATGCGACGGCGTGACGAGCACGAGCCGCGGCGGACGCTGCATGTCGCTCGCGCGCGGGTCGAGCCCTTCCTGGTCGACCGGCACCGGCGCGAGCGTGAGGCCGGCCGCCTGCAGGACGCTGCGCACGCCCCAGTAGCAGGGTTCCTCGACCCACGCGCGATCGCCGATGTCGGACAGCAGCCGCACCGCGAGATCGATCGATTGATGGATGCCCGTCGTGATGATCACCTGGTCCGGCGAGCATTTGACCGAGCGCGCGACGCGCAGGTAATCGGCGAGCGCGCGCCGCAGCGGCCGGTAGCCGCCGCCCGGCGCATAGGTCAGCAGCTCCGGATTGGCCTCCTTCCACAGCCGCGCCTGCAGGCGGCTCCACGTGCGGCTCGGGAATTCCGACACGTCCGGCACCCCTGGCATGAACGCCCCCCACTGGCGCCGCGAGACGCCTGCATGCTCGATCAGTTGCCGCCCGCGCATCGACAGGCTGCCCTGCGCGTCGGGCGGCGGCGGTTCGTCCGCGACCGACGACGGCGCGGCGCCCGGCACGCGGATCGCGGCGGCGTCCGGCCGCGTGTCGGCCACGTAGGTGCCGCTGCCGGTCGTCGTCAGCACATAGCCTTCGGCCGTCAACTGGTCGTACACGTGCAGGACCGTATTGCGCGCGATCGACAGGTCGCCCGCGAGCGTGCGCGAACTCGGCAGCTTTGTTCCCGGCCCCAATTCTCCGGTCAGGATGGCCTGCTGCATCAGTTGCAGCAGTTGCCGGTACATCGGTTCGGGCGAGCTGCGGTCGATGCGGGCGGAGAGCCAGTCGGCGACGATCACGGTATCCAAAGTGGTCCTACTTGGAATATTGAAATGGTTCCCTATTGTAGAACCGTGCGCGCCGTATAGTGACTCGCATCTCAAAATCAATTGCGCGGAGCCAGGGGGACAGCACGATGAAGTCCGATGATGTGATCGTCAGCTTTCGCGGCGTGCGGAAGACCTACGACGGCGAGACGCTCGTCGTCAAATCGCTCGACCTCGACATCCGCCGCGGGGAATTCCTGACGCTGCTCGGGCCCTCCGGCTCGGGCAAGACGACCTGCCTGATGATGCTCGCCGGCTTCGAATTCCCGACGGGCGGCGAGATCCGCCTCGACGGCGAGCTGCTGAACAACGTGCCGCCGCACAAGCGCAACATCGGCATGGTGTTCCAGAACTACGCGCTGTTTCCGCACCTGACGGTCGAGCAGAACGTCGCGTATCCGTTGACGGTACGCAAGCTGCCTGCCGCCGAGCGCGCGGAGCGCGTCGCGCATGCGCTGAGGATGGTGCAGATGGAGCGCTTCGCGAAACGCTATCCGGCGCAACTGTCGGGCGGCCAGCAGCAGCGCATCGCGCTGGCGCGCGCGCTCGTGTTCGAGCCGAAGCTGGTGCTGATGGACGAGCCGCTCGGCGCGCTCGACAAGCAGTTGCGCGAACACATGCAGTACGAACTGAAGGCGCTGCACGAAAAGCTCGGCGTGACCTTCGTGTACGTGACGCACGACCAGGGCGAGGCGTTGACGATGTCCGACCGCGTCGCCGTGTTCGACAAGGGCATCGTGCAGCAGCTCGACACCGTCGACCGCCTGTACGAATCGCCGTGCAACGAATTCGTCGCGAACTTCATCGGCGACAGCAACCGGCTGCGCGGCACCATCGCGCGCGTCGACGGCGAATTCTGCGAATTCCGGCTCGACGACGGCACGAAGCTCGTCGGCCGCCATATCGGCGAAGCCGCCGAGGGCGCAGCGGCCGTCGCGTGCATCCGCCCCGAGCGCATGAGCCTCGCGGCGCACGGCGCGAATGGTGCGAACGGCACCGCCAATTGCGTGAGCGGCGAGGCGCGCAGCCTCATCTATTTCGGCGATCACGTGCGCATGCGCTGCGCGCTGCCCGGCCAGGACGAATGTTTCGTGAAGGTGCCGCTCGGCACCGGCGCGCTCGACGCGTTTTCGCCCGGCGCGCCCGTCTCGCTTGCGTTCTCGCCCGAACATTTGCGCGTATTCGCGTGAGCACGGTTTACCTGGTTTCCCGCAGCACGTCGTCAACAACAAAGCCCACTTCCACCACGAGAGGAGAGGAACCATCATGAAACGAGCAAGCTTCACCGCGCGCCGCACGGCGCTCGCGCTGGCACTGGCCGCGTTCGGCGCATCGGCCACGGCTGCCGAGCTCACGGTCGTCAACTTCGGCGGCGCGAACGGCGACGCGCAGAAGGTCGCATTCAACCAGCCGTTCGAGAAGGCGACCGGCAACAAGGTCACGGCCGTCGAATACAACGGCGAGCAGGCGAAGGTGAAGGCGATGGTCGAGGCGAAGCACGTCAACTGGGACGTGGTCGAAGTCGAATCGGGCGACCTGAACCGCGGCTGCGACGAAGGGCTGTACGAGAAGCTCGACTGGTCGAAGATCGCGAAGAAATCCGACCTGATCCCGGAATCGCCGCAGGTGTGCGGCGTCGGCTTCTTCGTGTGGTCGACGGCGCTGTCGTACAACGCGGACAAGCTGAAGTCGGCGCCGACCGGCTGGGCCGATTTCTGGAACGTGAAGAAATTCCCCGGCAAGCGCGGGATGCGCAAGGGCGCGCGCTACAACCTCGAATTCGCGCTGATGGCCGACGGCGTCGCGACGAAGGACGTCTACAAGGTGCTCGGCACGAAGGCCGGCCAGGATCGCGCGTTCAAGAAGCTCGACGAGCTGAAGCCGTACATCCAGTGGTGGGAAGCGGGTGCGCAGCCGCCGCAGTTCCTCGTCGCCGGCGACGTCGTGATGTCGACCGCGTACAACGGCCGCATCGACGCCGCGCAGAAGGAAGGCAAGAACCTGAAGGTCGTGTGGAACGGCAGCATTTACGACCTCGACTACTGGGCGATTCCGAAGGGCTCGCCGAACAAGGCGCTCGCCGAGCAGTACATCGCGTACACGCTGACGCCGAAGCCGCAGCAGGTGTATGCGCAGCACATCGCGTACGGCCCGGCGAACATCGCCGCGATCAAGTCGCTCGACGCGAAGACGCTCGCGAACCTGCCGAACTCGCCGGCCAACGGCAAGAACGCGGTGCTGGAGGACATCGGCTTCTGGACCGACCACAGCGACGAGCTCGAACAGCGCTTCGCCGCGTGGGCAACGAAGTAACCGGTCAGGCATCCTCACGGGTGTCGTGATGCAACCGACCGCGCGACGCGTCGATCGCGTCGCGCGGCATTCCGCCGGAACGTGCCCGGCCGGAGAGAACCGTTGAATACGATGACGATCGCGCCATCCTCGCCGTCGACCGCCGCGCTCAAGCGCGAGCTGAAGGCCGCCGAGGCCCGCAAGCGCACGATGGCGCTGCTGCTGGTGGCGCCGCTCGCGATTTTCCTGCTGCTGATTTTCGTCGTGCCGATCGGCACGCTGCTCACGCGCGCGGTGCAGAACCCGGAGATCGCGACCGCGTTGCCGAACACGGTCGCCGCGTTGTCGGGCTGGGACCGCAAGACGCCGCCGGCGGACGCCGCGTATGTCGCGCTCGCGGCCGACATGACCAAGGTGGCCGACAGCGAGGCGATGGGCGCGCTCGCACGGCGGCTGAACACCGAGATTCCCGGCTATCGCTCGCTCGTCGCGAAGACGGCGCGTGCGATCCCGCTGAAGGGCGACGGCGACGCGGCGCCGACGCCTGCGCAGACGCGCGCCAAGCTGATCGACCTCGATGCGCGCTGGGGCGAGCTCGCGTACTGGCAGGCGATCGCGAAGAACGGCAGCCAGGTGTCGCCGTTCTACCTGCTCGCGGCGCTCGATCACAAGCAGGACGGCTTCGGCCGCATCGTGCAGGCCGATCCCGACCAGTCGATCTACCTCGCGATCTTCGGCCGCACGTTCGTGATCGGCATCGCCGTCACGCTGTTCGCGCTGCTGCTCGGCTATCCGCTCGCATACTGGATCTCGACGCTGTCGGAGCGGCGCGCGAACCTCGCGATGATTCTCGTGCTGATTCCGTTCTGGACCTCGGTGCTCGTGCGCGTCGCCGCATGGATCGTGCTGCTGCAGAGCGAAGGGCTCGTCAACAAGGCGCTGCTCGGCAGCGGGCTGATCTCGCATCCGCTGACGCTGCTGTTCAACCGCGTCGGCGTGTACATCTCGATGACGCACATCCTGCTGCCGTTCATGATCCTGCCGCTCTACAGCGTGATGAAGTCGATTCCGCCGACCTATCAGCGCGCGGCCGTGTCGCTCGGCAGCCATCCGTTTGCCGCGTTCTGGCGCGTGTACGTGCCGCAGACCTATCCGGGCGTCGGCGCGGGCGCGCTGCTCGTCTTCATCCTCGCGATCGGCTACTACATCACGCCCGCGCTGCTCGGCGGGCCGAACGACCAGATGGTCAGCTACTACGTCGCGTACTTCACGAACGTGACGATCAACTGGGGCATGGCGTGCGCGCTCGGCGGGCTGCTGCTCGCGGCGACGCTCGTGCTGTACGCGGTGTACGGGCGCTTCACGCGCACCAACGTGAGCCTCGGCTGAGCGCCGGGCACTGGAAAACGGGAAGGGGATGCCCACCATGAAACTCGCCAGGCCGCTGTTCGCGCCGCACATGTCGTTCGTCGAGCGCGCGTGGTACGTCGCGTTGCGCGTGCTCGTCGTGCTGACGCTGCTGTACCTGATCCTGCCGGTGCTCGCGATCGTGCCGCTGTCGTTCTCGTCGAGCACGTTCCTCGTCTATCCGATTCCGGGTTTCTCCACGCGCTGGTACGAGAACCTGATCGCATCGGACGAGTGGCGGATGGCCGCGAAGAACAGCTTCATCGTCGCGCCGTCGGCGACCGTCGTTGCGACCGTGCTCGGCACGCTCGCGGCCATCGGCCTGACGAAGGCCGACTTCCGCGGCAAGGGGCTGCTGATGGCCGTGCTGCTGTCGCCGATGATCGTGCCGGTCGTCGTGGTCGGTGTCGGCATGTACCTGTTCTTCGCGCCGCTCGGGCTCGCGAATACGTACACGGGGCTGATCGCCGCGCACGCGGCGCTCGGCGTGCCGTTCGTCGTGACGACGGTGGCCGCGACGCTGCAGGGCTTCAACCAGAATCTCGTGCGCGCGAGCCTGTCGCTCGGCGCGAATCCGGTCACGACGTTCTTCCGCGTGACGCTGCCGGTGATCGCGCCGGGCGTGATGTCGGGCGCGCTGTTCGCATTCGCGACGTCGTTCGACGAAGTGGTCGTCACGCTGTTCCTCGCGGGCGCGGACCAGACGACGCTGCCGCGCCAGATGTTTACGGGCATTCGCGAGAACATCAGCCCGACGATCGCCGCGCTCGCGACGATCCTGATCGTCTTCTCGACGAGCCTGCTGCTCGCGCTCGAATGGCTGCGCGGCCGCAATGCGCGGCGTGCGGTGTCGTAAATAGCGGCGCCGGCCGCCCCGTTCGGCGGGCCGTAAGGCCGCCGATCGTTGCGTCTTCGACGATGCCGCGCACCCGGCGCGGCGTGGCGAAGCTTTCATTTTGCCGACTGACGAGGCGGCCGCCTGCACGTTCGATGCGGCTCTGCAACAATACGGCTCGCGGCGCCGCGCGCTCCGTTGCCGTTGCACGGAGGATGCGGTGCCGCGCCGCTCAATCCGCGACGCTGCGCGTCGCTCGTCAGCCGAGCCCATCTTGTCCGAATTCGCTTCCCCCGCCGGCGCGCATGAGCCGGCCGTCAACTGGCGCGCGATGTCCGCCGTGCTGCTGGCCGTCGCGCTCGCGACGCTCGACACCGCGATCGCGAACACCGCGCTGCCCGCCATCGCGGCCGACCTGCATGCGTCGCCGGCCGCGTCCGTGTGGATCATCAACGCCTATCAGCTCGCGATGGTCGCGACGCTGCTGCCGTTCGCGTCGCTCGGCGACATCGTCGGCCACAAGCGCGTGTATGTCGCCGGGCTGGCGGTGTTCACGCTGGCGTCGCTCGGGTGTTCGCTCGCGTCGACGCTGCCGACGCTGACGGCCGCGCGCATCGTGCAGGGCTTCGGCGCGAGCGCGATCATGAGCGTCAACGTCGCGCTGATCCGTGGCCTGTTTCCCGCGCATCGGCTCGGGCGCGGCGTCGGTTTCAACGCGCTCGTCGTCGGCGTGTCGTTCGCGGTGGGGCCGACGATCGCGTCGCTGATCCTGTCGGTGGCCGCGTGGCCGTGGCTGTTCGCGGTGAACGTGCCGCTCGGCGTGTGCGCGCTCGCCGTGGCGATTCCGTCGCTGCCGCAGACGGCGCGCGGCAAGCATGCGTTCGATCCGGTTGCGGCGCTGTTCAACGTGATCACGTTCGCGTCGCTGATCTTCGCGCTCGGCGAATTCGCGCAGCGCGGGCCGCTGACGGTCGTGTTCGCGGCGGCCGCGATAGCCTTCTCGTTCGGCTGGCTGCTGATCCGCCGCCAGGCCGGGCATCCGGCGCCGATGCTGCCGGTCGACCTGTTCCGCCGGCCCGTGTTCACGCTGTCCGCGCTGACCGCCGTGTGCGCGTTCGCCGCGCAAGGGCTCGCATTCGTGTCGCTGCCGTTCTATTTCGAAACCGTCCTGCATCGCAACGCGGTCGAAACGGGGTTCCTGATGACGCCGTGGTCGGCGATCGTCGCGCTCGCCGCGCCGATCGCGGGGCGGCTGTCGGATCGTTATCCGCCCGGGCTGCTCGGTGCGATCGGCCTGGCGTTGCTGAGTGCGGGCATGGTGTCGCTCGCCGCGCTGCCGGTGTCGCCGGGCGTCGTCGATATCGGCTGGCGGATGATGCTGTGCGGCGCGGGCTTCGGCTTCTTCCAGTCGCCGAACCTGAAAGCGCTGATGTCGAGCGCGCCGCCCGAGCGCAGCGGCGGCGCGAGCGGGATCATCGCGACCGCGCGGCTGATCGGGCAGGCGACGGGCGCGGCGCTGGTTGCACTGTCGTTCGGGATCGCGGGGCGCCACGGGCCGACGCTTGCGTTGATGCTCGGGGCGGGCTTTGCGGGCGCGGCGAGCGTCGCGAGCGGCCTGCGGCTGTTCGCGCCGTCGCATCGGGCCGGCGCACCGGTCGTGTCGGAGCGCGTAAAGGAACCGGCGACGGAGTAGGGCACGGCACGATCCAAGCCGGCGCACGGCAACCATCGCCGCGCGCCGGTCTTCATGCATCGCTCAGAACCCGCCGGACTTGATCAGCTGGTTGAGGTTCGCGATGTTCAGGCTGCCGAAGCCGGTCGTCGGATCCCAGCCGGTGCCTGCGTTGTAGCCGTACCCCTGATAGCCGTTGTTCCCCGACACGACGTCATAGCGCACGAGCGACGGGTTCGCCGGAATGTCCGCGTAGAAGTTGCCGGCAGGGAAGCCGAGGCCCGTGCCGTTCGCCGCGAGCAGCCGCGCCCAGAAGCCCGTGAAGATCGGCGCGGCGAGGCTCGTGCCGCCGATCTGCTGCAACTGGCCGTAGTTGTAGATGTACGCGCCCGTGCTCTGCGCGGCGTCGAACGACACGTCCGGCAGTTGACGGTTGCTGCCCGACTGCCACGCCGGCGCCGGCAGGATCGTGCTGACGCCCCCGCCCGTCGCCCACAGCTTGCCGTTCGAATCGAGCCCTTCGTTCCACACCGTCTCCTTCGAGAACGCGCCGGCCGACGTCGTGTAGAGCGTCGTGCCGCCGATCGCGAGCACGTGCGGCGACGAAGCCGGCCACGACACCGTGTAGTTCGCGCCGTCCGGGTAGCCGCGGTTGTTGCACTCGTACACGCCTTCGTCGCCGGACGATACCGAGAACGTCTGGCCCTGCGCGGCCGCCGTCGT
This sequence comes from Burkholderia sp. MSMB1459WGS, assembly GCF_001534535.1. Taxonomy (NCBI): domain Bacteria; kingdom Pseudomonadati; phylum Pseudomonadota; class Betaproteobacteria; order Burkholderiales; family Burkholderiaceae; genus Burkholderia; species Burkholderia sp. MSMB1459WGS. The sequence goes on from NZ_LPMU01000044.1 coordinate 280,337, forward strand.
GAAGATCTGTTCCTCGGCGTCGAGCGTGCCGTCCGCGTTCGCATCGGTTTCGCACCAGCCGAGCGAGACGTTGATCACCTTCGCGGTGTTGTCCGACACCGCACGGTTGAACGCCTGCGTGAGGCCCGTGTTGCCGGCGGCGTTGAGGTCCGCCATGTAGAACACCAGCTTGCCGACCTGGCCGCCGGCCGAGCCGACGATCGACTGGCTGTCGAGATCCCATTCGCCCTGGCCGTCCTGGTCGTCGGTGTAGCTGCCGCCCGTGCCGTTGGTCTTGACGGTCTGCGTCGCGACCGTGCCGTAGCCGTTGCTCGACGTGAACTGCTTCAGGTCCTGCAGCGTCTGCGATACGCCGCCGATCGTGATGATGCCGACGGTCACGCCGGCCGCGGTCGGCACGCCGGTCGCGTTGTAGAGGCCCGGGAATTCCTTCGGGTAGTGGCCCGTCGCCGTGCCGGCCGCGAGCGCCTGCGGCTTCGCCACGTTGCCGACGCGCAGCATCGGCCGCGCACGCGCGACACTTTGCAGCCCGAGCACCGAGCCGACGACGTCGCCGAGTGCACGCGGCACCTGCGCGGTCGACGTGTTGGCGAAGCCCGAGCGGCCCGCGTACTGGAAGTGCACGAGCGACGTGTTGAACGCGGTCTTCACCGTGCCAGCCGTGCCGTGCGCGGAAACCAGCAGCCGGTTCGGCGCGACTTCGACGTTCACGAAGCCGCTCTTGTGCAGATAGTCGACGACCGACTTCACCTGCGCGTCGGTCGGCGCGTAGTTCGCGAGGAACTGCTCGTGCGTCAGGTACTGGCGGTAATGCGCGCTGCCGGGCCGGTTCACGTCGCGCGCCAGTTGCTTGAGCTGGGCGGCGTTGCGCAGCTTCAGGCTGACGACGACGTCGGTCGTCTCGCCGGCCGCGAGTTCGAGCGACGGCATCGCACTGCGCGCCATCAACTGCGGGCCGGTCAGAAAGGCCTTCGTATGGGTATCGACCCAATCCGTCGCCGCGTGCGCCGCCGCGGCGGCGAACACGAGCGGTGCCACGCACGCAAGGCGGCGGGGCGACGGAAGGGGAAGGGCAAACCAGGCGTTCCTTTTCATCGGGAGTCCTTTTTTAGGAGAGGCGACGTTACTGGAACCCCCGGCCCTTGTGGGGCCGCGAGCGGTGACGAGCGTAGGGCGTCGGTGCCGTTCGGGTAGCTGCCAGTTTCCATAGCTGTCAGTTCTGACAACGGGGGCGCATGAGTGCATGCGCGGCGCCGTGCGCGCCGGGAGTGGCGGCGCCGGTGAGCGGAACCGGTTCGCGGTGCGAAGGCGTGGCAACGCGCGTCGCTCCCGCGCACGCGTCGCTCGTTGCAGCATCGGAATGTGCGCGGTCGCGGACGGGCGCGCCGCGCGGATGCATGGCGTTTGCGTGTCAATGGCTGCACGTCGGATCGCACTATGTGGTCATTGGAAGCGACTCGTCAGGAACCGATTCGCGCAGGGATGTGAACGGAGCCGGCCGACCCCGAACGTTTCCCGAACTGTGGAACGGCGCATCGGCCAGTCTTGCAGGCGGCTTTCGGATCGCACGTCGTAATCGTGAATTAGAGGAAAGACTCGAATTCGGCGTCGGCTCGAGCCGGTGCGGCGCACGTGGCGGTCGTGCAGAGATCGATCCGCGTGGTGCGCGAAATTGCGCCTTGACGTATGCCGATCAGCGGATATCCTTCGATTCATAACCGATCGGTTATGAATCGAAGGACGACATGCAAACTGCTCAGGACACGCTTTTCAGAACGCTTGCCGATCCCACGCGCCGCGCGCTTTTCGAGCGGCTGTGCGCGGAGGGGGAACTGACGGTTGCCGCGCTGACGGCCCATGCGGGCGTCTCGCAGCCGGCCGTGTCGAAACACCTTGGCGTACTGAAGCAGGCCGGGCTCGTGAACGACCGTCACGAAGGCCGGCAGACGCACTACAGCGCGCAGCCGAAAGCGCTGGCCCCGTTGATCGACTGGACGAGCCAGATGGCAGGCTTCTGGCAGAGCCGGTTCGATGCCCTCGAAGATCTGCTCAAAAGGATGGATCAGTAATGAACCGAGCCACTACCGAAACGCGCTCCGTCGTCGTCGACCGGGAGCTGCCCCATCCGCCGGAGAAAATCTGGCGCGCGCTCACGCAACCGCACCTGATCGAGGTGTGGCTCATGAAGAGCGACTTCGAGCCCGTCGCGGGCCATGCCTTCCATTTCCGCGCGGACTGGGGCTCGGTCGACTGCACGGTCCTCACGATCGAGCCGCATCGCACGCTGTCCTATACGTGGGCGGCGCACGGGCTCGACAGCATCGTGACGTGGACGCTCACGCCGACGCCGGCCGGCACGCACCTGCGCATGGAGCAGGTCGGCTTCCGCCCCGACCAGGAGCAGGCGTACCGCGGCGCGCAGTACGGCTGGGTACGGTTCTTCGACTCGCTCGCACAGGTGCTGTCGCGTCCCGACGAAGGCACGGAGGCCCGCGCATGAGTGCACCGGAGCTCACATCGTCGGCGCGCATCGATGCGCTGATCGCGGGCATCGCCGACTGGCGCGGCAAAACCTTGGCCGACGTGCGCCAGACGATCCTCGCGGCGCAAGCGGGCATCGTCGAGGAATGGAAATGGATGGGCAGCCCCGTCTGGTCGTGCGACGGGACGATCGCGGTCGCGAACGCGCACAAGGGCAAGGTGAAAGTGACGTTCATGCACGGCGCGCAGCTCCCCGATCCGGACAAGCTGTTCAACGACGGCCTCGACGGCAATGCGCGACGCGCGATCGATCTGTTCGAAGGCGACAAGCTCGACAAGCGGGCGTTGAAGAATCTCGTGCGCGCGGCGATCGAATACAACCGCACGCACCTGAAGAAAAACGCGCGAGGCTCGGGCGCGAAGGCGCGCGCAGACAAGGCGGCTTAAGGCACTTAAGGGCGCGTAAAGCCGCGTACAGCCACGTAAAGCACGGGCGAAAAAAAGCCCGACACGAGGTCGGGCATCCAAATCGGCCGCAACCGCCCGCGAGGCGGCTGCGGCGCCTGCAACGGCTGCGCGCTTACGCTGCGAGCAGCGAGCGCAGCACGAACGGCAGGATCCCGCCGTGCTTGTAGTAGTCGACTTCGATCGGCGTATCGATGCGCAGCAGCACCGGCACGCGCTGGGTTTCGCCGTTCTTGCGATGGATCACGAGCGTGACGTCCTGCTGCGGCTTGAAGTCGTCGCCGAGGCCTTCGATGTCGTACGTCTCTTCGCCGGTGATGCCGAGCGACTGGACGCTGTCCGCGCCCTTGAACTGCAGCGGCAGCACGCCCATGCCGACCAGGTTCGAGCGGTGGATGCGCTCGAAGCTGCGCGCGATCACGGCCTTCACGCCGAGCAACTGCGTGCCCTTCGCGGCCCAGTCGCGCGACGAGCCCGTGCCGTACTCCTCGCCCGCGAACACGACGGTCGGCGTGCCGGCGTCGACGTACTTCATCGCTGCGTCGTAGATCGACAGCTGTTCGCCGCTCGGCTGGTGGATCGTCAGGCCGCCTTCGACGCGCGTGCCGTCGGCCTTCGCCGGGATCATCAGGTTCTTGATCCGGACGTTCGCGAACGTGCCGCGCATCATCACGTCGTGGTTGCCGCGGCGCGAGCCGTAGCTGTTGAAGTCGGCCTTCTGCACGCCGTTTTCCTTCAGCCACTTGCCGGCCGGCGAATCTTCCTTGATCGAGCCTGCCGGGCTGATGTGGTCGGTCGTGACCGAGTCGCCGAAGATGCCGAGCGCACGCGCGCCCTTGACCGTCGGGATCGACGCAGCCGGCTCCATCGAGAAGTCGTTGCCGAAGAACGGCGGCTCGGCGATGTAGGTCGACTTCGGCCAGTCGTAGACTTCGCCCGATTCGCCCTCGATCTTGCTCCAGAGGTCGCCCTTCTTGGTCAGCTTCGAGTAGTTGTCCTCGAACTTCTTCGGATCGAGCGCGAACTTGAGCAGCGCGTGGATTTCGTCGCTCGTCGGCCAGATGTCGCCGAGGTAGATGTCGCGGCCGCCCTTGCCCTTGCCGACCGGCTCGGTCATCAGGTCGCGCGTGATGTTGCCGGCGATCGCGTACGCGACGACGAGCGGCGGCGACGCGAGGAAGTTCGCGCGGATGTTCGGGTGAATGCGCGCTTCGAAGTTACGGTTGCCCGACAGCACGGCCGCCGCGACGATGTCGTTCTTCGTGATCGCTTCGTTCAGTTCCGGCGTCAGGTCGCCCGCGTTGCCGATACAGGTCGTGCAGCCATAGGCCGCGACTTCGAAGCCGAGCTTCGACAGGTAGGGCAGAAGGCCCGTCTTCGTCAGGTATTCGGTGACGATGCGCGATCCCGGCGCGAGCGAGGTCTTGATCTTCGGATCGACCGTGAGGCCGGCCTCGACCGCCTTCTTCGCGAGCAGGCCGGCAGCCAGCAGCACGCTCGGGTTCGACGTGTTCGTGCACGACGTGATCGCGGCGATCAGCACGTCGCCGTTCTTCACGTCGACGCCGTTGCTCGTCGTGTACTGCGTGTTCAGGTCTTCCGCCTTCTTCGCGAAGCCGTTCTCCGCGACCGGCTTCGAGAACAGGTCGGTGAACGTCGACTTGACGTTGCCGATCTCGATGCGGTCCTGCGGGCGCTTCGGGCCGGCCAGCGACGGGGCAACCGTCGCCAGGTCGAGCGTCACCGTCTTCGTGTAGTCGATGTCGCCGGCCTTCGGGATGCCGAACAGGTTCTGCGCCTTGAAGTAGTTTTCGAACGCGGCGATCTCGGCCTTCGTGCGGCCCGTGCCTTCGAAGTACTCGATCGTCTTTTCGTCGACCGGGAAGAAGCCCATCGTCGCGCCGTATTCCGGCGCCATGTTGCCGATCGTCGCGCGGTCCGGCAGCGACAGCGACTGCGTGCCTTCGCCGAAGAATTCGACGAACTTGCCGACGACCTTCTCCTTGCGCAGCATTTCGGTGATCGTCAGCACCAGGTCGGTGGCCGTCACGCCTTCGCGCAGCCTGCCCTTGAGCTCGACGCCGACCACGTCCGGCGTCAGGAAATACACCGGCTGGCCGAGCATGCCGGCTTCCGCCTCGATGCCGCCCACGCCCCAGCCGACCACGCCGATGCCGTTGATCATCGTCGTGTGGCTGTCCGTGCCGACGAGGGTGTCCGGGTAGTACACGGTATCGGCGCCGTCGGTCTTCTTGTGGACGCCGCGCGCGAGATATTCGAGGTTCACCTGGTGCACGATGCCGACGCCCGGCGGCACGACCTTGAACGTGTCGAACGCCTGCATGCCCCACTTCATGAACTGGTAGCGCTCGTTGTTGCGCTGGAATTCCAGCTTCATGTTCAGGTCGAGCGCGTCCTTCTGGCGGAAGTAGTCGATCTGGACCGAGTGATCGACGACGAGATCGACCGGCACCAGCGGCTCGATCTTCTTCGGGTTCTTGCCCGTGCGCTCGGCGACGCCGCGCATGGCCGCGATGTCGGCCAGCAGCGGCACGCCCGTGAAGTCCTGCAGCACGACGCGCGACACGACGAACGGAATCTCGTCGACGCGTTTCGCGGTCGGCTTCCAGTTCGCGAGCTGCTCGATGTGCTCTTCGGTGATCTTCTTGCCGTCGTAGTTGCGCAGCACGGACTCGAGCACGATGCGGATCGACACCGGCAGGCGCTCGATCTTCGTCTTCAGTTCCTTGCCGAGTTGCGGCAGCGAGTAGAACTTGCCTTTGCCGGAACCGCTGTCGAATTCCTTGAGGGTCTTGTGGAGATTGTGGGCCATGGTGATTTTCCTGGGTTTGAGGCTAGGAAACAACGTGTCCTGTGGGGGCTATATCACATACAAGTCGACGTACTCATCGACCGGCATCGCGTTGAGCTTTGCCTGGTCCAGCGACACGTCGAGAATCGCTTGTTGCTGCTTGGCCGGGAAGCGGCGGGCGAGGTTGGTGCGGAATTTGTCGACCAGCAGCGGGATGCCGTCCGCACGGCGCCGCCGATGGCCGAGCGGGTACTCGACCGCCACTTCGGCAAGCTTCGATCCGTCCGTGAACTCGATCGTCAGCGCATTCGCGATCGATCGCTTGTCCGGATCGTGATAATCCTTCGTGAACTGCGGATCCTCGACGCACACGGTCTTCGCACGCAGCGCGTCGATGCGCGGGTCGGCCGCGGCCGCGTCTTCGTAGTCGGCCGCGGTCAGCCGGCCGAACAGCAGCGGCACGGCGACCATGTACTGGATGCAGTGGTCGCGGTCGGCCGGATTGGCGAGCGGGCCTTGCTTGTCGATGATGCGGATGGCGGCCGCATGCGTGCGGATCGTGATCCGCGCGATGTCGTCGGTCGTGCGGCCCGCCGCGGCGAGCTGCGCGTGCAGTTGCAGCGCGGCCTCGGCGGCCGTCTGCGCATGGAATTCGGCGGGGAACGCAATCTTGAACAGCACGTTTTCCATCACGTACGTGCCGTACGGGCGCTGGAAGCGGAACGGCTTGCCGTCGAACAGCACGTCGTAGAAGCCCCAGGTCTTGGCGGTGAGCGCCGACGGATAGCCCATTTCACCTGTTTTCGCGATCAGCGCGAGGCGCACCGCGCGGGACGTGGCGTCGCCGGCCGCCCAGGACTTGCGCGAACCCGTGTTCGGCGCATGGCGGTAGGTACGCAGCGCGTGCCCGTCGACGAACGCATGGGAGACCGCGTTGATCAGCTCGTCGCGCGTGAGCCCGAGCAGCCGGCCGACGACGGCCGTCGACGCGACCTTCACGAGCAGCACGTGGTCGAGCCCGACCGCGTTGAACGCGTTCTCGAGCGCGAGGCAGCCCTGGATCTCGTGGGCCTGGATCATCGCGACCAGCACGTCGCGCATCGTGAGCGGCTTCCGGCCGGCCGCGCGGGCCGTGCGGGAGAGCCAGTCGGCCGTCGCCAGGATTCCGCCGAGGTTGTCGGACGGATGACCCCATTCGGCGGCGAGCCAGGTGTCGTTGAAGTCCAGCCAGCGGATCATCGCGCCGATGCCGAACGCGGCCTGGACGGGATCGAGCTGGAAGGACGTGCCGGGCACCTTCGCGCCGTTCGGTACGATCGTGCCGGGCACGACCGGGCCGAGCAGCTTGGTGCAGGCAGGGTAGGACAGCGCCTCGAGTCCGCATCCGAGCGTGTCGATCAGGCAATGACGCGCCGTCTCCAGCGCGAGCGCGCTGTCGATGCCGGGGTTCAGCACGTAGTCGACGATGTCGACGAGTACCGTATCCGGAGCAGGGCGGGCGTTGGAGACCGGGGCGGACATCGAGGGGCCGGGAGGAACGTACTTAGTTCGTTGCCGGCTTCAGTTCGTTCGCCTGCGTCGGCGCTGCGCCGCCTTGTGCCATTTCCGGCGTGACGCATTCGTCAGCGAGGCGCTCGCCGCCATTTGCGTCGGAGAACAGCATCGCCTTGCTCGGGATCACGACCAGCTTGAAGCCTGCTGCCGGATCGTAGAACGTGTCGGCGCCCGTCGTCGTGGCCTGACGCGGCAGCTTGTAGTTCTTCTTCGCCCAGTGAACCGTGACGACCTGGTCGCGCTTCATGTCGCCGGCGAGGTCGAACGACAGACCTTCCTTGCAGGACCACTTGACCGCGCCGTCCGGTACCGGATCGACCTTGGCGGCCGCGCGTGCCTGCGCCTTCTTGCTGCGCGGGATGATGCGCTTGGCCGGCGCCGGGCGCTTGGCCGTGGCCTTCTTCGCGGTCGTGGTGGCCGTACCCTGGGCAAACGCGCTCGGAGCCGACACCAGCATCGTGGCGGACAAGGCGCCGATGGCGGTAGCGATCAGGAGTTTCTTCATGGAGTCAGAACCTTTCGATAATCAGTTGACAAGGGCCGGCAATCGAAACCGCCGGCCGGTTTGAAACTGCACGCGCCCCGAAAGCGCGCAGCGGCCGCTATTTTCACCTATTTGGCCGCGCATACATCAGGTTTTCGGGCTCCGTTACGTTTTTTGTCGTTTCGCAAACGTCTATCCGGTTCGCGAAACCGCGAATGCATGAAACTCGTGTATCGGCCGGCGGCGCACACTCAACGCGCGGCGCCTGCGGCGGCCGGCCCGAACAGCGGCGCGGCCTCGTCCGGTACGGGCTGGCCGGTGGCCCGCGCGCGGCGCAGCACCGACCAGTAATAACGATAACTCGCGCGATCGTGCAGCGTATCACCGTGGCGCGTCGGGCCCCAGTCGGCGGCCTGCGCGGCCAGCAGGATCTCGGCGGCCAGCGTGACTTCGTCGGTGCGCGGTGCGAACGCGTCGACGATCGGGCGGATCTGCGCGGGGTGGATGCTCCACATCCGCGTGAATGCGAATTCGTCGCGCGCGCGGCGTGCGTCGCCGGCGACGACGCCCATGTCGCGCACCTCCGTCGTCACGTTGTGCGACGGCGTCTTGCCGTGCGCGTGACAGGCCGCGGCGATTTCCAGCTTCGCGCGGCGTACGAGCGGATGGTCGAACTGGCCGGGCGAGCGCATCGCGGAATCGGGGATCGCGCCGTGGTGCGCGGAGACGAAATCCATCAGCCCGAAGCTCAGCGTGCCGACCGTCGGCAGCGCGGCGAGGGCGGCCGCCTGCGCGAGCGCGCCGTGCGTCTCGACCAGCACGTCGACCGCGATCGGCTGCGCGATGCCGAGCTCGCGGCGCGTGCCTTCGATGAACGCGGTCATTTCGGCCGCGTCGGCGGCGTTCGCGACCTTCGGCAGCGTGATGTAGGCGGGTACGCGGGATGCGCGCAGCACGATGCGCACGTCGTCGCGCCAGTGCGGGTGGGAAAAGTCGTGGATGCGGACGCCGACGCGGCCGAAGCGGTTCTCGGCACTGCCGAGCAGATCGGCGACGAGCACCGCGTGTGCGGCTTCCTGGCCGACGGCCGCGCCATCCTCGCAGTCGAACGTGACGTCGAACACGGGGCCCAGCTCGGCCTGCAGTGCGAGCGACTTGCGCATCAGCTTCTCGCTGCCCGCGTAGTGATCGCAGCAGGGCAGGATCGCGGGCGGTGACGCCCCGTCGTACAGCACTTGTGCAGGAGTGAGCGCGGCCATCTCGTCTACGTCAGGGAAGCGGGTCAACGTGGAGAAAATCGGATTCGGGCAGGTTCTGGGCCGGCGCGCGGCGGGCGCGGGCGGCAAAACGTGCGCGGATCGGATCGATCGGCAGGGCCGGCGGCGCACCGGCCCGTGCCGAAGCCGGGCGCCCCGAAGGCCGCCCGGCGCGATGCGTGAGGCTTAGTTCTTCAGCAGGTGGGCGACGCCGTCGCGCTCTTCGAGCAGCTCGGCCAGCGTGCCGTCCATCTTCTCGCGCGAGAACGCGTCGATTTCCAGGCCTTCGACACGCTTGTACTCGCCGTTTTCGCAGGTGACCGGCACGCCGTAGATGATGTCTTCGGGGATGCCGTACGAGCCGTCCGACGGGATGCCCATCGTGACCCACTTGCCGTTCGTGCCGAGCACCCAGTCACGGACGTGGTCGATCGCCGCGTTGGCTGCCGACGCGGCCGACGACAGGCCGCGCGCTTCGATGATCGCCGCGCCGCGCTTGCCGACGGTCGGGATGAACGTGTCGCGGTTCCACACGTCGTCATTGATCAGCTTCAGCAGCGATTCGCCTTCGGCGGTCGCGAAGCGGAAGTCGGGGTACATCGTCGGCGAGTGGTTGCCCCACACGGCGAGCTTCTCGATCGACGCGACCGGCTTGCCCGACTTGGCGGCGAGCTGCGACAGCGCGCGGTTGTGGTCGAGGCGCAGCATGGCCGTGAAGTTCTTCTTCGGCAGATCCGGCGCCGACTTCATCGCGATGTACGCGTTCGTGTTCGCCGGGTTGCCGACGACCAGCACCTTCACGTCGCGGCTGGCGACTTCGTTCAGCGCAGCGCCCTGAACCGTGAAGATCTCGGCGTTCGCCGACAGCAGGTCCTTGCGCTCCATGCCCTTCGAGCGCGGACGTGCACCGACCAGCAGCGCGACGTCTGCATCCTTGAATGCCACCTTCGGATCGTCGGTGATCACGACGCCCGCGAGCAGCGGGAACGCGCAGTCGTCGAGTTCCATCACGACGCCTTTGACGGCGGCTTGGGCTTGCGGGAGGTCGAGCAGTTGCAGGATGACCGGCTGATCCTTGCCGAGCAGGTCGCCGTTCGCGATGCGGAACAGCAGGGAGTAAGCGATTTGACCTGCGGCGCCGGTGACGGCAACGCGCTTTGCGGGCTTAGCCATTGAAAATCTCCAGGACGGGTGAAGCGTTGGACGCGAGCGAAAACGCCATTCTATGCGCGTTGTGCGTAGCGTTGCATTGAAGCAGGGCGGAGGACTCGCGATGGCGGACGCGGTGAACCTGGAGACGGCCGAGGCACGTAGCCGGGGACGCGCTGTTGCACCCGCGAACCCTTGCTCGACCGGGAGTGTAGGAGCCGTCACGCGCAAAGTCAAACGGTATCATATGTCTTATATAAGACAGATGTTTTGCGGAAATTGAGTGGACGAAAAAGTGCGGTTTGTGATGAAATGCGCGCCATGACATCGAACCAGGCGAACACCGCGAATCAGACCGGCGCAGGCGGCCCAGGGCAGCCGGGCGCGGGCGATCCCGCAGCCTCGCCCGCGGCGTCCGCGTCGCCGACGTTCAGCCCGTTATACCAGCAGATCAAGTCACTGATCACGCAAAGTCTCGAATCCGGCGAATGGAAGCCCGGTGAGATCATCCCCAGCGAAGTGGAGCTCGCGGCCCGCTACAAGGTCAGCCAGGGCACCGTGCGCAAGGCGATCGACGAGCTGGCCGCCGAGAACCTCGTGGTCCGGCGGCAGGGCAAGGGCACTTTTGTTGCAACGCACAACGAGGATCGCGCGCAATTCCGCTTCCTGCGTCTGCTGGCCGACGACGGCGCCGAGCACCCGCACGTGAGCCGTCTGCTCGAATGCCGGCGCCTGCGCGCGCCGGCCGAGATCGCGCGGCAGCTCGACCTGAAGCCCGCCGATCCAGTCGTGCAGGTGCGCCGCCTGCTGGAATTCGACGGCGAAGTGACGGTGCTCGACGAGATCTGGCTGCCGGGCGCGATGTTCCGCGGGCTCACGTTCGAGCGGCTGAGCGAGTACAAGGGGCCGCTCTACGCGATGTTCGAGACGGAGTTCGGTACGCGGATGATCCGCGCGACGGAGAAGATCCGCGCGGTGGCGGCGGATCCGGCGGTGGCCGACCTGCTGCACGTGCCGGCGGGCTTCCCGCTGCTGTCGGTCGAGCGCGTGTCCTATACGTACGGGGACCGGCCGGTGGAGGTGCGTCGCGGCTGGTATGTCACAACCGGGTACTACTATCAAAATGACTTGAGCTGACGACGTTCGGCTCAGCCGCGTGCATTCGCGTTTCCCACGCTCGCGAAGCACGTTTCGGGCCGCCTTTGTTCTTGTTCGCGCAATTATCCAGAGCAGACTTTCGCTGCAGCGCGATATAAAAAGGCGCTAAAATCGCGGATTAGTGTGACAACATAGTAGGGGTCTAGCATGACTGACGCAGTAAGAAAGCCGAGGCCGGAATACCGGAACATCGGAATCGGCGACATCACGTTGAAATATCGCATGCCGCTGGCTGCGACATTGTCGATTCTCCATCGTATCAGCGGCGCGCTGCTGTTCCTGTTCCTGCCGTTCCTGCTGTTCCTCTTCGACCAGAGCCTCACCTCCGAGCTCAGCTTCGAAGTCTTCAAGGCTTTCCTCTCCAACATCGTCGTCAAGCTGATCGTCCTCGCGTTGTCGTGGGCCTTCTTCCACCATTTCTGCGCCGGCATTCGCCACCTGCTGATGGACGTCAACCACGACGCCGTCTCGAAGGAAGGCGGCAAGCGGACGGCCGTCGTCGTCTTTGTCGTCTCGATCGCGCTGACGATCGCCATGGCACTCAAACTGTTCGGAGCATTCTAAGAAAATGGCAGCCAATAACCGAATCGGCTCGAAGCGCCTCGTCGTCGGTGCACACTACGGCCTGCGCGACTGGCTCGCGCAGCGCGTCACCGCCACGATCATGGCGGTCTACACGGTCATTCTGCTCGTCCTCTTCTTCGGCGCGCACGATTTCTCGTACGAAGGCTGGGCATCGATCTTCGCCGCGCAATGGATGAAGCTCGCGACCTTCGTGATGCTGCTCTCCCTCTTCTACCACGCATGGGTCGGCGTGCGCGACATCTGGATGGACTACGTGAAGCCCGTCGGTGTGCGCCTGCTGCTGCAATCGCTGACCATCGTCTGGCTGCTCGCATGTGCGGGCTATGCCGCGCAGATTCTCTGGAGAGTGTAAAGAATGGCTGCAATTAAAACTTCCCTCCCGCGCCGCAAGTTCGACGTCGTGATCGTCGGCGCAGGCGGCTCCGGCTTGCGCGCAGCGCTGCAACTGTCGCGCGCGGGCCTGTCGGTCGGCGTGCTGTCGAAGGTGTTCCCGACGCGTTCGCACACGGTCGCCGCGCAAGGCGGCATCGGTGCGTCGCTCGGCAACATGAGCGAAGACAACTGGCACTTCCACTTCTACGACACGATCAAGGGCTCCGACTGGCTCGGCGACCAGGACGCGATCGAATTCATGTGCCGTGAAGCGCCGAACGTCGTGTACGAGCTCGAGCACTTCGGCATGCCGTTCGACCGCAACGCGGACGGCACGATCTACCAGCGCCCGTTCGGCGGCCACACCGCGAACTACGGCGAGAAGCCGGTCCAGCGCGCTTGCGCGGCCGCCGACCGTACCGGTCACGCGCTGCTGCACACGCTGTACCAGCAGAACGTCGAGGCGAAGACGCAGTTCTTCGTCGAATGGATGGCGCTCGACCTGATCCGCGACGCGGACGGCGACGTGCTCGGCGTGACGGCGCTCGAAATGGAGACGGGCGACGTCTACATCATGGAAGGCAAGACGACGCTGTTCGCGACGGGCGGCGCAGGCCGGATCTTCGCGGCATCGACGAACGCGTTCATCAACACCGGCGACGGCCTCGGCATGGCCGCGCGCTCGGGCATCGCGCTGCAGGACATGGAGTTCTGGCAGTTCCACCCGACCGGCGTGGCCGGCGCAGGCGTGCTGATCACCGAAGGCGTGCGCGGCGAGGGCGGCATCCTGCGCAACTCGAACGGCGAGCGCTTCATGGAGCGCTATGCGCCGACGCTGAAGGATCTGGCGCCGCGTGACTTCGTGTCGCGTTCGATGGACCAGGAAATCAAGGAAGGCCGCGGCGTCGGTCCGAACAAGGATCACGTGCTGCTCGACCTGTCGCACATCGGCGCCGAGACGATCATGAAGCGTCTGCCGTCGATCCGCGAAATCGCGCTGAAGTTCGCGAACGTCGACTGCATCAAGGAACCGATCCCGGTCGTCCCGACGATCCACTACCAGATGGGCGGCATCCCGACCAACATCCACGGTCAGGTCGTCGGCACGTCGCGCGATCACAAGGAACCGGTCAACGGCTTCTACGCAGTGGGCGAATGCTCGTGCGTGTCCGTGCACGGCGCGAACCGCCTCGGCACGAACTCGCTGCTGGACCTCGTGGTGTTCGGCCGTGCGGCCGGCAACCACATCGTCGAGCACGTGAAGAACCAGAAGGAACACAAGCCGCTGCCGGCCGACGCAGGCGAATTCTCGCTGGCGCGCCTGGCGAAGCTCGACAAGTCGACGTCGGGCGAATACACGCAGGACGTCGCGAACGATATCCGCTCGACGATGCAGAAGCACGCAGGCGTGTTCCGCACGTCGGAACTGCTGAAGGAAGGCGTCGAGCAGATGGCCGGCCTGAAGGCGCGCGTGGAAAACATCCACCTGAAGGACAAGTCGAAGGTGTTCAACACCGCGCGCGTCGAAGCGCTCGAGCTGGAGAACCTGATCGAAGTCGCCCGCGCGACGATGGTGTCGGCGGAAGCGCGCAAGGAAAGCCGCGGCGCGCACGCGCACAGCGACTACGAACACCGCGACGACGAGAACTGGCTGCGCCACACGCTGTGGTACAGCGAAGGCGATCGCCTCGACTACAAGCCGGTACAAATGAAGCCGCTGACGGTCGAATCCGTGCCGCCGAAGCCGCGCACGTTCTAAGCCGAGTCAAAGGAATCCGAAATGGCAAAACGCATTTTTGAAGTCTACCGCTACGATCCGGACAAGGACGCGGCGCCGCGCATGCAGACGTACGAGCTCGAGATCCAGCATGAACGCATGCTGCTCGACGCACTGGTCAAGCTGAAGGCCCTGGACGAGACGCTGTCGTTCCGCCGTTCCTGCCGCGAAGGCGTGTGCGGCTCGGACGCGATGAACATCAACGGCAAGAACGGTCTCGCGTGCCTGACGAACCTGAACGACCTGCCGCAGAAGATCGTGCTGCGCCCGCTGCCGGGCCTGCCCGTCGTGCGCGACCTGATCGTCGACATGACGCACTTCTTCAACCAGTACCACTCGATCAAGCCGTACCTGATCAACGACGCACCGCCGCCGGAGAAGGAACGCCTGCAGTCGCCGGAAGAGCGCGACGAGCTCGACGGCGTGTACGAGTGCATTCTGTGCGCGAGCTGCTCGACGTCGTGCCCGAGCTTCTGGTGGAACCCGGACAAGTTCGTCGGCCCGGCCGGCCTGCTGCAGGCTTACCGCTTCATCGCGGACAGCCGCGACACGGCCACCGGCGAGCGTCTCGACAATCTGGAAGACCCGTACCGTCTGTTCCGTTGCCACACGATCATGAACTGCGTCGACGTCTGCCCGAAGGGCCTGAACCCGACGAAGGCGATCGGCAAGATCAAGGAACTGATGGTTCGCCGCGCGGTTTAAGGTTGAGATGAGCGACGATTCGCATCAATCCGACCCGCACCGCCGTGCGCGCCTTCGCTGGCGCGCGCGGCGGGGTCTGCTGGAGAACGACATCGTGTTCGAGCGTTTCTTCGGCAGATACGAGCATGACCTCACCGATGCAGACGTAGGCGCGTTGTCGCGCCTGCTCGATCTGAGCGACAACGACCTGATGGACTTGCTCCTCGCGCGCAAGGAACCAGAAGGCGACCTAGACAGCCCGGATGTTCACCGGCTGTTGGAGATGCTGCGCAACGTGTAATCACGTTCCGCCCGTTATCGAATCCCGTTTCTTTATTTCGATTGAGGATGTGCCATGACTCCGTCTGATGTTAAAGCCACGCTATCGTTCAGCGACAACTCGCCGAGCGTCGAACTGCCGATCTACAAGGGCACGATGGGCCCGGACGTGATCGACATCCGCAAGCTGTACGGCCAGACCGGCAAGTTCACGTACGACCCGGGCTTCATGTCGACGGCTTCGTGCAATTCGGCGATCACGTACATCGACGGCGACAAGGGCGAACTGCTGTACCGCGGCTACCCGATCGACAACCTCGCGCAGAACGCCGACTTCCTCGAAAGCTGCTACCTGCTGCTGAAGGGCGAACTGCCGAACGCCGCGCAGAAGAAGGAATTCGTCGACACCGTCACGAAGCACACGATGGTGCACGAGCAGATGCACTTCTTCTTCCGCGGCTTCCGTCGCGACGCGCACCCGATGGCGGTGCTGGTGGCGGCCGTCGGCGCGCTGTCGGCGTTCTATCACGACTCGCTCGACATCAACGATCCGCGTCACCGCGAAGTGTCGGCAATCCGCATGATCGCGAAGCTGCCGACGCTCGTCGCGATGGCGTACAAGTTCAGCATCGGCCAGCCGTTCGTCTATCCGAAGAACGAACTGTCGTACAGCGCGAACTTCATGCACATGATGTTCTCGAACCCGTGCGAAGAGTACAAGGTCAACGACGTGCTGGTCCGCGCGCTCGACCGTATCCTGATTCTGCACGCCGATCACGAGCAGAACGCATCGACGTCGACGGTCCGCCTGGCCGGTTCGTCGGGCGCGAACCCGTTCGCGTGTATCGCGGCCGGTATCGCCTGTCTGTGGGGCCCGGCGCACGGCGGTGCGAACGAAGCCGCGCTGAACATGCTCGAGCAGATCGGTTCGCCGGACAACATCCCCGAATTCATCAAGCAGGTGAAGGACAAGAATTCGGGCGTGAAGCTGATGGGCTTCGGTCACCGCGTGTACAAGAACTACGACCCGCGTGCGAAGCTGATGCGCGAAACGTGCTACGAAGTGCTGAACGAACTGGGCCTGCACGACGACCCGCTGTTCAAGCTCGCGATGCAGCTCGAGAAGATCGCGCTGGAAGACGAATACTTCGTGTCGCGCAAGCTGTACCCGAACGTCGACTTCTACTCGGGCATCGTCCAGCGCGCGCTGGGTATCCCGACGTCGATGTTCACGTGTATCTTCGCGATGGCACGCACGGTCGGCTGGATCGCACAGTGGAACGAAATGATTGCCGATCCGGAACAGAAGATCGGCCGTCCGCGCCAGTTGTTCATCGGCGACACGCCGCGCGAAGCGAAGCCGCTCAACGCACGTTAAACCGTGTGCGACGCGAACGGCCGGCAGGCCGCTCGCGTCGGGCAATCGCAACGCCACGACACCCCGACGGGTCAGCCCGTCGGGGTGTTTTCATTTGCGCGGCCGACGTTGGCCCGATCCGGCGCGGCGCTCCAGCGACGGCGGCCGTGTGTCGAGTGCGGGCGCATCGTCGTCGGGTGCGTGGCCGTGCTGCTTGAAGAACTGCCGGTACGCGCCGGGCGTCGTGCCGCGCGCGGCGAGGAACTGGCGATTGAAGTTCGCGGCGTTCGGAATGCCGCAGCGCGCGGCCACCGTCGCGATCGGCCAGTCGGTGCCGACGAGATGGCGACAGGCATGCGCGAGCCGCAGCCGTTGCACGTAGCGGCCGACACTTTCGCCGAGGTGCCGGACGAACAGCCGTTGCAGCGTGCGTTCGGACAGGTGCGCGACAGCGGCGAGTGCGTCGATGCGCAGCGGTTCGTGGAAATGCCGGTCGATCGCGTCGAGCACGCGATCGAGGCGTTCGGCTTCGGGCGCGGCCGGATCGGCCGGCGATGGCGCACCGTCGCGCTGGCCGTACGCGTGCGCGGTGGCGAGCGGTTCGCCGCCGGCTTCCGCGAGATCGGCAAGCGTGTCGAGCGTGGCCGCGAGCCTCGCGCGCGGCGACGGATCGAGCAACAGCGGCAGGCGCGCGCGCATCGCGCGGGCCGTCTCCACGTCGAAGCGCAGGCCCGGCGCCGCGCGCCGCAGCAGCGAGCGCAGCGGCGCGTATTCGGCGCAGCAGTCGGCCAGCCGCCGCACCCAGTCGCCGTCGAACCAGACGACGAGCGCGACCTCGGGCGCGTCGCGATCGATGCGCGCGTTCGACGACCACGTATGCGGCAGGTTGGGCGGCACGAGCACGAGATCGTCGTCCGCGTAGCGCGCGACATGATCGCCGATGAAGCGCCGGCCGCGGCTGTTGAGCGTCAGCGTCAGCTCGTATTCGGGGTGGCGATGCCACTCGAACGGAATGCGCGCGAGCTGACGGTGATAGACGCGGATCGAACAGCCGGGTGCGAACGTCACGTGTTCGTATTGCGGTTTCATCGCGGCCTCCGGCAGGGGCGGGCAGCGCATCGTGGCATGATCGTGAGCGATCGTCACCACGGAGCGATGCCATGTTTTCACATGTTTGCGTGGGCGTCGGCGATACGGCGCGCGCCTACGACTTCTACGCGCCGCTGTTCGCTGAACTCGGCCTGCGCCTGAAATTCCGCGAACCGGACGGCTGGTCGGGCTGGATGCCGGCCGACGCCGAGCGGCCGCTGTTCTTCTTCGGCAAGCCGCTCGATGGCCGGCCGCCCGAACCGGGCAATGGCCACGCGATCGCGTTCGATGCGCCGACCCGTGCCCACGTCGATCGCTGTCACGCGCTCGCGCTGCGACAGGGCGGCGTCTGCGAAGGGCCGCCGGGCCTGCGGCCGCACTATCACCGCGACTACTACGGCGCCTATTTCCGCGACCCGGACGGCAACAAGCTCTGCGTGGTCTGCCATCGTCGCGAGTGACGCACGATTGTCAGGATTGTATCGATCATTGGCCGGATAGTGGTGATGGCGACCCTGCGCCGACCGTACGCTGACAGCACATCACGACACGCTTCAGCGAGGAGACGACGATGCAACTGACGATTGACGATCTGCCGGCCGCGATCCGCGCGGCCAAACGGGCGCTGCGCGCCGATTTGCCCGGTTATGCGGCCACGTTCCGCGAGCTGGAAGGCGATATCGCACGGCAGGTCGACGCGATCCGCCGCGCGCACGCACATGGCCGCGACGTGATTCCGGCCGTGCCGTTCGCGGATATCGCGGACGGAAAGGTGGATCCGCAGGCGATTGCCGCGATTCGCACGCATGGCGCGGTCGTGATCCGCGGCGTGTTCGATGCCCGGCAGGCGCGCGACTGGAACGACGAAATCGGCGCGTATCTGGACGCGAACCGTTTCGCCGACCGGTTGCACGCGCGCGCGGAAGACCGCTATTTCGGCAACCTCGCGTCGGGCAAGCCGCAGATCTACGGCGTTTATTGGTCGAAGCCGCAGGTCGCCGCGCGCCAGTCGCCGGCACTCACGCAGGCGCGAGTGTTCCTGAATCGCCTGTGGCGGCATGCGGACGGCGCACGTATGCATTTCGATCCCGACCAGGTGCCCGCCTATGCGGACCGGATTCGCCGCCGGCCGCCCGGCTCGACGTCGCTTGGGCTGTCGCCGCATGTCGACGGTGGCTCCGTCGAGCGCTGGCTCGGCGCGAATTTTCGCCAGGTCTATCGTCACGTGCTGGCCGGCCGCTGGCGCGATTACGATCCGTTCGATGCGGCGTTCCGTCCCGACGTCGAGGAGATTCCGTCGCCGGCCGTGTGCTCGATGTTCCGCACGTTCCAGGGCTGGACCGCGCTGACGCCGCAGGGGCCCGGCGACGGCACGCTGCAGCTGATCCCGATCGCGAACGCGATGGCCTATGTCGTGCTGCGTGCGCTGCAGGACGACGTCGCCGACGACGACCTGTGCGGCGCACGTCCCGGCCGCGCGCTGTCGATCCGGCCCGAATGGCATGCGCTGCTGCTCGACGCGCTGGTGCCGATCCCGCACATGGCGCCGGGCGACGCGGTGTTCTGGCACGGCGATGTCGTGCATGCGGTCGAGGATGCGCATCGCGGCAGCGGCGACAGCAACGTGATGTACATCGCCGCCGCGCCCGGCTGCGCGAAAAACGATGCGTACCTGCAACGCCAGCGCTCCGCGTTCCTGCGTGGCGACAGTCCGCCCGATTTCCCGGCCGATCATTTCGAGGTCGAATTCGACGGGCGCGCGGGGGAGGGCGAGTTGACGGCGCTCGGCCGTGCGCAGATGGGATTCGAGCCCGGCGCGTAACGCGCGTGCGGCAGGCGAAACGGCCGTGCCCGACACGGCGAGCGGCCCGTCTGCCGAATCCGCTGCGTGGTGCGCGCAATTCGACGCAATCGGCTGCCGGTGCCGCCGAAATCGACGCGAATTGCACAATTTGGCTTCCGATAATGGTCCGGACACCACGCCGCCCGCCCGTGCGCCGCACGGATGCGGTGCAGACCATGGAGGAGTCGATGCAATTCACGCAAGCGATCGTTCGCCGTCCCGCGCCGTCCTGCGGCGCGGGTCTCACCACCGCCGCGCTCGGCGCGCCCGACTACGACAAGACGCTCATGCAGTTCGACGCATACTGCGACGCGCTGCGCGGGCTCGGCGTCGAGCTGACCGAACTGCCGCCGCTGGATGCGTTTCCCGATTCGCATTTCGTCGAGGACGTCGCCGTCGTCACGCCGGAATTCGCGGTGATCACGCGCCCCGGCGCGCCCGCCCGGCGCGGCGAGACGGTTCATATCGAAGCGGCGCTCGCCGCCCATCGCGACCTGCTGCCGATGCAGTCCGGCCGCCTCGACGGCGGCGACGTGATGCTGGTCGGCAAGCGCTTCTTCATCGGCCTGACGAGCCGCACCGACGCGGAAGGCATCGCCGCGTTCGACACGCTGGTGTCGCGCCATGGCTACTCGGTCGTCGCGGTGCCGGTCGGCGCCGGCCTGCACCTGAAATCGGTCGTCAACGCGCTCGGCGACGACACGCTGCTCGTCACGGAAGCGCTCGCCGCGCATCCGGCGTTCGCCGGCTATCGGCGTATCGCGATTTCCGCGGCGGACGAATATGCCGGCAACACGCTGCGCGTGAACGGCACGCTGATCACGCCGGCCGGTTATCCGCGCGTGCATGACGCGATCGCGTCGCTCGGCATGCCGCTGCACGTGATCGACACGAGCGAGTTCCGCAAGATGGACGGCGGCCTGACCTGCCTGTCGCTGCGGTTCTAGCCGATTGGCGCGCGACCGCTTCGGCCGGATAATGTGGCTCATGCGCGGAACGGCAGACGTTCCGCGCATGAGCCACGACCCGACCGGAGCGAACGCGGATGACCGACAAGAAGATGCAGCTCGACAAGATCGATCTCCGGATCCTCGACATCCTGCGGACCGACGGGCGAATTTCCTACCGCAAGCTGTCGGAACTCGTGAACCTCACGCCGCGCCCCTGCCAGGCGCGCGTGGAGCGGCTCGAGGCGCTCGGCGTGATCGAAGGGTACCGCGCGGTGATCAATGCGCCGCGCGCGACCAAGCCGATCGTCGTGATCGCGCAGATCGTACTGGCTGACCACGGACGTTCGCAGGCGCCGTTCGAGGAGGAAATGCGCGCGAATCCGGCCGTGCTCGATTGCTGGCTCGTCAGCGGCACGTTCGATTTTCTCGTGCGGCTCGCGTGCGAGGATCTCGACGAATACCGGCGAATCGCGAACGCGTGGCTGGAAAGCTCGCGATTCCGGATCGAGAAGATCGTGACGACGGCCGAACTGCAGGCGATCAAGCGCAGCGTCGTGTGAGGCGACCGGCCCGGCAGGGCCGTTTTCAACGCGAATGACCGGGGCAATCGATTTGCATTCCAAATCAAATCGGTTGGCCGGGTCACCATCAGGATGAACACTATGGATGCTATGCAAGCGGCAGCGGAGACGGCCGAGCCGTCCGGGGCGACGCTGAAACGCCGTCTGCAGGGCCGCCACATCGCGATGATCGCGATCGGCGGCTCGATCGGCACGGGGCTGTTCGTCGCGTCAGGCGCGTCCGTCGCGCAGGCGGGGCCGGGCGGCGCGATCGCCGCGTATCTCGCGATCGGGATCATGGTCTACTTCGTCGTTACGGGGCTTGGCGAGATGGCCGCGCTGATGCCGGTATCGGGCTCGTTCGCGATCTACGGCGAGAAGTACGTCGACGAAGGGTTCGGCGTCGCGCTCGGCTGGACTTACTGGTACAGCTGGGCGGTGACGATCGCGATCGAGCTGGTCGCCGCGCAGATCGTGATGCGCTACTGGTTTCCGGCGGTGCCGGGCGTGTGGTGGGGTGCGGGGTTCCTCGTGCTGATCTTCCTGCTCAATACGCTGTCGGTGCGCGGCTTCGGCGAATCGGAATACTGGTTCTCGCTGATCAAGGTCGTCACCGTGATCGCGTTCATCGCGGCCGGGCTGTCGATCGCGGCCGGCGTGCTCGGCACCGGGCATACCGGCAGCGGGCATATCGGCGCCGGCCATCCGGTCGGCTGGCGCAACTTCACGACCGGCGACGCGCCGTTCGTCGGCGGCGTGCACGCGATGATGAGCGTCGCGCTGATCGCGGGTTTTTCGTTCCTCGGCACCGAGCTGGTCGGCATCACGGCCGGCGAATCGGAAAACCCGCGCACGACGATTCCGCGCGCGGTGAAGCAAATCTTCTGGCGGATCATGCTGTTCTACGTGCTCGCGATCTTCGTGATCGGCCTGCTCGTACCGTACACCGATCCGAACCTGCTGAAGAGCGACGTGACCGACATCGGCGTGAGCCCGTTTACGCTGGTGTTCAGCCACGCGGGGTTCCCGCTCGCCGCCGGCGCGATGAATCTGGTGATCCTGACGGCCGTGCTGTCGGCCGGCAATTCCGGTACCTACGCGGCGACGCGGATGCTGTACAACCTCGCATCGGAAGGGCGCGCGCCGGCCATGTTCGCGACGCTGTCGCCGGGCGGCGTGCCGCGCAACGCGCTGTACGCGACGATGGCCGTCGGCGGGCTGTGTTTCCTCACGTCGTTGACCAACAACCAGCGCATCTATCTGTGGTTGCTGAATACGGTCGGCATCACCGGCTTCATCGCGTGGCTCGGCATCGCGGTCTGCCATTACCGATTTCGCAAGGGCTTCCTGAAGCAGGGCTATAGGCTCGATCGACTGCCGTATCGCGCGAAGTGGTTTCCGTTCGGGCCGCTGTTCGCGATCGCGGTCTGCATCGTGATTTCGCTCGGTCAGGATTACCAGGCGTTCTTCGCGGCGCGCATCGACTGGATGGAGGTGGTGTCGATCTATGTGTGGATTCCGCTGTTCGTCGCGATCTGGTGGGCGTATCGCCGCGCGCGCAAGAGCCGGCTCGTGCGCTACGAGGAGATGGACATCGGGCCGTGGCTCACGCGCTCGGTCGAGGCCGTCGACGCGGCGGCCGTGCAGCATGGGCAGCCGCACTGATCGCCCGCTGCGCGGCGCGGCGATGGAGCCGGCCGAATCGGATGGCCGGCTGCCGTTGAAACGTGTCGCGCCGCCCCGCGCGTTCAGCGCGTCTGCTGCAACTGCGCCTTCATGAAATCCACCCACGCGCGCACTTTCTGCGGCACGTGCCGCGCCGCGACGTACAACGCGTAGACGTTTTGCCGCGGAAAGCGGTATGCGGGCAGCGCGTCGACCAGCGCACCGCTTGCGAGATCGTCGCGCACGAGCCATTCGGGCAGCAGCGCGACGCCGCTGCCCTGGCGCGCCAGTTCGCACAGCACCGACGCGTTGTCGACGACGATGCGCGGTTTCGCGTGCGGCCGGAACGCATGCTCGTTGCCCGCGCGATCGGTGAGCGTCCATTCCGCGATTCGTTCGAGCCGGCTGTGGCCGAGCTGCGGCAGACGCGCCAAAGCGTCCGGCGACGCCGGTTGCGGAACGCCGGCGCGTGCCGGCAGGTCGGGCGCCATCACGGGCAGCACGTCGTACGTGCCGAGGCAGACGCCGCGATACGGCAGCTCGCGAAAGTGCTCGTGGCGGCCGAGCCGGATCGCGACGTCGAAGCGGTCGCGCACGAGGTCTGCCTGTGACGTATGCGTTTCGAGCCGGACGCGCAACGCCGGATGCCGCGCGGTAAATGCATGCAGCGCCGGTGCGAGGATGCGTGCCGCATATTCGACCGTCGACGTCACGCGCAGGATGCCCTCCATCCCGCCATGTTCGCCGCGCACCTCGTCGATCGCGCCTTCGGCTTCGTCGAGCACGCGCAGGCAGCGTCGGTAGAACCGCTCGCCGGCATCGGTCAGCTCGACGCGCCGCGTGGTGCGCGTGAGCAGCGTCACGCCTAGCTCGGCTTCGAGCTGCTTGATGTTGAAGCTGACGGCCGCGCGTGCCTGGTTCAGCGTGATCGCGGCGGCCGTGAACGAGCCCGCCTCGACCACGGCGCGGAAGACGACGAAACGATCGAGGCTCACCATGGTCGGGGCGCGGTCCTGTGGGTGCATGGAATCGCCCGAAGGGTACCCGAATATGCGGTCGCGTGCGATGCGTCGAGCATTGCGGCGTGGCCGTACATGATCCGATTGTCAAAATTTTTCGACCGGACCGGTCGAATCCGGCCGCTTACCGGCCCGGCTGTCGGCCTCTACACTGCGGCGTTTCGTGATGCCCCGGCCGCCGCCATGCCAGACCGCTCCAGAATCGCCGCCGTCTATCTGCTCGGATTCGCGATCGATCTCGCGAACATGTTCATGCTGAACGCCGCGTATCCGGCGCTGCAGCGCGAGCTGCACGCATCGGTCGCGCAGCTTGCGTGGGTCGGCAACATGTACGTGCTCGGGCTGACCGTCGTGATTCCGTTCGGCACGTGGCTGGCGCGTCGCTGCGGCGAGCGGCGCGTGTTCGGCGCATCGTTGCTGCTGTTCGGGGTCGGCTGCGCGGGCGTCGGTGCGGCGCCGTCGATCGACGCGCTGCTCGTGTGGCGGCTGGTCCAGGGGCTGGGCGGCGGGTTGCTGATTCCGGTCGGCCAGACGATCGCCTATCGCGCGTATCCGCCGCACGCACACGCGCGCCTCACGTCGATCGTGATGATGGTCGCATTGCTCGTGCCGGCATTGTCGCCCGCGATCGGCGGCGCGATCGTCGATCGCGGCTCGTGGCGTGCGATCTTCTTCGCCATGGTGCCGATTGCGGCTGCGACCGAGGCGCTCGCGCTGGCATGGCTGCCGCGCGACGGCGCACGCGAGCGGCCTGCGCGGCTCGACTGGCGCGGGCTCGGCCTGAGCGCGGCGGCGCTGGTCGCGCTGCTGCTGGGGCTTACCGCGGCGGGGCAGCCCGGCGGGACGGCATTTCCGTGCGCGATGCTGGCGGCCGCGGCGGCAGCCGGCATCGGTTATGTGCGACACGCGCGCCGTGCGACCTCCCCGCTGCTCGACCTGCGTCTGCTCGCGCAACCGTGGTTGCGGGCCGGCGTGGTGGTTTATCTCTGCGTGCCGGGCGTCTTTACCGGCGTCAATCTCGTCGCGTCGCTGTATCTGCAGAACGCCCTCGCATTGAGCGCCGCGCATGTCGGCGCGCTGATGCTGCCGTGGGCGATCGCGGCGTTCTTCGCGATCGCGACGACACGCCGCTGTTTTCCGCGCCATGGCGCGAAGCCATTGTTCGCGTGCGGAATCGCGATCGATTGTGTCGGCATCGCGTTGCTCGCGACGCCGTGGGCGCGCGTCGAAGCCATGCGCGTCGCGGCGTTCGTCGCGATGGGATTCGGCGCCAGCCTGTGCACGAGTGCGTCGCAAAGCGCGGCATTCGCCGATGTGTCGCCCGATCGGATGGGCGATGCGAGCGCGCTCTGGAACATCAACCGCCAATTGAGCTTTTGTGTCGGCGTGGCCGTGCTCGGCAGTGCGCTGAATGCGTTGCTGGCGCTCGATGCAGGCCCGCCGTCGCCGGCCCCGTACCGCTGGTGCTTCGGGCTGGCGGTGCTGCTGACGTTGCTGCCGCTCGGCTGCGTCGTGCGGCTTCCCGCGCATCGCACGCCGGCCGTGCAAGCTGTTTCATCCCGCCCCTGAGAACCCGAGAACCCGAGAACCCGAGAACCCGAGAACCCGAGAACCCGAGAACCCGAGAACCCGAGAACCCGAGAACCCGAGAACCCGAGAACCCGAGAACCCGAGAACCCGAGAACCCGAGAACCCGAGAACCCGAGAACCCGAGAACCCGAGAACCCAAGAACCCAAGAACCCGAGAACCCGAGAACCCGAGAACCCGAGAACCCGAGAACCCGAGAACCCAAGAACCCAAGAACCCAAGAACCCAAGAACCTGAGAACCTGAGAACCTGAGAACCCCATGAATCTGCCGAATCCGTTTTTCAATGAAGTCGTCGACACGCACGTCGATATCGAACGCTGGCTGTCGGGCCGCGCGGAGCCCGGGCGGCTCGCGATGCTGATGGCGCGCTTTTCGCCGGGATTTTCGATGATCACGACGTCCGGCACGGTGCTCGATTACGCGGGCGTCGATGCGCTGTTTTCACGCGGGCACGGCGCGCGGCCCGGGCTCGTGATCGGCATCGACGAATTGCGCGCCCTTGCGGTGTGGTCCGACGGCGCGGTGATCGGCTATCGCGAGACGCAGACCGACATGGAAGGGCGGCGCACGGTGCGCCGCTCGACGGCGTTGTTCCGGCGCGAAGCGGACGGCGTGATCGTATGGCGCCACCTGCACGAGACGCCGGTCGCCGCGTAGACGGCGAGCTGCGCGCCCGCGGGGCCGTTACTTGTCGAGCTCGGGATAGTGCCGGAAGATCCCCATGTCGTTGAACGGGATGCGGCGCTCCGATTCCAGGTAGCGCGCGACGGGCGGGTGCTGCGCGACGCGATCGTGCAGCGCGACGAGCGCCGCGATCTTGCGCTCCGCGCGCTTCATCGCTTTCGGAAACGCATAGCGCAGGCCCTCGATCAACTGGAACATCGTCAGATCCGCATAGCTGAGCGCGTTACCCGCGATATAGCCGTTCTCGTGCGGATTCTGTTCGAGCACGCGATCGAAGTAGCCGAGGAATTTCGGCAGCCTGTTCTCGAGGAAATCGGCCGCGCGCTCGGCCGCTTCCGCTTTCTGGTCCTCGTAGTACAGGCCGCTGCCGATCGGATGGTGCGTGTCGTGGATCTCGGTGATGAAATCGGCGGCGGTCAGCTGGATCTGGTGTACCCACAGCCGGCCGGCTTCGTCGTCGGGCGCGAGCCCGAGCCGCGCGCCGAGAAACAGCAGGATGTTCGCGGTCTGCCCGACGACCACGTCGCCCGCCTTCAGGAACGGCGGCGCGAACGGCACGCATTCCGCTTTCGTGCTGTCCATCATGCGCATCATCGCCGACACGCCCATGCCGCGCCCCGATTCGCGCGCGACGTCGACATAGTCGGCTTCGGCCGCCTCGAGCGCGAGCCGCACGTATTCGCCGCGTCCCTGGATCTCGGGCCAGTAATAGAGTTCGTATCGCATACTGTTCTCCTGTTCGTTGCACCGGATGCTGCCGGCTGCTTGACGGTGGGGCGGCCATGCGGCGCCCGCTGCGAATAGACAGTCTAGGAGATCGCCGGAAAAGTGCCCTGCGCGTCGTGCGTTACGCGCCGCGTTCGCCGCCTTCGGGGCCGTAGAACAACACCCATGTCGAGAAATCGTCGGAGAAGCCGGTGAAGCGATGCTCGGCGTGCGCGGGCACGAACAGCGCGTCGCCGATCACGACGTCGCATGCGCGTCCGTCGACGACGAAGCGCGACGTGCCGGCGGCGATCACGTCGACCTCGTCGCGCGCATGCGGTTTCTGCTCGTCCTCGATGCGCGGCTCGTACCGCCCGACGTCGCGCGTGCCATGCCGAAACGGCGTCGTGAACAGCGTGCTTCGTCGAGCCGAGCAAGCGATTCGTTCAGGCCGAACGCCATCGTCGTGTGCTCCGGATCGGATCGTGGGAACGTGCGTTGCGCCGTCGTATCGCGAAATCCGGAGAGGACCGTGCCGTGCGCGACGATGCCCGCGCATCGCGTGCGTGCCACCGGTGAAACGGCGGCTGCGTTCGCTCGCCACGGATGAAACGCACGCGTCCGTCGATGAAACGGCACGACGATCGTCAGCCTTCGATCGACAGGTTCACCGCCATTTAATAAACGCCCACTACGATCCAGCATCGTCGATCGACGGGGTGCCGCGATCCGCTCCGCGCGTCGATCCTGTCGCCCGTTTTCCAGCCGGGCGACGTGCCCGATGGTCATTTCCCTGAACCCGCGATTTGCAACGCCGCGACTTGCTGCCGGCGTCGTTCGCATCGTTTCCTGTCTCTTATGAATCTGAATGCGTCGGTTTCTTCACGAAGAAAATTTCTTGCTGCCGCACCCGCCGTTGCGGCAGCTCCGTTGCTGAGCGCATGCGGCGGCGACGACGTCACGTCGGCACCCGTGACCGATAGCGCGCTCGCCGCGCAGATGTCCGCGAAACTGAACGCCCAGCTCGGCGATGCGGCGACAGTCGATGCGATCGTGCCGGCGATCACCGATGTCGGCTTCACGTGGGCGCTGCCGACGGTGCCGGCCGCACGGATCGGCGCGATCGTCGCGTACAGCTTCGGCAATCGTCCGAACGCGGCGAGCGGCAATACATCGAGCACCGGCGGCAACCAGTCGGCGCTGCCGGATCCGGGGCCGGTGAACGAAGCGCTCGCGGACGCCGTGTACCGCATCCGCCAGTTGAAACCCGTCAAGGTCTACGCACAGTGGGAAATCGCGCGCTTTCTCGTATCGAAATACGGGCTGGGCGCCGACGTGCTGACGTCGATCGAGCCGGTGATCGCGAGCGACGGTTCGATCGTGTACCTGAGCACCGCGGGTGTCGCGGCCGTGGCCGTATCGCGCGCGGGCGGTGCGGCGGCGATGGGCACGGTTGCGGTGGTCGGCCATCGCGATCATGCGAAGCGCTGCATCCAGACCTCGCAGCAGGCGGGCATGCAGGCGGCGGCGGTTGCCGAGGTGCCGCTGCCGACGACGTACGACCCGCAGTCGGGCCAGCCGTGGACGCGCAACCGCAGCCTCTATCTCGTACACGACATGTATGCGCAGATGCTGACGCACGCGATGACCGCGACGATGCAGGCTTTCCCGAAGGGCTGATGCTCCTCGTTGTTTTTCATTCGAATCCCGTGACCATGACGAACCGCCGCCATTTCCTGGCCTCTACCTCATTGCTCGCCGCATCGTGTGCCGCCGCCGCACCCGCTTTCGCGAGCGACGCCCCCGTTTCCGATGCGGAACTGCAGCGCCAGATGCTCGGCAAGCTGACCGACGAACTGAACGATCGCGCGACCGCCGCCGACGAAACCGGTTACCTGCTCGACACGTTTTTCTCTTGGACGCCGCCGACCGTCGACGCCGCCGCGATCGACACGATCGTCGCGTTCGCCTTCGGGAATCGCGCCGGGGCATCGGCCGCCGCGCCGGTGCCGGGGCCCGTGAACGAGGCGATCGCCGATGCCGTGTTCCAGCTTCGGCAGAAAGTCGCGGCGCCGATTTTCGCGCAGCAGGAAGTCGCGAGCGTGCTCGCGTCGAAGTACGGACTGACGGCCGGCGTGACGTCGATCGCGACGCCCGCCGCGGTCGCGGGCAGCCCGATACCGACGCCCGATGGCGTGGCCGCCGCGATCGTCAGGCGGGCCGGCTCGGCCGCGGCGCTCGGCAAGGTCGGCGTGGTCACCCATCGCGATCAGGCGTCGATTGCCGTGCGCGTATCGAACGCGGCGGGGATGCAGGCGGCGGTGCCGGCGGGACTGTCGCTGCCGGGCGTCTACGACGCATCGGCGCAGCAGGCGGCGATGCGGCGGCGCGATCTTTACCTGATGAGCAATGCCGGCATGCAGCTCGCGATGCTGCGGCTCGATCTGATCAATCGCGAATATCCGAACGGCTAGGCGAGGGCACGGATACGGGCGCCGCACGCGCGCTCGCCGCGCGCCGGCTCGTGCGTGCCCCGTTTTGGCTGGTAATGCCGATACAGGTATTGGCACTACCAGCCAAACCACTGTTTTTAATGGGTTTTTTCGCGTCCGGCCTGCGCCGTGGCGCGTTGTGCGTGGCATAATCGACCGCATCCGCAAGGCTTGTAGTCACAACGACCCCGCATACCCATGGCACAGACTCTCTACGACAAACTGTGGAACACCCACGTGGTCCACACCGAGGAAGACGGCACGACCCTGCTCTACATCGACCGTCAACTGCTGCATGAAGTCACGAGCCCGCAGGCATTCGAAGGGCTGAAGATCGCGCAGCGTCCGGTGTGGCGCATCAGCGCGAACCTGGCCGTGTCGGACCACAACGTGCCGACGACGGACCGCAGCCACGGCATCGCCGATCCCGTCTCTAAGCTGCAGGTCGACACGCTCGACGCGAACTGCGACGCGTTCGGCATCACGCAGTTCAAGATGAACGACGTGCGCCAGGGCATCGTGCACATCATCGGGCCGGAGCAGGGCGCGACGCTGCCGGGCATGACGATCGTCTGTGGCGATTCGCATACGTCGACGCACGGCGCGTTCGGCGCGCTCGCGCACGGCATCGGCACGTCGGAAGTCGAGCACGTGCTCGCGACGCAAACGCTCCTGCAGAAGAAGAGCAAGAACATGCTCGTGAAGGTCGAGGGTGCGCTGCCGCGCGGTTGTACCGCGAAGGACATCGTGCTCGCGATCATCGGCAAGATCGGCACCGCGGGCGGCACGGGCTATGCGATCGAATTCGGCGGCTCGACCATTCGCGCGCTGACGATGGAAGGCCGCATGACCGTCTGCAACATGGCGATCGAGGCCGGCGCGCGTGCGGGCATGGTCGCCGTCGACGATACGACGATCGATTACCTGAAGGGCCGTCCGTTCGTGCCGACCGGCGCGGAATGGGATCAGGCCGTCGAATACTGGCGTCAGTTCAAGTCGGACGAAGGCGCGCAGTTCGACCGCGTGGTCGAGCTGAATGCGGCCGAGATCGTCCCGCAGGTCACGTGGGGCACGTCGCCGGAAATGGTCACGTCGATCGACGGTCGCGTGCCCGATCCCGAGCGCGAAAAGGATCCGGTCAAGCGCGACGCGATGGAGCGTGCGCTGGCCTACATGGCGCTCGAGCCGAACACGCCGATCGAATCGATCAAGGTCGACAAGATCTTCATCGGCTCGTGCACGAACGCACGGATCGAGGACATCCGCGCGGCCGCGTACGTCGTGAAGAAGCTGAACCGCCGCGTCGCACCGAACGTGCGGCTCGCGATGGTCGTGCCGGGCTCGGGCCTCGTGAAGGCGCAGGCCGAGCGCGAAGGGCTCGACAAGGTGTTCACCGATGCGGGCTTCGAATGGCGCGAGCCGGGCTGCTCGATGTGCCTCGCGATGAACGCCGACCGGCTCGATCCGGGCGAGCGCTGCGCGTCGACGTCGAACCGCAACTTCGAAGGCCGGCAGGGCGCGGGCGGTCGCACGCACCTCGTGAGCCCCGCGATGGCGGCGGCCGCGGCGATCGAAGGTCACTTCGTCGACATTCGCCAGCTGGGGTAACGCGTGACGGCATCGAAGCTCATCGCGCGGCTGGTCGCCGCGCTGGCGCTCGCGGCGCTGGGCGTCGGCCTGGCCGGCTGCAATACCGTCCGAGGCTTCGGCGAGGACGTCCATGCCGCCGGCAACGCGCTGCAGCGCGCCGCGGACTGACGCCACCCGAGAATTTGTCGATGGGTGCCGGCGCGTGCCGGCCCTTCAACCGGATAGACGGATCATGGAAAAATTCACTGTACATACCGGCGTCGTGGCGCCGCTCGATCGCGAGAACGTCGACACCGACGCGATCATCCCGAAGCAGTTCCTGAAGTCGATCAAGCGCACGGGCTTCGGTCCGAACGCGTTCGACGAATGGCGCTATCTCGATCACGGCGAGCCGGGCCAGGACAATTCGAAGCGTCCGCTGAACCCGGATTTCGTGCTGAACCAGCCGCGCTATCAGGGCGCATCGGTGCTGCTCGCCCGCAAGAACTTCGGCTGCGGCAGCTCGCGCGAGCACGCGCCGTGGGCGCTGCAGCAGTACGGCTTCCGCGCGATCATCGCGCCGAGCTTCGCGGACATCTTCTTCAACAACTGCTACAAGAACGGTCTGCTGCCGATCGTGCTGACCGAGCAGCAGGTCGATCACCTGTTCAACGAGACGGTCGCGTTCAACGGCTATCAACTGACGATCGACCTCGACGCGCAGGTCGTGCGCGCCGCCGACGGCCGCGAGTATCCGTTCGAGATCGCCGCATTCCGCAAGTACTGCCTGCTGAATGGCTTCGACGACATCGGCCTCACGCTGCGCTACGCGGACAAGATCCGCCAGTTCGAAGCGGAGCGGCTCGTGAAGCAGCCGTGGCTCGACACCAAGCTGGTCGGCTGATCGCGCGTTGCGGGCGCGCCGCGCGTGCGCCCGCCCGCCTGCCTGCCTGCTTCCCCAATACCCTACCCAGTCAGGAATTTCGCATGAAGATTGCAGTGCTGCCGGGCGACGGCATCGGTCCGGAAATCGTCAATGAAGCGGTGAAGGTGCTGAACGCACTCGACGAGAAGTTCGAACTCGAACAGGCGCCGGTCGGCGGCGCGGGCTACGAGGCGAGCGGCCATCCGCTGCCCGACGCGACGCTGGCGCTCGCGAAGCAGGCCGATGCGATCCTGTTCGGCGCGGTCGGCGACTGGAAGTACGATTCGCTGGAGCGCGCGCTGCGCCCCGAGCAGGCGATCCTCGGGCTGCGCAAGCACCTCGAGCTGTTCGCGAACTTCCGTCCGGCGATCTGCTATCCGCAGCTCGTCGATGCGTCGCCGCTGAAGCCCGAGCTCGTCGCGGGCCTCGACATCCTGATCGTGCGCGAACTGAACGGCGACATCTACTTCGGCCAGCCGCGCGGCGTGCGTGCGGCGCCGGACGGCCCGTTCGCCGGCGAGCGCGAAGGCTTCGACACGATGCGCTATTCGGAGCCGGAAGTGCGCCGCATCGCGCACGTCGCGTTCCAGGCCGCGCAAAAACGCGCGAAGAAGCTGCTGTCGGTCGACAAGTCGAACGTGCTGGAGACGTCGCAGTTCTGGCGCGACATCATGATCGACGTGTCGAAGGAGTACGCGGACGTCGAGCTGTCGCACATGTACGTCGACAACGCGGCGATGCAGCTCGCGAAGGCGCCGAAGCAGTTCGACGTGATCGTCACCGGCAACATGTTCGGCGACATCCTGTCGGATGAGGCGTCGATGCTGACGGGCTCGATCGGCATGCTGCCGTCGGCGTCGCTCGACAAGCACAACAAGGGCCTGTACGAGCCGTCGCACGGTTCGGCGCCGGACATCGCGGGCAAGGGCATCGCGAACCCGCTCGCGACGATCCTGTCGGCCGCGATGCTGCTGCGCTACTCGCTGAATCGCGCGGAGCAGGCCGATCGCATCGAACGCGCGGTGAAAACGGTGCTCGAACAGGGTTACCGTACGGGCGACATCGCGACGCCGGGCTGCAAGCAGGTCGGCACGGCTGCGATGGGCGACGCGGTGGTCGCCGCGCTGTAGGCGGACGGAAATGCAGTCCGGCAATTAAGATGAAAA
Organism: Burkholderia sp. MSMB1459WGS; assembly: GCF_001534535.1. Taxonomy (NCBI): domain Bacteria; kingdom Pseudomonadati; phylum Pseudomonadota; class Betaproteobacteria; order Burkholderiales; family Burkholderiaceae; genus Burkholderia; species Burkholderia sp. MSMB1459WGS. The sequence goes on from NZ_LPMU01000044.1 coordinate 313,007, forward strand.
GGGCGCGAACGGGCCGTAAAAATCGGCCGGTTCGCGCGCGGTTGGCCGTTGTGCGGGCCACCGGCTTTGTGTAGACTCGAACGATGGCGCTGATTTCCCTGATCTCCCCGGTCCTGAAACTCCACGGCAACACTGCCCGTGCGGGTGCGCGCGCCATCGTCATCACGAAAACCATTACCACGAAAACGATCATTAAACGCTGATCGCCGTCGTGCCCGCCTGTTTCCCCGCGCGGTCACGCGGGGACGGAAATGGCGGGGAAGCTCCATTCAAAGCAAAGGGTTAGTCATGAACGTAGGTCTCGTAGGTTGGCGCGGCATGGTCGGCAGCGTCCTGATGCAGCGCATGCAGGAAGAGGGCGATTTCGACCTGATCGAACCGGTGTTCTTCAGCACCAGCAACACGGGCGGCAAGGCGCCGTCGTTCGCGAAAAACGAGACCACGCTCAAGGACGCGACCAACGTCGACGAGCTGAAGAAGTGCGACGTGATCATCACGTGCCAGGGCGGCGACTATACGAACGACGTGTTTCCGAAGCTGCGCGCGGCCGGCTGGAACGGCTACTGGATCGACGCGGCATCGTCGCTGCGGATGAAGGACGACGCGGTCATCATTCTCGATCCGGTCAACCTCGACGTGATCAAGGACGCGCTCGTCAAGGGCACGAAGAACTTCATCGGCGGCAACTGCACGGTCAGCCTGATGCTGATGGCGCTCGGCGGCCTGTTCCGCGAGAACCTCGTCGACTGGATGACGGCGATGACGTACCAGGCCGCGTCGGGCGCGGGCGCGCAGAACATGCGCGAGCTGCTGTCGCAGATGGGCACGCTGAACGGCGCGGTGCAGGAGCAGCTCGCCGATCCGGCTTCCGCGATTCTCGACATCGACCGCCGCGTGCTGGCCGCGATGAACAGCGATGCGATGCCGACGAGCCACTTCGGCGTGCCGCTCGCCGGTTCGCTGATTCCGTGGATCGACAAGGATCTCGGCAACGGGATGTCGAAGGAAGAGTGGAAGGGCGGCGCGGAAACCAACAAGATCCTCGGCAAGCCGGCGATGGGTGAGCCGGGTTCGATCCCGGTCGACGGCCTGTGCGTGCGGATCGGCGCGATGCGCTGCCACTCGCAGGCGCTGACGATCAAGCTCAAGAAGGACGTGCCGCTCGACGAGATCAACGGCATCCTCGCGTCGGCGAACGACTGGGTGAAGGTCGTGCCGAACGAGCGTGAAGCGTCGATGCGCGACCTGTCGCCGGCGAAGATCACCGGCACGCTGTCGGTGCCGGTCGGCCGCCTGCGCAAGCTCGCGATGGGCGGCGAATACCTGTCGGCGTTCACGGTCGGCGATCAACTGCTGTGGGGTGCGGCCGAGCCGCTGCGCCGCATGCTGCGCATCCTGCTCGACAAGTAAGCCCGCACGCTGTCCGGCCCGCGGGCCGGGCTGCACGACACGACGCGCCGCGTCGGCCTCGAGATTCAGGGCCGGCGCGGCGCGTTTTTCATGCGCGGTTCAGCGCAGACTCAGCGCAGGTTCAGCGCAGGTTCAGCAGCGTCTGATCGACGGCCTGCTGGGTCTTGATCGTCTGCGCATTCGCCTGATAATTGCGCTGCGCGGTGATCAGGTTCACGAGCTCGTTCGTGAGGTTGACGTTCGAGTTTTCCAGCGCGCTGCCCTGCAGCGTGCCGTGGTTCGTGCTGCCCGGCGCGGAGATCTGCGGCACGCCCGACGCGGCGGATTCCGCATACTGGTTGCCGCCGATGTTCACGAGCCCGTTCGGGTTGTTGAAGTTCGCGAGCGCGATCAGGCCGAGCACTGCGCTCTGGCCGTTCGAGTAGTTGCCGGTCAGCGTGCCGTGGGCGCCGATCGAGAACGTCGTCAGCGTGCCGCTCGCGAAGCCGTCCTGCGCGAGATTGTTCACGCCGTCCTTGCCGCCATACTGCGTCGTGCCGCCCAGATCGAGCGTCAGGTTCTGCGGGTTGGCGCCGCCCGTCGTGTTCGGGATCGAGAACGCGAACTGGCCGAGGCTCGGCGTCGGCTGGCCGGTCGCGGCCGACGTCGTCGAGCTGATCCGGCCCGATGCGTCGAACGTGACGGTGCCGAGATGCGTCGGCGTCTGGCCCGGCACGCCCGCGTAGGCCTGCCACGTGCCGGCCGCGCGCTTCGCGAAGTACATCGCGACCTGTTGCGAGCCGCCGAGCGTGTCGTAGACCTGGATCGACGCGTTGTAGTTGTACGTCGTGTTGTCGGTCGCGTTGAACGGCGTCCTGGTCGGCACCTTGTCCTGCGCGTTCAGGTTGAACTGGCCGGTGATCCTGTTCGTCGCGCGTGGCGCGAGGTTGCCGGTCGGCGCTTGCAGCGGCACCGTTTGCGCTGTGTCGATCGCGCCGCCGGCGCCTGCCGCATAGCCCATCAGGTTGCGGCCGTGCGCGTCGACGATCGCACCGTTCTTGTCGCGGTGGAACGTGCCGTCGCGTGAATACGTGGTCACGCCGTTGCTCGACATCTGGAAGAAGCCGTTGCCGTTGATCGCGACGTCGAGCGCCGACTTCGTCGAATCGATCGTCCCCTGGCCGAAATTCTGCTGCACCGACGCGAGCCGCGTGCCGATGCCGATCTGCGTGTTGACCGACGTCGCGACCGAATTTGCGTACATGTCGGCGAAATTCGCGCGCCCCTGTTTGAAGCCAACCGTGTTTGCGTTCGCGATGTTGTTGCCGATCACGTCGAGCTTGCTCGACGCGCCGGCCAACCCGCTCAAACCCTGCTGATAGCCCATGTTCGGTCCCCGTAACGAGCTGGTGAGTGAATGCAGTCGTGCGACTGCGCGATGGCCCTCCGGCACTTCACGGCAGCAGCCTGGCCGAGCGGGCTCCCGCCTTTCCGGCATGGGCAGGCGCGAGGCCGAAATGCGCCGATTCCTGTTTAGGGGCGATCGTATCGGCGGTAATTAATCGATCTGTGTAATTTTGTGTAATGAAATTGAATTCGTGTGAAAGTGGTCGCTTTCATATGACCGATGGAGCATGAGGAAGGTGCTGAAAGCCTTGTGGGGTGGAGCTTCGGGAGTGTGGATTTTCATTTCTTCGATAAGAGCGGGAAATTGCCTTCTTATCGAAGAACTGGATGTAATTGGAGCGAGATTGATCGCCGGTCGCGATTTGTTTTGATTTTCGGCTGTCAATTCATTAACGGCGGCCGGGGCGGATTGCCGAGGGGACGTTGGCGTTTCTGTCGCCGCGATCTTGCGGCGTGCACGAGGTGAACACGCGGTGAACGCGCCAGAAAGCAGCCATTCGAACGGTGGGGCGATGCCGCTGCGAGATGGTTTTCGACTGCGCGCGCGCAGGTTGGCTTCGATCGATCGGATGCATGGGCTGACGCAGGTGGACCCGCGCGACACGAGCGCCTGCCCGCAGCCGTTGCATCTACGGGCGACGAATTCGGCCGGAACCCGATCGTGTGAAGTAAACTACGCGGTTACGACGCACAGACCCGCCGAAAGCGTCGCGTTCCGCGCGACGCTTTTGCATTTCTGCAGCCATTTTATTGACGCTTCCAACCGTGAATCCGAGCCGCGCCCGCGCGCGGCGATAGAGCCAACGATGTCCCGAATTTCCTTGTTTCCGCGTCAGTCCCGTCTGTCGCGCGCCGTGCGTGGCGCGCTGGCGATCCTGGTGCTCGGCGCAGCCGCATCGGCGTGGGCGGTCGGCACCGGCGAACTGCCGGCGTCCGCCGCCGGCGGCGCCGCTCCGCTTACCGTGACGGTCCAGCCGGGCCAGTCGCTGAACGACATCGCGAAAGCGGCCACGCAATCGCACGATCCGGCCGTGCTCGCGCGCGCGGGCCGTGCGCTGTTCGACGCCAATCCGCAGGCGTTCATGAAGCGCGACGCGAGCCGCCTGAAAGTCGGCGCGACGTTGACCTTGCCCCCGCTCGACGCCACCGGCGCGGCGCTCGTGCCGGCCGGCGCGTCCGCTGCGTCGGGTACGGCGGCCGCTTCCGCACCCGCCGCATCTGGCGGGGCGGCGAGCGCGCAGCACGGCGCATCCGCGCCGCATGCCGGCTCGGCCGTGCAGCCCGCGCCGATGGCGCCGGTCGTGCATGCAGCGCCGGTGAGCGGGGCGAGCGCCGCGGCGGCGGCGGGGGCGTCGGCTTCGAGCGGTGCTTCGGCTTCGAGCGGTGCTTCGGCTTCGAGCGGCGCGTCGGCTGTCGATGGCATGCAGCCGGCGGCGCCCACCGCAGGTGCAAGCGGCCCGCACGTATGGACCGGTGCGATCCAGTCGGCGCCGTCGTCCGCGAGCGAGGCCGCGGGGCCGTCGGCGCCGGGCAGCCCGGTCTTCGGCGTGCATGAACCGGCCGGCGCGGCGCCCGCCGTCGGTGCGTCGCAGCCGCGGCCGTCGAGCCTGCAGCAATTGCTGGCATTGAAGAATCGCGTGCTGATGGAGTTGCAGAAGCACGGCATCGGCAAACCGGCAACGACGACCGGCGTAGCGCCTGCGCCCGCTCCGGCACCCGCCGCGCCGCGTCCGGCCGCGAATGACGCCGGTGCGTCGGCCGCTGCATCGACGGCGGACGAGGTCGCGTCGGGTGTGGCAGCCAGTGCGCCGCAACCGGCATCGGCTTCGGTACAACCGGCCGCACCCGTCGCGACGCCTGCACGTCGTACCGAGCAGATGGACTGGCGCCCGGCCGCTGCGGCCGGCGCTGCCGTGATCGTGCTCGCGGCCGGCTTCGCGTGGCGCAAGCGCCGCAAGGGTCGTCGCGCGGACGATGCGGGGACGGCTGCGACGGCGGCCGCGGCAGGCGGTGCTGCGGTTGCAGAAGCGGAAGCCGCGCCGTCCGTCGAACGCGAACTGCCGATCACGCCCGAGATGCCGGTCGCACGCGATGCGGCGTCCGACATGAATCTCGCCGCAGCGGCCGCCGCTGCGGCGGAGACGGTCGAGCCACCCGTCGCGGACACATCGTCCGCGCCCGACCTGACGGCGCCGCGCGACGAATCGCCTGAATCGCTGCCTGCGCACGCTGCGGAGCCGGCCGCGAGCGCGGCGACCCCGGTTTCGACCGCGGCGTCGCACGACGCGGAACCGGCCGAAAAAGCCGCTGCCGCCGACGAGCCAGCCGAGCCGGCCGCCGCATCCGCTGCACCTTCGACGACCGAAGCGCAGCACGCGACGCTGATGCAGAACGCGATCAGCGCGCTCAATAGTCTCGACATGCCGTTGCCGCCGCGGGCGGCAGGCGAACCATCGGCGGCGGAGGAGGAACCGTCTGCGGGGGCGACGCAGATCGACGCCGATAAAATTGCAACTAACGGTCAATCCACTCAGCGCCCGGCGATGGGTTCGGGTGAAGCGGCACCGGAACATCCGGCCGACCAGGAAGACGAGTTGGACTGGGATCCGGATGCGGCGACGCCTGCCGGCCACGCGGGCAACCCGCCCGCGACGTCGTCTCTGCCGCCGCTCGGCGGCGCCCAGTTCGGCGCGCTGAAGCTCGACTTCGATCTCGACCTGCCGTCCACGCCGGGCGCTGCGCTGCCTGCGCTTACCCCCGACGAGCTCGCGCGCATCGCCCGCAACAAGCTGGACCTCGCGGCCGAATACGTCGAACTGGGCGACCTGTCGGGCGCGCGGACGCTGCTGCAGGAAGTGGTCGACGCGAACGACGCCGCGACGCGCGACGACGCACGCGCACTGCTCGCGAAACTGGCGGACGAGGCGTGATGCGGATCGCGCTTGGCATCCAGTACGACGGCGCGGCGTTCTGCGGCTGGCAGGCGCAGCCGCACGGCAAGACCGTGCAGGACCGGCTCGAACACGCGCTGGCCGAGTTCGCGCGGGTGCCGCTGCACACGACGGTTGCGGGGCGGACCGACACCGGCGTGCACGGGCTCGGGCAAGTCGTGCATTTCGACACCGACCTCGAGCGCGAAGCGTTCTCGTGGGTGCGCGGCACCAACGCGTTCCTGCCGCCGACCGTGTCGGTGCAATGGGCGAAGCCGATGCCGGACACGTTCCACGCGCGTTTCTCGGCGTTCGAGCGCACTTACTACTACGCGCTGTACGTGCATCCCGTGCGCTCGCCGATGCTGGCCGGCCGTGCGGGCTGGATCCACACGCCGCTCGACGACGACGCGATGCGCGCCGCCGCCGCGCACCTGATCGGCGAGCACGACTTTTCGTCGTTCCGGTCGTCGGAATGCCAGTCGAAGACGCCGGTCAAACACCTGTATCAGATCGACGTGCGGCGCGCGGGGCATTTCATCCATTTCCGCTTCCGCGCGAACGCGTTCCTGCATCACATGGTGCGCAACCTGATGGGCTGCCTCGTCGCGGTCGGACGCGGCCGCTACCCGGCCGACTGGCTGGCCGACGTGCTGGCCGGGCGCGACCGCAACCTCGCGGCGCCCACGTTCATGGCCGACGGGCTGTACCTTGCCCACGTCGGCTACCCGGCGGAATTCGCCGTCCCGCCCGCGCAGCTTGGCAGCGTGCCGTGGAGCAGCGTCTGGGCCGATCTGGACCCACTATCATGACGGATCACGACGTGCCTTCTTCGAATTCCGCCGCGGCGGGCCTGCCGCCGCGCACGCGCATCAAGCTGTGCGGGCTGTCGCGCCGCGAGGACGTGCTGCACGCGGCGGCGCTCGGCGCCGATGCGATCGGCCTGGTGTTCTACCCGAAGAGCCCGCGCGCCGTGACGATCGCGCAGGCGGCCGAGCTGGCGAGTCTCGCGCCGCCTTTCGTGTCCGTGGTCGGGCTGTTCGTGAATGCGACCGAAGCCGAGATCGAGGCCATCGTGCGCGACGTGCCGCTCACGGTGCTGCAGTTCCACGGCGACGAGACGCCGGCGCAGTGCGATGCGCTCGGCCGCGCGGCGCGCCTGCCGTGGTTGCGCGCGGTGCGCGTCGGCCCCTCGACGCAGCCGTCCGATTTGGTAGAATCGGCTCTTCATTATTCGAAAGCGCGCGGCCTCCTGTTCGACACCCTGGTGCCGGATTACGGCGGTAGCGGCAAGGTCTTCGATTGGTCTCTTATTCCCGCAGAGCTCGCGCGTCGGGCCGTTTTGAGTGGTGGCTTGAACGCGCAAAACGTCGGTGATGCGATCCGCCAGTTGCGTCCGTTCGCTGTCGATGTCTCGAGTGGCATCGAAGTGGAGGGCGCGAAGGGCGTGAAGGATCACGCCCGGATGGCGGCGTTCGTACGCGCGGTGCGCGAAGCGGACGCCGGATGAGGCAAGCCGGTGCGGCCCGACAAGCGCGGCGCACCGACCGATCGAGAGAGACACCATGTACAACCTTCCCGATGATCGCGGCCATTTCGGCCCGTATGGCGGCGTGTTCGTCGCCGAGACGCTGATTCACGCGCTGGACGAACTGCGCGCGGCGTATGAAAAGTTCCAGAACGATCCCGACTTCGTCGCCGAATTCGAGCGCGAGCTGAAGTATTTCGTCGGCCGTCCGTCGCCGATCTATCACGCGCAGCGCTGGAGCGAGATGCTCGGCGGCGCGCAGATCTACCTGAAGCGCGAAGACCTGAACCACACCGGTGCGCACAAGATCAACAACGTGATCGGCCAGGCGCTGCTCGCGAAGCGCATGGGCAAGAAGCGCGTGATCGCGGAAACCGGCGCCGGCCAGCACGGCGTCGCGACCGCGACGATCTGCGCGCGCTTCGGGATGGAGTGCGTGGTCTACATGGGCGCGGAGGACGTGCGCCGGCAGGCCGCGAACGTCTACCGGATGAAGCTGCTTGGAGCGACGGTCGTGCCGGTCGAATCGGGTTCGCGCACGCTGAAGGACGCGCTGAACGAAGCAATGCGCGACTGGGTCACGAACATCGAAAGCACGTTCTACATCATCGGCACGGTCGCGGGCCCGCATCCGTATCCGATGATGGTGCGCGACTTCCAGCGCGTGATCGGCGACGAGTGCAAGGTGCAGATGCCCGAGCTCGCGGGCCGGCAGCCGGACGCGGTGATCGCCTGCGTCGGTGGCGGGTCGAACGCGATGGGCATCTTCTATCCGTACATCGACGATCGATCGGTGCAACTGATCGGCGTCGAAGCGGCCGGCGACGGCATCGACACGGGTCATCACGCGGCATCGCTGATCGCCGGCAGCCCTGGCGTGCTGCACGGCAACCGCACGTATCTGCTGCAGGACGACAACGGCCAGATCATCGAGACGCATTCGGTGTCGGCGGGCCTCGACTATCCGGGCGTCGGCCCCGAACACGCATGGCTGAAGGACAGCGGCCGCGCGCAGTACGTGCCGATCACCGACGACGAGGCGCTGAAGGCATTCCACGACTGTTGCCGGATCGAGGGGATCATCCCCGCGCTCGAGTCGAGCCACGCGATCGCGTATGGCGTGAAGCTCGCGCCGACGTTGCCGAAGGACAAGATCCTGCTCGTCAACCTGTCGGGCCGCGGCGACAAGGACATGCACACGGTCGCCGAGCGATCGGGCATCGAGCTCTGACCCCGACCGATGCGTGACCTGATCGAAGAGCCGGGCGGCGGCGCCGCGAGCGAGGCGGAGGCGGCCCAGCCCGCCGCTGCCGTGCCGCGCGTGCTGCCGCACGGTATCGAACTGCACAACCGCGATTTCCTGACCGATGCCGCGCACCTGCCGGATGCGTCGATCGACCTGATCGTCGCCGATCCGCCGTACGGGCTCGGCAAGGACTACGGCAACGACTCGGACAAGCGTTCGGGCGACGATTTCCTCGCGTGGACGCGCGAGTGGCTCGAGCTCGCGATTCCGAAGCTGAAGCCGAGCGGGTCGATGTACATCTTCTGCACGTGGCAGTACGCGCCGGAAATCTTCAGTTTCCTGAAGACGCAGCTCACGATGGTCAACGAGATCATCTGGGACCGGCGCGTGCCGAGCATGGGCGGCACGACGCGCCGTTTCACGTCGGTGCACGACAACATCGGCTTTTTCGCGGTTTCCAAAGCGTATTACTTCGATCTCGATCCGGTCCGCATCCCGTACGACGCCGACACGAAGAAGGCCCGCTCGCGCAAGCTGTTCGAAGGCAGCAAGTGGCTGGAGATGGGCTACAACCCGAAGGACGTCTGGTCGGTCTCGCGCCTGCACCGGCAGCACGCGGAGCGCGTCGATCATCCGACCCAGAAGCCGCTGGAAATCATCGAGCGGATGGTGCTCGCAAGCTGCCCGCCGGGCGGCCGCGTGCTCGATCCGTTCATGGGCAGCGGCACGACCGCGGTGGCCTGCGCACGGCAGGGGCGCGACTTCGTCGGCTACGAGATCAACGAAAGCTATTGTGCGATCGCGCACGAGCGCGTGAGCGCGCTCGCCGCGCCGGCGTGCGCGTGAATCGCGCCGCCGCGTCGCCGAAACGCATCAAGGAAAATTGCCATGTCCCGTATTCAGCAGACCTTTGCCGCGCTCGCCGAACAAGGCCGTAAGGGCCTGATCCCGTTCATCACGGCCGGCGACCCCGATCCCGCGAAAACCGTCGAATTCATGCACGCGCTCGCTGCCGGCGGCGCGGACGTGATCGAACTCGGCGTGCCGTTCTCGGACCCGATGGCCGACGGCCCCGTGATCCAGCGCTCGTCGGAACGCGCGCTCGCGCGCGGCGTCACGCTCACGAGCGTGCTCGCCGACGTGAAGCGTTTTCGCGAAACCGACGCCAAAACCCCCGTCGTGCTGATGGGCTATGCGAACCCGATCGAACGGATGGGCGTCGATGCGTTCGCGGCGCAAGCGCATGCGGCCGGCGTCGACGGCGTGCTGGTGGTCGACTATCCGCCTGAAGAGGCGGGCGTGTTCGCGGAAAAGATGCGGGCCGCGCAGATCGATCCGATCTTCCTGCTCGCGCCCACGTCGACCGACGAGCGCATCGCCGACGTCGGCAAGATCGCGAGCGGCTACGTGTATTACGTGTCGCTCAAGGGCGTGACCGGCGCCGGAAATCTGGATGTTTCGAGCATTGCAGGTAAAATCCCGGCCATCAAGTCGCGCGTGCCGGTTCCGGTGGGCGTCGGCTTCGGTATCCGCGACGCCGAAACGGCGCGCGCGGTGGCCGAAGTGTCGGACGCCGTCGTGATCGGCAGCCGCCTGGTGCGGCTGCTCGAGAGCGCCGCGCCGGAAGGCGCCGCCGCCGCGCTGAAGGCGTTCATCGCCGAGCTGCGCGCCGCGCTGGACGGCGCCGCCAAGGCAGCGTGATAAACACAACACAGGAAGCGGGAACGAGCCGATCGGCCCGCCCCGCCACGGAACAGGAAACCATACGATGAGCTGGCTCGACAAACTGTTGCCGCCGAAGATCAAGCAGACCGACCCGAAAAGCCGCAAGGGCATTCCGGAAGGCCTGTGGGTCAAGTGCCCGTCCTGCGAGGCCGTTCTCTATCGCAACGACGTGGACGCGAACCTGCACGTGTGCCCGAAGTGCGATCACCACATGCGCATCGGCGCGCGCGAGCGTCTCGACGGGCTGCTCGATCCGGAAGGCCGCTACGAGATCGGCCAGGAAGTCGTGCCGGTCGACTCGCTGAAATTTAAGGACAGCCGCAAGTACCCCGATCGTCTGAAGGAAGCGATGGACGAAACCGGCGAGACCGACGCGATGGTCGTGATGGGCGGAGCGATCCACACGCTGCCGGTCGTGGCTGCCTGCTTCGAGTTTTCGTTCATGGGCGGCTCGATGGGTTCGGTCGTCGGCGAGCGCTTCGCGCGCGGCGCGCAGAACGCGCTGGAACAGCACGTGCCGTTCATCTGCTTCACCGCATCGGGCGGCGCACGGATGCAGGAAAGCCTGCTGTCGTTGATGCAGATGGCCAAGACCACCGCGATGCTGACGAAGCTCGCCGAAGCGAAGCTGCCGTTCATCTCGGTGCTGACCGATCCGACGATGGGCGGCGTGTCGGCAAGCTTCGCGTTCCTCGGCGACGTCGTGATCGCCGAGCCGAAGGCGCTGATCGGCTTCGCGGGCCCGCGCGTGATCGAGCAGACGGTTCGCGAGAAGCTGCCGGAAGGCTTCCAGCGCGCCGAATTCCTGCTGAAGACGGGCGCGATCGACATGATCGTCGACCGCCGCAAGATGCGCGACGAGATCGCGCAGCTGCTCGCACTGCTGCAGCGTCAGCCGGCCGACGCGCTGGCCTGAGCGCAGGGGCTGTGAACCGCGCGCGTCGCCCGGCTTCAGCGTCGGGCGGCGCGCTTCGTTTTTTGGCGTAGTGTGGCCGTACCGATTCAGATTTGATCCGATGAGCACTTTTCCCACTCTCGACGCGTGGCTTTCGCATCTCGAGCGCGCGCACCCGGTCGGCATCGACATGGGCCTCACCCGCATCGGGCAGGTCAAGGCGGCGCTGCAGCTCGAATTCGCGTGCCCCGTGATCACCGTCGGCGGCACGAACGGCAAGGGCTCGACCTGCGCATTCCTCGAGACGATTCTCGTGCGCGCGGGCTACAAGGTCGGTTGCCACACGTCGCCGCACCTGCTCGAATTCAACGAGCGCGCACGCGTGAACGGGCAGAACGTGACCGACGACGAACTGCTGCCGCACTTCGAGGCCGTCGAAGCCGCGCGCACGGCGCTGGCCGAGCCCGTGTCGCTCACGTATTTCGAATTCACGACGCTCGCGATCCTCCATCTGTTCGCGTCGCGCGGGCTCGACGCGGTGATTCTCGAAGTCGGCCTCGGCGGCCGGCTCGATGCGGTCAACATCATCGATACCGATTGCGCGATCGTCACGAGCATCGACATCGACCACACCGAATACCTCGGCGACACGCGCGAGAAGATCGCGTTCGAGAAGGCCGGGATCTTCCGCGCGGGCAAGCCGGCGATCTGCGGCGATCCGGCCGCGCCGCAGACGCTGATTGACCACGCCGAAGCGATCGGCGCCGATCTGTGGCTGGTCGGCCGCGATTTCCGCTACGAGGCGCAGGCGGGCGCCGAGCGCCAGCAATGGAGCTACCTCGGCCGGGAGAAGCGCTATCCGGCGCTCGCGTATCCGGCGCTGCGCGGCGCGAATCAGCTGATCAACGCATCGGCCGCGCTCGCCGCGCTCGAGGCGCTGCGCCCGGTGCTGCCGGTGTCCGCGCAGGACATCCGGCTCGGGCTGGCGAACGTCGAGCTGCCGGGGCGCTTCCAGGTGCTGCCCGGCAAACCGGCGATCGTGCTCGACGTCGCGCACAATCCGCATGCGTCGGCCGTGCTCGAGCAGAACCTGGGCAACATGGGCTTCTTCCCGTACACGTACGCGGTGTTCGGCGCGATGCACGACAAGGACATCGACGGCGTGCTGCAGCATCTGAAGGGCGAGATCGACCACTGGTGCGTGACCGATCTGCCGCTGCCGCGCGCGGCCTCCGCGGAGCAGCTCGAAGCCGCGCTGCGCAAGGCCGGCGTGGAGGAGGGGCCCGATTCGAGCGTGACGCGTTACGCGTCGCCCGCGGAAGCGTTTCGCGATGCACTAAAAAGAGCATCCGAGAATGATAGAATCGTGGTTTTCGGCAGTTTCCATACGGTTGCCGGCGTGCTGGCCTACCGTAAATCGCAGCAACACTGACTGACGGGCAGTTTCGGACTCAGCCATTCATGGGAATTTTCTCGTTCGGCAAAAAAGACGACGACGCGCCCCCGCGGCGCGGCGGTCGTACCGGGGCCTCCCGGAACGTGCGCACGGAGCGCACTGAACGCGTCGAGCGACGCTCGCGCCGCACCGAGCGTCCGGAATCGGACGCACTGCTCCTCGATCCGACCCTTCCAGAAAAGCAACGTGCGCGCCGTCGCCTCGTCGGCGCGATCGCGCTCGTCGTGGCCGCGGTGATCGTACTGCCGATGGTGCTCGATTCGCATCCGAAGCCGGTCACCGACGACATCGCGATCGACATCCCGAACCGGCCCGCGCACCAGGCGGTCGCGCCGCGCGACGACGATGTGTCCGACGTGCAGGCGGGTGTCGCGCACGACGAACCGCCGGCCTCCGACACGGCCGTTGCGGCCGCACCGGCACCCGCGCCGAAGGATGCCGCCAAGCCGGTCGCGAAACCCGATACGACCACCACCGCGAGCGTGACGCCGCCGAAGCCCGCGCCGAAGCCGGCTGCTCCCGCGGCGAAACCGGCCACGCCGAAGCCTGCGCCCGCAACCGTCGCGAATACCGACGCGGCGAGCCCGGACAGCGGCGACGCGTCGTCGCCGGCATCGCCGGCCGGTGCGCGCTTCGCGGTGCAGCTCGGTTCGTTCAAGGATGACGCGACGGCCCGTTCGTGGGCGGCCAAATTGAAATCGGCGGGTGTGCCCGCATATGTCGAGCATCGCAAGCAGGCAGACGGCAGCACGGCTACACTGTTGCGTGCCGGCCCGTTCGCGGATCGCTCGGCGGCCTCCGCCGCGATCGCGAAGGTCCGCGAAGCCGGTCTGACGCAGTAATGCCACGATGCTGACGGCTTTCGACTACGCTGTATTGGCGGTGATCGTGTTGTCGGCGCTGCGCGGCGCGTGGCGCGGCTTCGTGTCCGAGATTTTCGGGCTGATCGGCTGGATCGCGGCGATCGTGATCGCGAGCCGCTACGTCGGGCTGGTCGTGCCGTATATCCCGGCGAACTGGCCGGGCGGCGCGCTGACGCAGTGGGTGATCGCCTTCGCGTTGCTCGTGATCGGCGTCGTGCTGGTCGCCGGCGTGGCGAACGCGCTGCTGTCGCGGATCGCGCAGGCGAGTGGCCTGGGCGGCGTCGACCGCTCGCTGGGCATGATGTTCGGGCTGGTGCGCGGCTGCGTGCTGGTGGTGCTGCTGGTCGCGGCGGCCGGGCTGACCGAACTGCCCAAACAGGATTTCTGGCGCAATGCGCTATTGCGTCCTTTTGCCGAACAGGGCGTGCACGAGCTGAAGCAGCTCCTGCCCGACGGCATGGCCCAGTACGTACGCGTGTGACGACGCGGCCGGGCAGGACGGAACCGATTTTGTCATCTTGAAGGACATGCCATGTGCGGCATCGTAGGTGTTATCTCCCAATCCCCGGTCAATCAGCTGATCTATGACAGCCTGCTGCTGCTGCAGCATCGCGGTCAGGACGCAGCGGGCATTGCGACGGCGGACGGCAGCAATTTCCACATGTACAAGGCGAACGGCATGGTGCGCGACGTGTTCCGCACGCGCAACATGCGCAGCCTGCCCGGCACCTACGGCATCGGCCAGGTGCGCTACCCGACGGCCGGCTCGGCGTCGAGCGAGGCCGAGGCGCAACCGTTCTACGTGAACGCGCCGTTCGGGATCATCCTCGCGCACAACGGCAACCTGACGAACTGGCAGCAACTGAAGGACGAGATGTTCCGGATCGACCGCCGGCACATCAACACCAATTCCGACAGCGAAGTGCTGCTCAACGTGTTCGCGCACGAGCTGCAACTGTCGACCACGGGCCTCGAGCTCGATCCGGCGTCGGTGTTCAAGGCGGTGTCGGGCGTGCATCGCCGCCTGCAGGGTTCGTACGCGATCGTGTCGCTGATCGCCGGCTACGGCCTGCTCGCGTTCCGCGACCCGTTCGGCATCCGGCCGCTGTGCATCGGCAAGCTCGAGACCGAACACGGCACCGAATGGATGGTTGCGTCGGAATCGGTGGCGGTCGAAGGCATCGGTTTCGAATTCGTGCGCGACCTGGAGCCGGGCGAAGCGATCTTCATCGACAAGGCCGGCAACTTCCACAGCCAGCAGTGCGCGGAGAACCCGACGCTGAATCCGTGCATGTTCGAATACGTGTATCTCGCCCGTCCGGACTCGTGCCTCGACGGCGTGCCGGTCTACAACGTGCGCCTGCGCATGGGCGACTATCTCGCCGAGAAGATCAAGCGCGAGCTGCCGAACGTGCCGATCGACGTCGTGATGCCGATTCCCGATTCGTCGCGTCCGGCTGCGATGCAGGTCGCCGCGAAGCTTGGCGTCGAGTATCGCGAAGGCTTCTTCAAGAACCGCTACGTCGGCCGCACCTTCATCATGCCGGGCCAGGCCGTGCGCAAGAAGTCGGTGCGCCAGAAGCTCAACGCGATGAGCATCGAGTTCAAGGACAAGCACGTGCTGATCGTCGACGATTCGATCGTGCGCGGCACGACCTCGCACGAAATCGTGCAGATGGCGCGCGATGCGGGCGCGAAGTCGGTGATCTTCGCGTCGGCGGCGCCGCCCGTGAAGTTCCCGAACGTGTACGGCATCGACATGCCGACGCGTGGCGAGCTCGTCGCGCACGGCCGTACCGACGAGGAAGTCGCGAAGATCATCGGCGCCGACCACCTGATCTACCAGGACGTCGACGACCTGCGCCGCGCGGTGCGCGACATCAACCCGAAGCTGGAGCGCTTCGAGGCGTCGTGCTTCGACGGCAACTACATCACCGGCGACGTGACGCCCGAGTATCTCGATGCGATCGAGCGCGCGCGCCTCACGCCGGCGTCGCAGGCCGATCGCGACACGGCCGGCGACACCGAGCGTTCGCAGATGAACCTGCAACTGTCGGTCGAGTAACGCCGGCGCACGCTTTTATCGAGGCGTGATAGGATGTGGCCTTGCGTCGATTTGATATCAGCTTGCGGACGCGGGGCCACTTCCCAAAACAGCTAAAGCGAAGGCCGGCGGCAGCCGGCCCGAGTCGATCGCTGTCGTACCGCACCGAAGCCCGCTGATGCCGACGCATAGCGGGCTTTTTGTTTTTGGCCTCGGTTTTGACCGGGTCCGCGCCATATGCACGACCGTCGGCGCGGCCATCGAATACGGAAAACGGAACATGGACGACTCCCTCAACTTCGACACGCTTGCGGTGCGCGCGGGCACGCTGCGCAGCGACTTCAACGAACATTCGGAAGCGCTGTTCCTCACGTCGAGCTTCTGCTTCTCGAGCGCCGCCGACGCGGCCGAGCGCTTCGCGAATTCGGAAGACTATTTCACGTACTCGCGCTTCACGAATCCGACCGTCACCATGTTCCAGGAGCGTCTCGCCGCGCTCGAGGGCGGCGAGGCGTGCATCGCGACGGCGTCGGGCATGGCCGCGATCATGTCGGTCGTGATGTCCGCGCTGCAGGCGGGCGACCACCTCGTCAGCTCGCGCAGCCTGTTCGGCTCGACGCTCGGGATGTTCTCGCAGATCTTCAGCAAGTTCGGGATTACGACCACCTTCGTCGACCCGACCGACCTGAACGCGTGGCAGGAAGCCGTGCGGCCGGAAACGAAGATGTTCTTCCTCGAGACGCCGTCGAACCCGCTGACCGAGCTCGCCGACATCGAGGCGATCGGCAGGATCGCGAAGGCCGCGAACGCATTGTTCGTCGTCGACAACTGTTTCTGCAGCCCGGTGCTGCAGCAGCCGCTGAAGCTCGGCGCGGACGTCGTGATGCACTCGGCGACGAAATTCCTCGACGGGCAGGGCCGCGTGCTCGGCGGCGCGCTGGTCGGCTCGAAGGAATTCATCATGGGCAAGGTGTTCC
The DNA here is from genome assembly GCF_001534535.1 of Burkholderia sp. MSMB1459WGS. Taxonomy (NCBI): domain Bacteria; kingdom Pseudomonadati; phylum Pseudomonadota; class Betaproteobacteria; order Burkholderiales; family Burkholderiaceae; genus Burkholderia; species Burkholderia sp. MSMB1459WGS. The sequence continues at coordinate 329,467 of NZ_LPMU01000044.1, forward strand.
CGTTCGTGCGCAGCGCCGGTCCGACGCTGTCGGCGTTCAACGCGTGGGTGCTGCTGAAGGGGATGGAGACGCTGTCGCTGCGCGTCGAGAAGCAATCGGCGAATGCGCTGGAGATCGCGCGCTGGCTCGACTCGCATCCGGCGGTGGCGCGGGTGTTCTATCCGGGGCTCGAATCGCATCCGCAGCATGAACTCGCGAAGCGCCAGCAGAAGGCGGGCGGCGCGATCGTGTCGTTCGAGCTGAAGGGCGATACGCCCGAGCAGCAGCGCGCGAACGCATGGCGCGTGATCGATGGCACCAGGCTGGTGTCGATCACCGGCAACCTCGGCGACACGCGCACGACGATCACGCATCCGGCCACCACGACGCACGGCCGCATCACGCCGGAAGCGCGCGCGGCGGCGGGAATCACCGAAGGGCTGATCCGCCTCGCGGTCGGCCTCGAGCACGCGGGCGACATTCGCAACGATCTGGCGCGCGGTCTGGACGGCTGAGTGCTACGGCCGAGGTTCGTTCGGCATCGATGAAACGGGCCGCTCGGGAAAGAGCGGCCCGTTGTCGTTTCGGCGCATGCCGTCGCGCGCGTGTTTTCTCGTTCAGCCAGCGGCGTGCCCGTGCGGTGCGGCACGCATCGCGTCCACCATCCATCGCAGCGTTTCGTCGAGCGGCGTGACAGGTAGTTCGCCTACCGCGCGCCGCAGCTTGTCGCGCGACCCGCTCAGGCTTTTCACTTCATTGTGCCGCACGAAGCGCGGATCGATCGTCACGTCGATCACGTAGCCGGCGATGCGCGACAGCATCGCCAGCACTTCCTTCAGCGAATACGCGCGCTCCGAGCAGACGTTGAACGTCTCGCCGGCCGGCGCGGCTTCGACCAGCTTCAGATAGGCGGCCGTCACGTCGCGCACGTCGGAGAAATCGCGGCTCACGTCGAGGTTGCCGAGCGAGATCCGCGGTGCGTTGGACGCATAGTGCGCGACGAGCTTCGGCAGCAGATACGCATCGCTCTGGCCGACGCCCGTGTAGTTGAACGGCCGCGCGATCACGATCGGCAGCCGGTCGGCCCATAGCTTCGCCGCATATTCCATCGCGAGCTTGCTGACCGCGTAGTCGTTCGCCGGGGCGGGCGCGACGGTTTCGTCGAGCACGCCGGCCGTCGAGTTGCCGTAGATGTTCGCGCTGCTTGCCAGCAGCACGGCCGACGGGCGGCGGTCGAGGCCGGCGAGCGCCGCCAGCAGATTGCGCGTGCCGACGATGTTGACCGCGTAGGTCTGCGACGGCTCGTCCTGGGCGACATGCGCGCGCGCGGCGAGATGCACGACCGCGTCGGGTCGCGCGTCGGCCGCAGCCGCGCGCATTGCATCGGCGTCGAGCAGGTCGACGGGCACCAGCGTGCAGTGTGCGAACGCCGGATCGGCGGGGCGGCGCGCGCCGGGCGCGACCGTGCCCCAGACGTCATAGCCGGCCGCCTGCAGGCGTTCGGCCATGTAGCGACCGGTGAAGCCCGTCAGGCCCGTGACGAACGCACGGCGCGACGGACGCCCGGTTTCAGAACGTGTCATGGTGTTGGTTCCGCGTCAAATCCGCTTCGACCATCATCTGGCAAAGTTGTTCGAGCGTCGTCCTGGGTGCCCAGCCGAGTTTGCTTTTCGCCTTGTCCGCGCAGCCGATCAGCAGATCGACTTCGGCCGGGCGGTAGAACTTCGGGTTCACTTCGACGAGCACGTTGCCGGTCGATGCGTCGAGGCCGCGCTCCTGCTCGCCCTTGCCGGTCCATTCGATCTGGTAGCCGGCCGCCGCGAACGCCATTCGCACGAAGTCGCGCACGGTTTCGGTCCGGTTGGTCGCCAGCACGTAGGTGTCGGGCTCGTCGGCCTGCAGCATTCGCCACATGCCTTCGACGTATTCGAGCGCGAAGCCCCAGTCGCGTTTCGCGTCGAGATTGCCCAGTTCGAGGCGGCTCGCCTTGCCCAGCTTGATCTTCGCGATCGTGTCGGTGATCTTGCGCGTGACGAATTCCCGGCCGCGCAGCGGCGATTCGTGGTTGAACAGGATCCCGCTGCTGCCGAACAGGCCGTACGATTCGCGGTAGTTCACGGTCATCCAGTGCGCGTACAGTTTCGCGACGCCGTACGGGCTGCGCGGATAGAACGCCGTGGTTTCCGTTTGCGGAATGGCCTGCACCTTGCCGAACATCTCGGACGTCGACGCCTGGTAGAAGCGCGTCTTCGGGCTCACGACGCGAATCGCCTCGAGCAGGTTCAGCGGGCCGATGCCGGTCACTTCGGCGGTCGTCGCCGGCTGGTCGAACGACACGCCGACGAAGCTTTGCGCGGCGAGGTTGTAGAGCTCGTCCGGCTGCGTGCGTTCGAGCAGGCGCAGGCTCGAACCGGCGTCGGTCAGGTCGTGTTCGACGAGCGTCAGATTCGGATGCGTGTCGACGCCAAGCTCGGCGATGCGCCAGAAATTCACCGAGCTGGTGCGGCGATAGGTGCCGGTGACTTCGTAGCCCTTGTCGAGCAGCAGTTTGGTCAGGTACGCACCGTCTTGCCCCGAAATTCCGGTGATGATGGCCTTTTTACGAGTTTGGCTCATGGCGTTGTCCTGGTAGAAGCGATGGATGATGAAATTCAGGCGGTCGTGCCGGCGGCAGCCGGCAACGCACGGCGCGCAGGCCCGCGCGTCAGGCGCCGTTCGAAGCCGTACCAGCTCAGGGTTGCGTAAGCGAGCGTGATCGCGAGCGCGAGCGCGGCCGTGACGAAGCGGTTCAGGTGCAGCGGCCACAGCGCATACAGCACGCTCAGGTGGATCAGGTAGACGGTGTAGCTGACGGTGCCGACGTAGACGAGCAACGGGTTCGTCAGCACGCGCTGCACGAGGCCGCGGCCGCGCAGCGCGATCACGACGATCGACGTGCACAGCAGCAGCGAGATGCTGTAGAGCGCCGCATTCGACATCGGCGTGTTCGCGGCGCGAAAGCGCGGGAACGACAGGTGCAGCCAGCCGAGAATCGCCAGCGACACGAGCGCGCCGACGATCGCGAGCGGATAGAACGGCTCCAGCGCGCGCCGGTCGCGGCGCAGCACGATCGCGAGCAATGCGCCGGCCGCGAGCAGGTCCATCCGGAACGGCGTCAGGTAGTAGATCGGCCAGAACGAATCGAACCACGGCGTCGCGATCGCGCGCAGCACCGGCGCCGCGACGATCAGCGCGGCGGCGACCCACAGCAGCGCGCGCTCCGAGCACCAGAGCACGACGAACGGCCAGAAGATGTAGAACTGCTCCTCGACCGCGAGCGACCACAGCACGTTCAGGCTGTCATGGCCGATGCTGCCGAGCGACAGCCCGATATTGGTCGAGAAGAACGCGAACCACGGCCAGTGCGGCAGCCAGCTCGCGCCGAACAGCAGCGTCGACACCGCCAGCAGCAGCACGTACGGCGGCAGGATGCGGCGCACGCGGCGTGCATAGAAGTGGCTGAAGTACGACTGCCCGCGCGCCTTGCGATCGAGCAGGATGCCGGTGATCAGCAGGCCGCTCAGCACGAAGAACAGATCGACGCCCATCCACAGCGGCGCCTTCAGCGCGTGCTGCAGGAACACGGCGCCGACCGCGATCGCGCGCAGCCCGTCGAGCTGGACGATGCGGCCGTGTTGCGGCGGGGCGAGGTCGGCGGTGCGCGACAGGGCCGTCATCGCGCGGCTCCTTCACGACCCGCATCCGATGCGTGTACGTATTGCATGCCTTTAAATGGAATATGAAATCGAAATCGATTCTAGGGAAAAGAAATCGGTAAAAAAACGCGCGACATTTATCTGCCGATCAACATCCAAATGCCGGTTATTACGATCGCGAGATGAAAGGTTGGCGGCCGGGCGGGCGCGACAGGCGGTGCAGAGCGGAATTTTCTACACGGCGGCGGCCGAAGGGCGGTCGTTATTGCCGTTTTCGGACGCCATTTACACGCTGTTCCGGTTCGATATTTCAGGCAGAAACATCCCCAAATATTTCCAAATTTCTTGTGATTATTTTTGCTTGTAACCTGCATCGCGACGTTTGAAACCCATTTAGCGACAGGGCGCGGCCGCGGGCGATCCGTGGCGGCGCCGGTCGCTGTTGTATCGAGTCTGGAGAAGCGCATTGCGACGTCTGATTCTGGTTGGCATGACGGTATGCGCGGCACTGCTGACGAGCGCCGTGCCGGCCGAAACGGTGTTGCCCGCGACGACGTCGTGGATCGGCAACACGTTCGGCTATGGCGACGGCGCATGGACGCAGATCGACATCCGCGCGATCGCGGTGACGCCCGAGGGCAAGGTGTATACGAATGCGCCGTGGGACGAGAGCGGTGCCGAGGCGAGCGTCTATCAGGACGGGAAGATGCTCGGCTTCGCCGGCGGCACGCACGGCTGGGGCAATCTCGGCGGCAACGCGATCGCCGTCAACAGCAAATATGCGTACGTCGCGATCGGCGTCGGCAACGAGCGCGGCCATCTGCAGTCGCCCGGCATCTGGCCGGACAAGGGCAAGCAATGGTTCGGCATCTCGCGGCGCACGATCGGCGACATGAAGCAGCCGGCACCGTTTCGCGCGTCGCCGCAAGTCGCGCCGGGCGGGCGTGCCGACGCCGGCCGCGCGCGGATGGCTGCGAGCTTCATGGTGATGAACGAGGTGCCGGCGCCCGCGCGCTCGGAAGTGGGCGACGCGAAGGCGGAAGTGGGCGGCCTCGCGGCCGACGACAAGACATTGTTCGCGACCAATCCGTCGCGCGACGCGGTGGAGGTGTATGACGCGGAGACGATGCAGCGGAAGGGCACGTGGAGCGCGCACGAGCCGGGCCGCATCGCGCTCGCGGGCGACGGCACGCTGTGGCTGCTGACCGATACGCTGGGCGGGCCCGCGCATCTGGTGCACGTGCGGGCCGACGGCAGCAAGCTCGACGATGCGCCGGCGTTGCCGGAAGGCACCGACGCGGTGGACGTCGCGGTCGATGCGAAAGGGCGCGTGCTGGTCGCGGACAACGGGCCGCGCCAGCAGATCCTGATCTTCTCGAAAGGCGGCAAGGGCTATGCGCAGTCGGGCACGCTCGGCGAGCGCGGCGGCATCTTCGCGGGCCCGGTGCCGGGCCGGCCCGGGCCGCAGCGCTTCAACGGGCTGACGGGCGTCGGCGTCGACCGTGCCGGCAACATCTATGTGTCGATGAACGGGATCGGGCCGCGCCACGACACGATCGGCGCGGGGCTCGGCGCGGTGCTGGAAAGCTACACGCCGGACGGCAAGCTGCGCTGGCAGGTGCAGGGGCTGCTGTTCGTCGATGGCGCATGGCTCGACCCCGCGCGGCCGAACAGCGTGTACACGGGCAACAAGCGCTTCGAGCTCGACCTGTCGAAGCCGCCGGGCCAGGACTGGAAATACGTCGGCTTCCTGTCGAACCGCTTCAAGTATCCGGACGATCCGGTGTTCCACACGGACCAGTATCCGGGCATGCCGATCGCGCGGCGCGTCGACGGCCGTACGTTCCTGTACCTGACCGACATGTACGCCGATCACCTGAAGATCTACCGCTTCGACGCGAAGCGCGACGGCGAGGTGGCGATCCCGTCCGGCCTGATCGCGGGCCGCGCGAGGCCGGTCGACAAGGTGCCGAACAAACCGCCGGGCGGCGACTGGCTGTGGCGCGACGCGAACGGCAACGGCCGGATCGACGCCGACGAGTTCGAGATCAACACGACCGGCAAGGCGAAGGCGGGCGGCTGGGGCTGGTGGGTCGACACGAAGGGCGACATCTGGCGCACGAGCGACGTGCGCGGCATCCACCGCTTCCAGTACGGCGGTGTCGACAAGGCCGGCAACCCGATCTATTCGTACGACAAGGTCACGACCTACCCGATGCCGCAGCCGTTCACGCAGCTGCGCCGTGCGATCTACGAGCCGCAGACCGACACGCTGTACGCGACCGGCTACACGGCCGACGCGCCGCCGCAGCCGGGCATCAACAAGGAAGTGGGGCGCGTGCTGATCCGCTTCGACAAGTGGTCGACAGGCTCGCCGGTCGTGCGCTACCAGGTGGCGCTGCCGTGGAAGCTCGATGCGAAGCCGATCTTCGACCTGATCGGGATCACGGTCGAGGGCCGCTACATCTTCACCGTGGAGCCGGTCGGCAAGATCCACGTGTACGACAAGGACACCGGCAAGGAAGTGGGCGTGATGAGCCCGGGCGCGGAGGTCGGCAAGGCGTCCGGCTGGGTCGACGTGCCGTTCGGCATCAGCGCATTCCGGCGCGAGAACGGCGAGTACCTGGTGTTCGTCGAGGAAGACGCGCGCGGCAAGGTGCTGATGTATCGCTGGAAACCGTGACGGGCGGCGCGCCGCCCACGACGTCGTCGCCGTCACACAAGGCACAAGCATGGACAAAGGCATACTCAAGAACGTTTCGATCAATTTCATCGGGCTGATCCTGCCGACCTTCGTGTCGCTGGTGACGGTGCCCGCCTATATCCATGCGCTCGGCGTCGAACGCTACGGCGTCGTCAGCCTCGTGTGGACGCTGATCGGCTATTTCGGGATCCTCGATCTCGGGATGAGCATGGCCGCACAGAACCACATCTCGAAGGCGCTCGCGAGCGGCAACGCCGACGAAAGCGCGCGGGTGTTCTGGAGCGCGTTCTGGCTGAATCTCGGCACCGGCATCGCGGGCGGGCTGCTGATCTACTTCGGCGCGTTCGTCTACACCGCGTATTTCACGAAGGTGTCGGCCGCGATGCAGCACGAGGTGTATCTGGCGCTGCCGTGGCTCGCGCTCGCGATTCCGCTCGCGAACGTGTCGTGGGTGTTCGCCGGCGCGATCAACGGCGCCGAACGGTTCGGCGTGTTCAACACGAACCAGACGATCGGCACGTTCCTGTTCCAGCTGCTGCCGCTCGGCGCCGCGTGGTGGATCGCGCCGAACCTGCAGACGGTGCTCGCCGCGGCCGTTGTCGCGCGGCTGATCGCCGCGGCGATGCTCGGTCACGCGAGCATCAAGGTGCTCGGGATCCGGCGCATCGACCCGCCGCAGTGGGGCACCGCGAAAGGGCTGTTCAACTTCGGCGGCTGGATGCTGATCGCGAGCATGACGAGCATGATCGCCGACACGCTCGATCGCGTGATGCTCGGCGCCGGCATGGGCGCGAAGTTCGTCACCTACTACACGGTGCCGCAGAACCTCGTCACGCGCCTGAACATGCTGCCGAACGCGCTGGTGCGCACGCTGTTCCCGCGCCTGTCGGCAGTCGGCCGCGATCATGCCGACACGCTCGCGCGCCAGTCGCTCGAATTCCTGAACGGCGTGTTCACGCCGGTCGGCATCGTCGCGATCTTCGCGCTCGCGCCGTTCCTCACGCTGTGGGTGGGCGCCGATCTCGCCGCGCATTCGGCGCCGGTGGGCCGCGTGCTGGTGATCAGCGTCTGGCTCGTCGGTCAGGCGAGCGTCACGCGCATCCTGATCCAGTCGCAGGTCAATCCGGCCCGCGCGGCATTCGCCGGGCTCGTCGAGATGCCGTTCTTCGTCGGCGGCCTGTGGCTCGGCATTCATCACTTCGGGCTGATCGGTGCGGCGGTGGTCGTCGCGGCGCGCGCGCTCGTCGATTACGGCGTGCTGCTGTACCTGTCGGCGATCCGGATGCGCGCGATCGTGCTCGACATGCTGGCCCATCTCGCCTTCCTGCTCGCCAGCCTGTTTCTGGCGCAGGCGTGGTCGGGGCTCGGCGAGTCGATCGGCATGTGCGCGGTCGTGCTGGTGCTGAACGTCGCGTGGTCGCTCACGATGACCCCGGGGCTGCGCGCGCTCGTGCGCGACCTGTTTGTCCGTCTCAATGCGAGGAAAACCATATGAATCGCGATCTGGCGGAACACGCCGTCCTGAATCTCGCCACGGCCGATGCCGCCGTGGCCCACGCGGGCGATGCCGCCGCGCTGCACCGCGCGGTGCCGGCCGAGCGCGCCGGCGCGCGGCAGCCGGCGCGCGCGCTGCGCGTGGCGATCGTCCACGACTGGCTCGTGACCTATGCGGGCGCCGAGCGCGTGCTCGAACAGATCGTCGCGTGCTTTCCCGACGCGGACCTGTTCAGCCTCGTCGATTTCCTCGACGACCGCGCGTTCGTGCGCGGCAAGCGGGTGACGACGTCGTTCATCCAGAAACTGCCGTTCGCACGCACCAAGTACCGCAGCTACCTGCCGCTGATGCCGCTCGCGATCGAGCAGCTCGACGTGTCCGAGTACGACCTCGTGATCTCGAGCAGCCACGCGGTCGCGAAGGGCGTGCTGACCGGGCCGGACCAGGTGCACATCAGCTACGTGCATTCGCCGATCCGCTATGCGTGGGACCTGCAGCATCAGTATCTGGAGCAGTCGAACCTCACGCACGGGCCGAAATCGCTGCTCGCGCGGATGATCCTGCACTACATCCGCAACTGGGATACGCGTACCGCGAACGCGGTGGACGGCTTCGTCGCGAACTCCGCGTTCATCGCCCGGCGCATCAAGAAGGTCTATCACCGCGACGCGGCGGTGATCTTCCCGCCGGTCGACGTCGACGCGTTCTCGCTGAACGCGGTGAAGGAGGATTTCTACCTGACCGCGTCGCGGATGGTGCCGTACAAGAAGATCGACCTGATCGTCGAGGCGTTTTCGCGCACGCCCGAGCGCAAGCTCGTCGTCATCGGCGACGGCCCCGAGATGCAGAAGATTCGTGCGAAGGCTGGCCCGAACGTCGAGATCATGGGCTACCAGCCGTTCGCGGTGCTGCATGACCGGATGCGGCGCGCGAAGGCGTTCGTGTTCGCGGCCGAGGAGGATTTCGGAATCTCGGTCGTCGAGGCGCAGGCGTGCGGCACGCCGGTCATCGCATACGGCAAGGGCGGTGCGCTCGAAACGGTGCTCGACCCGCAATCGAACCTGAATCCGACCGGTCTCTTCTTCGACGAACAGACGGCGCACGCGATCGTCGCGGCCGTCGACGACTTCGAGCGCGCACCGCAGCGCTTCACGCCGGCCGCCTGCCGCGCGAACGCGGAGCGGTTTTCCGCCGATACGTTCCGGCGGCGCTTCCTCGACTACGTGGAGCAAGCGCTGCCCGGCTCGACCGCGCAGCGCGGCACGGCCGCACCGATGCCGGCCGCACGCGGCCCGGCGACGCTCGTGCTCGATCAGAGCGGCGTGCTCGGCGGCGCCGAGCTGTCGCTGCTCGAGATCATGAAGCACATGCGCGCGAACGCCGACGTGCTGCTGTTCGACGACGGCCCGTTCCGCGCGGCGCTCGACGAGATCGGCGCGCGCGTCGACGTGGTCGAGCAGGGCGCGCTCGCGGGCGTACGCAAGCAGGGCGGCGTGTCGTTCGGCGCGCTGAAGCAGCTCGTGCGGCTGGTCCGCGACGTCGCCCGGCGCGCGCGCCGCGCCGAGGTGATCTACGCGAACACGCAACGCGCGATGGTGGTCGCCGCGCTCGCCGGGCGGCTCGCGCGCAAGCCGGTGGTCTGGCACCTGCGCGACATCGTCAGCACCGACCATTTCGGCGGCAAGCAGCTACAGGCGATCAAGTACTGCGCGCGGCTCGGCGTCACGCGCGTGATCGCGAACTCCGACGCCTCCGCGCAGGCGTTCCGCGCGCTGACGGGCTTCACGCCGCAGCACGTCGACGTCGTGTTCAACGGCATTTCGGCCGAACCGTTCGATGCGCTGAAAGGCGTGAGCCAGGCCGCGCTGCGCGCGCGCCTCGGGTTGCCCGCGGACGCTTGGCTGGTCGGCTCGTTCAGCCGTCTCGCGCGCTGGAAGGGGCAGCACGTGCTGCTGGAGGCCGCCGAGCGGCATCCCGACATGCATGTGGTGCTGGTCGGCGCGCCGCTGTTCGGCGAGGACGAGTATGCGGCGCAACTGCACGAATACGTCGCGCAGCACGGGATGGACGAACGCGTGCATTTCCTCGGGTTCCAGCGCGACGTGGCCGCATGCATGACGGCGGTCGACGTCGTCGCGCACACGTCGATCACGCCGGAGCCGTTCGGGCGCGTGATCGTCGAGGGGATGCTCGCGCGGCGGCCGGTCGTCGCGGCCCGCGCGGGCGGCGTCGTCGAGATCATCGAGGACGGCGACAACGGGCTGCTCTGCGAGCCGGGCAACGCGGCCGCGCTGGCCGATGCGCTGGCGGCGCTCAAGCGCGACGGCGCGCTGCGCGAGCGGCTCGTCGCGAGCGGGCGTGCGACCGCGGTGCGCCGGTTCGGCACCGAAACCTACGTGGAGCGGGTCGAGAAGATCCTCGCGGATACCGCCAAGGCGGCCAAGGCCGCGAACGCGAAGAAGTAGCGGTCGGTGCGAGCCGGCGGGAAACGGGCCCCCATGCGGCGTTGCGCTGCGCGGGGGCTTTGCTTTTCGGCGGGCGACGCGTGCGGTTGCGGCGGAGAGGCGGGTTTGCGCCCCCGGGGCCGAGTCGGGCGCGGGCGTGGCCGGTCGTCATTCTGGAACGGAACCGGGCCGTCGGGAACGTGGGGCGATCAGGCGCTGCCGCCGCAGCCATGGATATCGCCAGGGAGCCGCCCACGCGGGCCGTAGCGCGGTCGGACGGACCAGGCAGCCCGGTTCCTCTCGACCTGGCCCGCAACCGCGTGACGGCCATGAAAGAGCCCCCGCGCGGCGAGATACCGCGCGGGGGCTCCGGACCGGACGGGGCGACCGAGCTGGCCGCCTCGGGTCAGGCGGCCTGTTCGGGCGACGACGCGACGACGCGGGCCGCGCGGGTCGGCTTGAAGCTGGCCGACCACATCATCGCCGGCCGTTCGAACATCCGGTAGAACAGGTACGCCACTGGAATCGCGACGGCCATGAACGCGAACGACGGCCAGATCGACAGTTGCAGTTCGGAGTGGAACAGCACCGAGCCGAGGCAGACGAACAGCGGCAGGTGGACCAGGTACAGCGAGTAGCTGAAGTCGCCGAACCAGCTGAGCACGCGCAGCGGCGGCGTCGGGCGCGGCGGGCGGGCGAGCGCGCGATACAGGAAGCACGCGAAGCCGGCCGACCACAGCTGGAACGCGCCGTACTGGCCGAAGTGGAATGCGCCGCAGCCGGCGGCCAGCAGCACGGCGGCCGCGACGTACCACGCGCGCGACGGCACGACGGCCGTGCCGCGAGACTGCTGCGCGCGCACGTCCGCGATCCATGCACCGATCGTCCAGGACAGCCAGTACGACGTGAAGAACTGCAGGTCGTGCCGTTCGAGCAGCCAGGCCGACGCGACGTTGACGAGCGCGACCGCGGCCACGACGGCCGGCATGCCGATGCGCCGGCGCAGCGCGAACAGCAGCGGGTAGATCGCGTAGAACTGCACTTCCAGCGACAGCGTCCACAACGCGCCGTTCGACCCGTACGTGTAGCCGGCGACGCCCTGCAGCGAGAACAGGTTCACGAGGAACGCGACGAGGCCGACGTCGCGGATCTTGTGGCTGACGGGCTCGATCTGCAGGCTGACCGCGTCGAGCGCGAGCGTGAACAGCAGCGCGGCGAGCAGCACCGGATAGATGCGCGCGAAGCGGCGCACCCAGAAGTTCGGCGCGTCGAGCCGGTACGCGGGGTTGGCCGCGAGCTTGAGTGCCGCATTGCGGTGGATGCAGTAGCCGCTGATCACGAAGAAGATCGGGACGCCGGCGGAGCCCCACGCAAACGGAAAGGTCAGGTAGCCGGCGATCGCGCCCGGGCTCAGTGCATGACCGTAAGCATGATGGAAGCTCTGCATGCCGACCCAGACGACCTGGCGGCAGTGGAAATAGGCGACGAGCAGCGCCGCGAAGCCGCGCATCGCGTCGATCACGTGTTCCTTGTGATCGGCGACGGGCGGCGCGGCCAGAGACGATCCGCTGAAAGCTTGCATGCGATTCGATTCCTTGCGACGGATGGACGGGAAGTTTCATCCAATCGTAATGCGCAAGAATTCGGTCAATGAATAAAAAAATCTCGCCCGGAAATTCCGGTATTTCGCATCATGGGTTTATTCAGGGATGAAGGAGGGCCGTCGAGGAGCTCCAATTATTTGCCGATTTTTTTCTGATAGTTTGAAGCTCCGGTTGATTGATGCAAGGAGCGGCAAGATGGACATGCATTGGATCGCGAGCGCTGCAGTACTGCTGGTCATGGCCGTGCTGTCGGCGTACCGCGAGGCGCTGAAGAACGAACCGATCCGCCCTGGCCTTGAGCGGGGCGGCGTGCCCTATATCGAGGAGTTCGAATCGTAAGAATTTGTATCCGGGAAATCGGTAATTTGTTTCTGCTTCGGCAATCGGTTCGGCAATATCGACCGAACTGAAACGATTATATTTTTTCCGAAATAATTGGGCGATCAGTCCATATCGAAAATGAGCGGAGTGGAATTGGCAGTACCGTCGATTCTCGATATGCCGTTCGGAACACAATCGCGCCGGGTCGCGGGTCGACGCGGCGCAGTCAACGCTATCAGGATGCGAACATGTTGAAAGTCACCAAGGCCGTGTTCCCCGTTGCCGGTCTCGGCACGCGGTTCCTCCCGGCAACGAAGGCGAGCCCGAAGGAAATGTTGCCCGTCGTCGACAAGCCGCTGATCCAGTACGCGGTCGAGGAAGCGATCAACGCCGGTATCACCGAGATGATCTTCGTGACCGGGCGCAGCAAGCGCGCGATCGAGGATCACTTCGACAAGTCGTACGAGATCGAGGCCGAACTCGAGGCGCGCGGCAAGGAAAAGCTGCTCGAACTCGTGCGCGGCATCAAGCCGAGCCACGTCAACTGCTTCTACGTGCGCCAGCCGGAAGCGCTCGGTCTCGGCCACGCGGTGCAATGCGCGGAGAAGCTCGTGCACGGCGAGCCGTTCGCGGTGATCCTCGCCGACGACCTGCTGCATGGCGAACAGCCGGTGCTCAAGCAGCTCGTCGACGTGTTCGACCACTATCACAGCTCGGTGATCGGGGTCGAGACGATCCCGCGCGAGGACAGCCGCTCGTACGGCGTCGTCGAAGGCCGGGAGTGGGAAGAGGACATCATCAAGCTGTCGGGCATCATCGAGAAGCCGGCGCCCGAGGATGCACCGTCGAATCTCGGCGTGGTCGGCCGCTACGTGTTCATGCCGACGATCTTCGATCACCTGCGCAAGCTCAAGCCGGGTGCAGGCGGCGAACTGCAGCTCACCGACGCCATCCAGTCGCTGCTCGCGAACGAGCAGGTGCTCGCGTATCGCTACTACGGCACGCGTTTCGACTGCGGCAGCAAGATCGGCTATCTGAAGGCTACCGTCGAGCTCGCGCTCCAGCATCCGGAAGTGAGCCGCGAATTCGAGGCGTACCTGCGTACCTGTTTGCCCGCGCTGGCTGCCGTCGCTTAAGCGGCCGCGCGCTCCGTCGTTTCAGGTGGTGGTTGTTCCGTTGGCCCCGGCCGCTCGCGCGCCGGGGCTTTTTTGTTTTTGCGGGCGCACGAGCCTGGTGCGCGACGTCTGCATGCGGTGCCGGGAATGTGCGGAGGGCGGCGTCGCGCGACGCGCGAAGTGTGTCGATGACGCGGGACGTCGCGCGTGAAACCGGTGCCGAAGTATTCGCCGCGTGACCGGATCGGCGGATAGGTTGCGCGGTATGCACGACGCTCGCGCGGGTGGCGCCCGACGACGCAACATCGGCTGCGATGCCATCGGCCGTCGGGCTTCGTTGCCGGTATCGCGGCGTTGCGATCCGGCGTCCGCCGAGTGCCGCGTTCGTGTGCCGCTCAACGCGGCGACGCGCTCGGCTGCGCGGCGAAGTGCCGGGCCAGCATCGCGGCGATGGGTTTCTTGAAGTCGAGCAGCCGCTTTTCGAGATAGCGCCAGGACAGGTGCGCGAGCAGCACGGCGAGCGCGAATTGCAGCATTTCCGGCAGCGCGTCGCGGACGATGTCCGGTATCGGCACGTGCGCGAACGACGCGGGCAGCACGCCGAAGCGCGCCGGAATCAGGTTGTGGAACAGGTAGAAGCCGTAGCTGATCGTGCCGAGATAGGCGAGCGGCGCCCAGTCGAGCAGCGCGACGACGGGATGCTCGGGCTCGCTGACGATCCACAGCATCAGCGCGCCGAGCGACACGGACAGGCCGAGATCCGCGAGCCCCGCGACCGCATCGGGCAACGCCGTGCAGGCGGGCAGCACGAGGAAGAACGCGACGCCGGCCGCGCCGAGCCAGGCGGGCGGCACGCGGCGCGTGGCGTCGGCGCGATCGGCGAGCGCCATCGCGCCGACGCCGCCGAGCGCGATCAACGCGAAATTCCACGGGGAAAACGCGTAGATCAGCACCGGCGACGCGTCCGACAGGTAGAGCGCGAGATGCGCGAGCGCGCACAGCGCGACGGCCGCGACGCCGAGCGCGACGTGTCGCGCGGCGGGCAGCGCGAGCAGCGCGAGCGGGGCGATCAGATAGAACTGCTGTTCAACGGCGAGGCTCCAGAAGTGCGACGTGGAGCCCGGCCAACCGTCCTTGACGACGCCGATCCAGTAATTCGACAGGAACGCCGCGTGCCACGCGAGCCCGAGGTTGACGCCGCGCTGGTAGAACAGCGCGTGCGCGATCGCGAGCGCCGCGAGCAGCAGGTAATACACGGGAAAGATCCGTAGCGCGCGCTTCGCCAGGAACAGCGCCAGCGCGTGGCGACGCGTCATGGTGCCGCGCTCGACCGCCTGGCGGTTGCGATGCAGCTCGCCGACGATCAGGAATCCGCTGATGAGGAAAAACGTCCACACGCCAAGCTTGCCGACGTCGACGGCAAGGACATGGCCCTTGTGGGACAGGAAAACGAGGATGACGGCGAGGGCTCGCAGGCCGTCGAGTCCTTTGACGTATCTGACTTCGCGCATGGAGGCATCCGGGCATTGAGCGAGCCCAGTATAGGTGCGCAAATATCGAACGTAATTCGCGTTCGGACGTATACGTGAAGGCGTTTTTTCACGCTCGAGCGTCGACGAAGTCGGTCGCGCGCAACAAAACCTGCGGGAAACCCCGTGAAAACGCATAAAAGTACTGCACGAAGCGTCAAGGCGCTTGTAGAATCCGGCGTTGAAGCGCGCGCGTTGCACGCTTCGTGTATCCAACGACCACACCTGGTAGGAGAAACATGGCGACTTCCGCAAAAAAGGTGGCCAAGAAGGCTGCCGCACCGGCCACCAAGAAAGTGGCTGCCAAAAAGGCTGCGCCCGCGAAGAAAGTAGTGGCCAAGAAGGCTGTCGCGAAGGCAGCACCGGCTGCTCCGACGCCGCTGAAGGACAAGTTCACGAAGGCATCGCTCGCAACGCACATCGCTGAGCGCGCAGCTGTCGAAGTGAAGGCGGTCAAGGCAGTGCTCGCCGCACTCGAGAACGTCGTGCTGGGCTCGGTTCACAAGAAGGGCGCAGGCGAGTTCACGCTGCCGGGTCTGCTGAAGATCACGGCACAAGTCGTGCCGGCGAAGAAGAAGCGCTTCGGCAAGGATCCGTTCACGGGCGAAGAGCGTTGGTTCCCGGCGAAGCCGGCCAGCGTGCGCGTGAAGGCACGTGCGCTGAAGAAGCTGAAGGACGCGGCAGCGTAATGCCGCGCAACGACTGCCGAATGCAAGTCGGCAGCCGTTGCGATGTCCCGCGATCCCCGTACGCGACAGCGTGCGGGGATTTTTATTGCGCCGCGCAAATCGCGCGGCAGCGAACGGCCGGCGTGGCAATGACGGGCGGCCCGACGCACGATGGGCCGATCGTATGCCGCACATTCGCATCCATATGCGCATCGCCGGGCGACGACCTTCTTGCGCGCGAGGCGCTGTTTCGTCGCGTTCCGTAGCGAGCGCGTCGCCAGGTTCGCCATCGTGACGGACCTCTTCCTTTACGACATCGCCGGCCGGGTCGCCGCCGCGCGCGCCGCGATCGAACGGCAGCCCGGTGCGATGCCGCAAGCGATCCACCCGTTCGGATCGACGCTCGACGGCGGCCTGAAATTGCGCGGCGACATCGATTTGCTGGCGACGGTCGCGGTGCGCCCGGACGAAGCGGCGCGCTGATGTCGGACCTGCTCGGCGCGTCGGCGTTGCCCGGTCGAGACGGTGTGCGTGCGCTGGAGATCACCGTCATCGCGCTCGGCGACGTGGTGCCGTGGCGTCATCGGGCGCGACGCGAACTGCAGTTAGGCGACTAGCTGCGCCGCGATCTGGAAGCCCGGCATCGTCGAGCCGCTGGTGGTCGATCACGATCGCCATCCTGCTGACGAAGGCGCGACAGCACGCGGCGTCACGCGAGCGCCGGCCGCCCCTGTCGTCAGCCCGCCGTGCCCGCAAAGGCGGCCTTCAGCGCGGCGTCGTCGAACTTGGTCATCTGCATCATCGCGGCGGCCACGCGCCCCGCCTTGACCGTGTCGCGGTCGGCCATCATCGGGATGAGCGCTTCCGGAACGATCTGCCACGACACGCCATAACGATCCCTCAGCCAGCCGCAGCCGTCGGCCGTGCCGCCGTTGTCGAGCAGGGCGCTCCAGTAGCGGTCGAGTTCCGCCTGGTCCGCGCAACTGACGAGCAGCGAGATCGCGTGGTTGAACGCCTCCGTGCTCGGGTGGCTCATCGCGAAGAATGGCTGCCCGAACAGCTCGAATTCGACCATCCGCGTGCCGTCGGTGCCGGGTACGGCCGTGACGCGCACGATGCGCGAGTCCGGAAAGATGCCGGCATAGAAGGCCGCTGCTTCTTCGGCTTGCGTCGAATACCAGAGAAAAGGCGTGATTTTCTGAATCGTCATGACGAGTCTCCTGTCTGTATGGGGCCGGGGCAAACCGTGTGCCGCCATCGATACGACGGACGACGCCCGCCGGAATCGACGCGCGGCGCGCACAAATTTCGCATCGGTCGAGCCGGGCGACGCCGGCTATGCGGATGGTAGTCGCTCAACCGAGAAACGGCGACCTCTCCTGACATCGGAAACGGTGTTGCGGATGCATTGCAGCCGCCAGGCGCCGCTGCCGGCGCGCCGACCTATGTCGGGCCTCGCCTTTGGCGCGGAGGTCCTGCGGGCGGTGTCGGCCGCGCCTGCAGGAGACGGACGAAAAAAAGCCAGCCGCGGCCGAAACCGGGGCTGGCTTTCCAGGTCGGCGACAAGGCGTCGGAGACGCCATGCACGCCGGATACTTCGTTTTTAGAACTTGTGACGCAGGCCGAGTGCGACGATTTCCTGCGAGCTCTTGCCGGCGATGCCGTACGAGCCGATCGACGCTTGCGCATCGCTGCCATCGGCGTTGTGGCCGCTTGCGTGCTGGTACGCGCCAACCAGGTAGATGTCCGTACGCTTCGACAGCGAGTAGTCCGCGCCGAGCGAAACCTGATGGTACTTGGCGTTGTTGTCGCCGCTACCCTTCGTGTAGATGTAGCCGAGGCCCAGCAGCAGCGGTGCCGATGCTTGATACGTGACGAACCCGCGACCGGTGTTGTACTTCTGGTTCGTGCCGAACGTCGAGGCGCCGTCAGCCTTGTACTGGGCGTTGCTGTAGCCGGCACCGACCGTCACCGGGCCGAACGCGTACTGGGCGGCCACTTGCGCGATGCCGATCGACGTCGACGACGTGAACGCGTTGTTGATGAAGCTGCTGCCCGGGCTGTCGAAGATCTCGTCCGACGTGCCTGCCCAGCCGGTGCGCTTGCCAGCCGTGAGCGCCGATGCGTTGTTCGCGTGGAAGTAACCTGCAGCCACGCCCAGCGGGCCGTTGTTGTAGGCTGCAGCTGCCGCCCACGTCTGACCCTTGCCCGTCGAGCCTGCGACGCCGCCGAGAGCGTACATGCCTTCGAACTGGAGGCCGGCGAACACCGGCGACGTGTACTTGATCGCGTTGCTGACGCGCAGGCTGTTGTCGTTGTTGTCGACGTCGCCCGGCGTGGCGAACACGCTGCCGAAGTAGTTGTCAGCCGTGACTGCCTGAACCAGGTCGACGAGCGGGTCGTACTGGCGACCCAGCGTCAGCGTACCGTACTGGTCGCTTTGCAGACCGACGAAAGCCTGGCGACCGAACATGCGCTGGCCTTGGCCCAGTGCACCCGATGCCGAGTTGAAGCCGTTTTCCAACTGGAAGATCGCCTTCAGGCCGCCACCGAGGTCTTCCGAACCCTTCAGGCCGAAGCGGCTGCCTTGCAGGTTGCCGCTACCCATCGACCACGAATTGTTACCTTGACCATCGTTGCCGTGAACATAGGTGATCGACGTGTCGATCACGCCGTACAGCGTCACGCTCGACTGAGCTTGAGCAGCGCCGGCCGCGCCCAGCAGGGCGAGCGAGAGGGTCGAGAGAGCAAGTTTCTTCATCGTTGAGTTTCTCCACGCAAGTGATTCATCGTTATTTGTTGCGGATTGGAGAATAGCTCAGTGCCATACACGCAAGAAAGCTTAAAAAATAAAGTGTCTCGAAAAGGTAACAGCGGGAAAAAGTCCATATATATCAAGCACATCAACGACTGTTCCTGTTTATGAAACAGTTGACAATTGCTGCGCCGCGATTGTTTCAGTAGTTGACGCACATGTCGGCAGACCCCCCGTTTCGGCCCGTTACAGCAGGAAAACGAGGGTGTGCAAACGTTTGCCGTTGCAGGTGCGTGCGCGTCGATGTGTCGAGATGGCGCCGACGCTGCATGAATGCGCGGCGAATGCCGGGATGGCAAAGGCGCGAGCGCGTGTGCGGGGCGCGCGAGACCGACGCACGGCCGTTTTCAGAGGGCGGGCAAATCAGTCGTCGCGCGGGCGATGCTCGGCTTGACCGGCTTGATGGGCGGCTTGAGCGGACGCGGCCGGCGCCGCAGGCTCGGCCGGCCGATGCGCGTCGCCGCGGGCTGCCGCGAATTCCGCGCCGAGCAGCAGCACGATCGCGGAGAAGTACAGCCACATCAGCAGGACCGCGAACGAACCGGCCGCGCCGAACGCACTCGCGGTGCCCGCATGCGCGAGATACAGCGCGAACAGCTTCTTGCCGCCGGAGAACAGGATCGCCGACACGATGCCGCCGATCGCGGCGTCGCGCCACGCGACGCGCGCATCGGGCAGGAATTTCATCAACGAAGCGAACGCGGCCGCGAGCACCGCGATGCCGACGAAGAACTGCACGAAGTTCGTGACGACCACGTACGGCGAATTGCCCAGCAGCCAGGTGCCGATGAAGGTGATCGCGGTGTCGAGCACGAGCGACACGATCAGCAGGAACGCGACGCCGAGCACGAGCCCGAACGAGATCAGCCGCACCCGCACCAGCCCGAGCATGCTCGACCAGCGGCTTTCGGTGGCCGGCCAGATCACGCTGAGCGCCGCGCTGAGCGACGCGAACGTGGCCGACGCGCCGATCGCGAGCGCGGCGAACGAGATCAGCGTGGCGAGGCCGCCGCGCTCGCCCGCGCGGTGCGCGTTCTGCACGATCGTCTGGATACTGGCCGCCGCGTCGTCGCCGATCAACTGGTGCGCCTGTTCGAACACCTGGCCGCGCGCGGCGTCGTCGCCGTAGAACCAGCCGGCCACCGCGATCACCATCACGAGGGTCGGCGCGAGCGAGAACGCGGAGAAAAACGCGATGCCCGCGGCCATCGCGGAGCAGCGGTCGGACGAGAAGCGCTTGAACGCGGTGAGGGCCCAGTTGGCCTGCTGCTGGGCGAGACGGGTGGCTTCGGAAGTGATCTGTCGTTTCATGACGGGTCGGTTGCGCGCGGAACGCGGATCATCGCAGAGTTGGTCGGACAAATCGGTATTGATCCGAGGATTCGATCATAGTTGCCTGAACTGTCTATAATTCCTTTCAGTTTCACCCCACCCCACAATAACGCCGAGACCGCCATGCTACAAATGTCCCGGCGCCAGTTCCTGAAGGTGACGGCCACGTCGCTTGCCGGATCGAGTCTTGCCCTGATGGGCTTTTCTCCGTCCGAAGCGCTGGCCGAGGTCCGACAGTACAAACTGGCGCGCACAGTCGAAACGCGCAACACCTGTCCTTACTGCTCAGTGGGTTGCGGCATCCTGATGTACAGCCTCGGCGACGGGGCGAAGAATGCGCAGCCGAGCATCATCCACATCGAAGGCGATCCCGACCACCCCGTCAATCGCGGCACGCTGTGCCCGAAGGGCGCGAGCCTGATCGACTTCATCCACAGCCCGAACCGCCTCACGCATCCCGAGTATCGGGCGCCCGGCTCGGACAAGTGGGAACCCATCTCGTGGAACGACGCGCTCGACCGCATCGCGAAGCTGATGAAGGCCGACCGCGACGCGAACTTCGTCGAGACGGCCGAAGACGGCGCGAAGGTCAACCGCTGGCTCACGACCGGCATGCTGGCCGCGTCGGCGGGCAGCAACGAGGTCGGCTACCTGACGCACAAGACCATCCGCAGTCTCGGGATGCTCGCATTCGACAATCAGGCGCGTGTCTGACATGGCCCGACGGTGGCAGGTCTTGCCCCGACGTTTGGCCGTGGAGCGATGACGAACCATTGGGTCGACATCAAGAACGCGGACGTGATTCTCGTGATGGGCGGCAATGCAGCCGAGGCCCATCCGTGCGGTTTCAAGTGGGTAACGGAGGCGAAGGCGCACCGCAAGGCGCGGCTGATCGTCGTCGACCCGCGCTTCACGCGTACGGCCTCGGTGGCCGATTACTACGCGCCGATCCGCACCGGCACCGACATCGTCTTCCTGGGCGGCGTCATCAATTATCTGCTGACGAACGACAAAATCCAGCATGAGTACGTGAAGAACTACACGGACTTCACGTTCATCGTGCGCGAGGATTTCGCGTTCAACGACGGCATCTATTCCGGCTACGACGCGGAGAAGCACGCGTACCCGGACAAATCGAGCTGGGATTACGAGCGTGGCGACGACGGTTTCGTGAAGGTCGACCCGACGCTGCAGCATCCGCGCTGCGTCTACAACCTGCTGAAGCAGCACTACGCGCGCTATACGCCGGACATGGTCCAGCAGACGTGCGGCACGCCGAAGGACAAGTTCCTGAAGGTGTGCGAGATGCTCGCGACCACGGCCGTTCCCGGCCGCGCCGGCACGGTGCTGTACGCGCTCGGCTGGACCCACCACTCGATCGGCGCGCAGATCATCCGCACCGGCGCGATGGTGCAGCTGCTGCTCGGCAACATCGGCATCGCCGGCGGCGGGATGAACGCGCTGCGCGGCCACTCGAACATCCAGGGGCTGACCGACCTCGGGCTGATGTCGAACCTGCTGCCGGGCTACATGACGCTGCCGATGCAGGCCGAGCAGGACTTCGACGCGTACATCAAGAAGCGCGTGCAGCTGCCGCTGCGGCCCAACCAGTTGAGCTACTGGAAGAACTACAAGGCATTCCACGTCAGCTTCATGAAGGCGTGGTGGGGCGACGCGGCCACCGCCGAGAACAACTGGGCCTACGACTACCTGCCGAAGCTGGACAAGCAGTACGACCTGCTGCAGGCGATCGAGCTGATGAATGCCGGCAAGATGAACGGCTACATCTGCCAGGGCTTCAATCCGCTCGCGGCGGCGCCGTCGAAGGTGAAGACGGCGGCAGGTCTCGCGAAGCTGAAGTGGCTCGTGATCATGGATCCGCTCGCGACCGAGACGTCCGAGTTCTGGAAACCTCACGGCGACTACAACGACGTCGATGCGTCGAAGATCCAGACCGAGGTGTTCCGCCTGCCGACCACCTGCTTCGCGGAGGAAGATGGCTCGCTCGTGAGTTCGAGCCGCGTGCTGCAGTGGCACTGGAAGGGCGCCGAGCCGCCGGGCGAAGCGAAGAGCGACCTCGAGATCATGTCGGGGCTGTTCCTGCGCATGCGCAAGATGTACCAGAAGGACGGCGGCAAGTACCCGGACCCGATCGTGAACCTGACCTGGCCGTACGCGAACCCGGAAAGCCCGACGCCGGAGGAGCTGGCGATGGAGTTCAACGGGAAAGCGCTCGCCGATCTGCCCGATCCGAAGGATCCGGCGAAGACGCTCGTGAAGAAGGGCGAGCAGCTCGCCGCGTTCGCGCAACTGAAGGACGACGGCACGACCGCGAGCGGCTGCTGGATCTTCTGCGGCGCGTGGACGCAGGCCGGCAACCAGATGGGGCGCCGCGACAACTCCGACCCGACCGGCATCGGTCAGACGCTGAACTGGGCGTGGGCATGGCCGGCGAACCGGCGGATTCTGTACAACCGCGCATCGTGCGACGTCGCCGGCAAGCCGTTCGACCCGACCCGCAAGCTGATCGGCTGGAACGGCAGCGCGTGGAAGGGCGTCGACGTGCCGGACTTCAAGGTCGACGAACCGCCCGAAAACGGGATGGGGCCGTTCATCATGAACCCGGAAGGCGTCGCGCGCTTCTTCGCCCGCGCGGGGATGAACGAAGGTCCGTTCCCCGAGCACTACGAGCCGTTCGAGACGCCGCTCGCCGCGAACCCGCTGCACCCGGGCAACCCGCTGGCGCTGAACAACCCGGCCGCCCGCGTGTTCCCGGACGACCGGGCATCGTTCGGCAAGGTGTCCGAGTTCCCGCACGTCGCGACGACGTACCGGCTGACCGAGCATTTCCACTACTGGACCAAGCATGCGCGGCTGAACTCGATCATCCAGCCCGAGCAATTCGTCGAGATCGGCGAAGACCTCGCGAAGGAAGTCGGCGTCGCGCATGGCGAGCGCGTGAAGGTGTCGTCCAAGCGCGGCTACATCGTCGCGGTCGCTCTCGTCACGAAGCGGATCAAGCCGCTGACGATCGACGGCAGGAAGGTCCAGACGGTCGGCGTCCCGTTGCACTGGGGCTTCAAGGGCCTGACGAAGCCCGGCTATCTCGCCAATACCCTGACTCCGTCCGTGGGCGACGGCAACTCCTATACACCGGAATTCAAGTCGTTCCTGGTGAAGGTCGAAAAGGCGTAAGGGGGAGAGATGGCATTGCAATCGCTGGATATCAAGCGGGTTTCGGCCACCACGACGCCACCGCCCACGGTGCGCGAACCGGTGACCGGGAGCGTCGCGAAGCTGATCGACGTATCGAAGTGCATCGGCTGCAAGGCATGCCAGACGGCGTGCATGGAGTGGAACGACCTGCGCGACGAAGTCGGCACCAACGTCGGCGTGTACGACAACCCGGCCGACCTGACCGAGCATTCGTGGACGGTCATGCGGTTCTCCGAATACGAGAACCCGGCGGGCGACCTCGAGTGGCTGATCCGCAAGGACGGCTGCATGCACTGCGAGGATCCGGGCTGTCTGAAGGCGTGTCCGTCGCCGGGCGCGATCGTGCAGTACAACAACGGGATCGTCGATTTCCACGAGGAGAACTGCATCGGTTGCGGCTACTGCGTGACCGGTTGCCCGTTCAACGTGCCGCGGATCTCGAAGAAGGATCATCGCGCGTACAAGTGCACGCTCTGTTCCGACCGCGTCGCGGTCGGCCAGGAACCGGCCTGCGTGAAGACCTGCCCGACGGGCGCGATCGTGTTCGGCACCAAGGAGGACATGAAGCAGCACGCGGCCGAGCGCATCGAGGACCTGAAGGAGCGCGGCTTCGAGCATGCGGGGCTGTACGACCCGCAGGGCGTCGGCGGCACGCACGTGATGTACGTGCTGCACCACGCGGACAAACCGTCGCTGTATCACGGATTGCCCGACAATCCGTCGATCAGCCCGATGGTGAAGCTGTGGAAAGGCATCGCGAAACCGCTCGCGGTCGCCGGCCTCGCGCTGACCGCGCTGGCCGGATTCTTCCACTACGTCCGCGTCGGTCCGAACGAGGTGAGCGACGAAGAGGAATCGGCCGCGCGCGACGAAGCGCGACGCATCAAGGAGGACGCGAAATGAACCACGACGACCCCAACCTGATCGTCCGCTACACGCCGAACGAGCGCACGAACCACTGGATCACCGCGATCACGTTCGTGCTGCTCGCGTTGTCCGGGCTCGCGCTGTTCCATCCGTCGATGTTCTGGCTCACCGCGCTGTTCGGCGGCGGTCAGTGGACGCGGATCCTGCATCCGTTCGTCGGCCTCGTGATGTTCGTGTCGTTCGCGATCCTCGTCGTGCGCTTCTGGCACCACAATGCGCTCGACGCGGACGACCGGCAGTGGCTGAAGCAGATCGGCGACGTGCTGACCAACCAGGAAGACAAGCTGCCGCCGGTCGGGCGCTATAACGCCGGGCAGAAGCTGCTATTCTTCACGCTGGTGGCGTGCCTGCTGCTGCTCCTGCTGTCGGGAGTCGTGATCTGGCGGCGCTATTTCTCGTTCTACTTCCCGATCGGGATCATTCGCGCGGCCGCTGTCGTGCATGCCGTGGCGGCCTTCGTGCTGATCGCGAGCATCATCGTGCACATTTACGCGGCGTTGTGGGTGAAGGGTTCGATCGGCGCGATGGTGCGGGGCACCGTCACGCTGGGCTGGGCCCGCAAGCATCACCCGAAGTGGTTCCGTGAAAGCGTGAAGTAACGCAGCGGAGCGGGGCGGTACGCCGATTGCGGCGTATCGTTCCGCCAACCGCCGGAATCGCCCGAAAGCGCCGATTCGTCGGCGCTTCGTTTTTTGGAAGACATTTTCGTGACACAACGCATTCTGGAGCCGACCGAGATCTCGGCACTCGATCATTCGGCCATTCCGCGCTTTCGCCTGCCGGAGCGTGCGACCGCGTTCGCGGCGCGCGCCGCGCGGCTGCGCAAGCTTGCCGACCTGAACCCGATCAGCGGCTATCTGCGGCTGATGGCCACCGTCGCCGACGCGCAGCACGCGACGCTGCAGACGCTGGAGCTGCCGCTGCCGTCGAAGGAAGCGATCGCACGCGCGCAGGAACATTCGATGCCGCTCGTGCCGGCGCTCGACGGCCAGCGCGATTCGCGGTGGCGCGCCGTGCTGTATGAACTGCTCGATCGCGTCGAAAGCGCCGGGCTCGTCAATCCGCAGCTCGCGAAGCTGCTCGACCGGCTGCGCCTGACGGCGCCCGCCGAACTCGACGCGCAGGCCGATGCGATCCTCGCGCTGCGCTTCGCGGAGGTCGATCCGGCCACCGCGCCGTTCCTGATGGCCGCGCTGCAGGTCGCGTGGACCGATCTCGCGAGCCGCGTGACGCCGGCCGATGTCCCGTATCTCGACCAGCCGGGGCTGTGCCCGGTGTGCGGCACGCATCCGGTCGCGAGCGTCGTTCGGGTCGGCGGCCAGTACCAGGGCTACCGTTTCCTGCAGTGCGGGCTGTGCACGACCGAGTGGCACATGGTGCGCACCAAGTGCTCGCACTGCGATTCGACGAAGGGCATCGCGTATCACGGGATCGAAGGCGGCAGCGAAGCCATCAAGGCCGAATCGTGCGACGAGTGCAAGACCTATCGCAAGATCGGCTATCAGGAGAAGGACTACGAGTTCGAGCCGCTGGCGGACGATCTCGCAAGCCTCACGCTCGACCTGCTGATGAACGAGGCCGGCTACCAGCGCAGTTCGCCGAACCCGCTGCTGTGGCCCGACGTCTCGCGCGAGGCGGACTGACGGCACGGGGCCGTGGCGGCGCGCGAGCGCCGGCCCCGGCCGACTGCGGAGCATGAGACTGGAGCTACAACGACGTGACCGAACCGGGTGTGAATGAATTGAATGCCGTGCTGGCGCGCGTGCCGTCGGTCGAGCGCGTGCTGTCGTCGGCGCCGCTGCAGCCGCTCGTCGCGGACTATGGCCGCACGCGCGTGCTCAATGCCGTGCGCGCCGA
Source organism: Burkholderia sp. MSMB1459WGS (assembly GCF_001534535.1). Classification (NCBI taxonomy): domain Bacteria; kingdom Pseudomonadati; phylum Pseudomonadota; class Betaproteobacteria; order Burkholderiales; family Burkholderiaceae; genus Burkholderia; species Burkholderia sp. MSMB1459WGS. The sequence goes on from NZ_LPMU01000044.1 coordinate 355,168, forward strand.
ACTGGAACGCTGGCGCACGGCGGCACAGCACGATCCCGCGGCGGCCGAGCCGCTCGACGAGCCGCGCATCGCCGCGGCCGTCGCGCACGCATTGGCCGCACAGAGCGCGGGCGCCGTGCGCCCCGTGTTCAACCTGACCGGCACCGTGCTGCATACGAACCTCGGGCGAGCGTTGCTGCCCGACGATGCGGTGCGTGCCGTGGTCGACGCCCTCACGCGGCCCGTCAACCTCGAGTTCGATCTCGCCACCGGCCGCCGCGGCGACCGCGACGACCTGATCGACGATCTGCTGTGCGAGCTGACGGGCGCGGAAGCCGCGACCATCGTCAACAACAATGCGGCGGCCGTGCTGCTGACGCTGTCGGCGCTTGCGACGAAGCGGGAAGTGGTCGTGTCGCGCGGCGAGCTGGTCGAGATCGGCGGCGCGTTTCGCATCCCCGACATCATGAGCCGTGCCGGCGCGAAGCTGCGCGAAGTCGGCACGACCAACCGCACGCATCTGCGCGACTACGCGGATGCGATCGGCTCGCGCACGGCGCTGCTGATGAAGGTGCATTGCAGCAACTACGCGATCAGCGGCTTCACGAAGGAGACGACGCTCGCCGAGCTCACGCCGCTCGCGCGCGAGCACGGGGTGCCGGTCGCCGTCGATCTCGGCAGCGGCACGCTGGCCGACCTGTCGCAATGGGACTTGCCGCACGAGACGACCGTGCAGGAAACCGTCGCTGCCGGCGCGAACGTCGTCACGTTCAGCGGCGACAAGCTGCTCGGTGGCCCGCAAGCCGGCCTGATCGTCGGCGATCGGGCGCTCATCGCGAAGATCAAGAAGCATCCGCTCAAACGTGCGCTGCGCGTCGGCAAGCTGACGCTCGCGGCACTCGAACCGGTGCTGCGCCTGTATCAGTCGCCTGAATTCCTGCGCGACAGGCTCACGACGCTGCGTCTGCTGACGCGCCCGCAGCGCGACATTGCCGAAGCCGCCGAACGCATGCGCCCGGTGTTGCAGGCGGCGCTCGGCAGCGGTTTCGACGTGACGGTCGAGCCGATGTTCAGCCAGATCGGCAGCGGTGCGCTGCCGGTCGATCAATTGCCGAGCGCCGGGCTCGTCGTTCGCGCCGCGGACGGCAAGCGCAGCGGCCGCGCGCTCGTGCAGCTCGAAAAACGCCTGCGCGAATGGCCACGCCCGGTGATCGGCCGCGTGGGCGACAACGCGCTGCGGCTCGATCTGCGCTGCCTCGAAGCGGCCGACGAAGCGGCGTTCGCCGCGCAATGCGTGCCGCTCGCGGGGCCGGCCGCATGATCGTCGGGACCGCTGGACACATCGACCACGGCAAGACAACGCTCGTGCGGGCGCTGACGGGCGTCGACACCGATCGGCTGAAGGAAGAGAAGGCGCGCGGCATCTCCATCGAGCTCGGCTACGCGTATACGCCGCTCGACAACGGCGACGTGCTCGGCCTGATCGACGTGCCGGGCCACGAGAAACTGATTCACACGATGGCGGCCGGTGCATGCGGCATCGACTTCGCACTCGTCGTGATTGCCGCCGACGACGGCGTGATGCCGCAGACGCGCGAGCATCTCGCGATCCTGCAACTGCTCGGCGTCACGCATGGCGCCGTCGCGCTGACGAAATGCGATCGCGTCGATGCCGCACGCGTTGCCGAGGCGCGCGACGAGATCGCCGCGTGGTTGCACGATTCGACGCTGGCCGGCGTGCCGATCTTCGAAACGCGTGCCACGGTGGCCGGCGATCCGGGCGTCGCCGCGTTGAAGCAGCATCTGGCCGACGCGGCGACCGCGTGGCGTGCGCGTCGCGACGACGGGCTGTTCCGGCTCGCGGTCGATCGCGTGTTTACGCTCGCCGGGCAAGGCACCGTCGTGACCGGTACCGCATTCGCGGGCCGCGTCGCGACGGGCGACACGCTCGCGATCGTGCGCACGGGCGACGCGGCCCGCGTGCGCAGCATCCATGCGCAGAACCGGCCGGTCGATGCCGGGCGCGCGGGCGAGCGCTGCGCGCTGAACCTGGCCGGCGTCGACAAGGCCGACGTCGAGCGCGGCGACACCGTCGCCGATGCGCGGCTCGTCGCGACGTCGCCGCGTCTGGACGTCGACCTGACGCTGCTCGCGGACGCGGGGCTGACGCTGACTCACTGGGCGCCGCTGCATGTGCATCTCGGCACGCTGCATCGCGTGGCCCATGTCGCGCTGCTCGACGGCGACACGCTCGCGGCCGGCCAGCGGATGCGCGTGCAACTGGTATTCGACGAGCCGGTGTTCGCGCTGCCGGGCGACCGTTTCATCGTCCGCAATCCGCAGGCGACGCGTACCGTCGGCGGCGGCCGGGTGCTCGATCCGTTCGGGCCGGCACGCAAGCGCCGCACGCCTGCGCGCCGCGCATGGCTCGATGCGCTCGCGGCGTGGCTCGACGAAGGACGCCTCGATGCGCTGCTCGCGCAGGCGCCGCTCGGCATTGCGCGCGCGACGCTCACGCATCTGACGGGATTCGCACCCGATGCGCTGGTGTTGCCCGACGATGCGCTGGCGATCGGACGACGCGATGCCGCGTCGAACGAAGGTGCGGTGATTTCGCATGCGCACTGGCGTGCGTTGCAGACGCGGGCGGTCGATACGCTGCGTGCGTACCACGAGCGCGTGCCCGACGAGCAGGGGCTCGACGCCGCACGCTTGCGGCGGATGGCTGCGCCGCTCGTCGGCGATGCCCTGTGGCGCGCGCTCGTCGATGCGCTGGCGGCGGGCGGCGAAGTCGCGCGCAGCGGGCCGTGGCTGCATCTGCCGTCGCATTCCGTGAGCCTCGAGCCGCGCGAGGAAGCGCTGGCGCAGCAACTGCTGCCGCTGATCCACGCGGGGCGCTTCGATCCGCCGTGGGTGCGCGACCTGGCCCGCGACACGGGTGCTGCCGAGGACGCGGTGCGCACGCTGCTGCGCAAGCTCGCACGGCGCGGCGACGTGCATCAGGTCGTGCGCGACCTGTTCTATCATGCGGACGTCGCACGCGAACTGGCGGAACTGGTCGCACATCTCGCACCGTCGCGCGGCGGCGGGCTCGATGCCGCGACGTTCCGCGATGCGACGGGGCTCGGTCGCAAGCGCGCGATCCAGATTCTCGAGTTCTTCGATCGGGTTGGGTATACTCGCTTCCGCCGCGATCTTCACTACCTGCGGCCTGACAGCGGTTGGGTGGGTATTCAGGCGTAGGCGCTCGTCGTTCTTTTCGGTTTTTTCCCTGCGGAAGGCATTCGTATCCGGTGGTACGGCCGGGCTTCAAACCCGGTTAGGGGCGTCAGCCGCTCCTGGGTAGGTTCGACTCCTGCTGCCTTCCGCCACACCGCTCTTCCGGGCTATTCCGATCTCTTCCGTTGATGTCCTCTAGATCGCTGATTTTAAAGCGGTTTGTGGGTAACGGCGTGCTTGCGACTACCGTTGACGTCCCGCACAATTTCCTCACGAAGTATGGGTAGCGATGTGGGTTTGTGGGTAGGGAGGGCAACATGGCGGGACGACAGTTGCATCGACTCAGCGCTCTGCGGGTCGCGAAAGAAGTAGCTCCGGGTCATTACGCGGATGGCGGCGGCCTCTACATGCAGATCGCGGACAGCGGAGCGCGTTCATGGGTGTTCCGGTTCAAATTGAACGGCCGGATACGGGAGATGGGGCTTGGTCCGCTTTCGCGTGTTTCTCTGGGCGAGGCACGAAAACTCGCCGCCGGGTATCGCGATATGGTGAGGGACCTGATCGATCCCATCCTTGCACGGCGCGAACAGCAGCGCCGACAGTTGCTCGATATATCGCCGGACGCAAACGTGACGTTTCGGGAAGCAACTGAAGCGTTTATCCGTGCGCATGAACCCCAGTGGCGAAATCGTAAGCACGTCCAGCAGTGGGGGAACACGCTCAAGACCTACGCGTATCCAGTAATCGGTGACGTCAGGGTGCGCGACATTGACACCGCGATGATCGTGCAAATCCTTCAGCCGATCTGGACGAAGAAGGCGGAGACTGCGCGCCGGGTGCGCGGTCGCATCAAGGCGATTCTCGACGCAGAGACGGTGCTGGGTCATCGCGTAGGCAGCAACCCGGCACGATACGTAGACCATCTGCAACTCGTGTTGCCGCGATCGAAGAAGCGCTCGCAGGTGAACCATCACCCTGCACTTCCGTGGGAGGACTTGCCTGCGTTTATCCGCGAGCTTGAGCAACGTCCACGCCGTGCTGCGCGTATGTTGCATCTGCTCATCCTCACGGCGACCCGCACGAACGAGGTGCGTTTTGCGCGGCCCGAAGAGTTTGACCTCGCCGCTCGCACATGGTCAATTCCTGGCGATCGCACCAAGAGCGGCCGACCGCTTCGCGTACCGCTTTGTGACCGTGCTGTCGAAATCGTGCGCAGCGCATTGCCCAAGGCAAAATACGGCTATCTGTTCCCGGGCTGCAAGGAAGGGCGTCCACTGTCGAACATGGCGATGCTGACGCTGCTGAGGCGAATGTCGCGACATGGAATCACCGTCCACGGTTTCCGCTCGACGTTCCGCGACTGGGTTGCCGAATGTACGGACTATCCCGATTCGCTCGCAGAGGAAGCCTTGGCACACGTCATCGTATCGCAGACAGTGGCGGCCTACCGACGTCGCGACCAGCTCGAGCGTCGGCGCCTGATGATGGCAGACTGGGGACTTTATTGCGGAAGCTCGTGTCAGAACGATGCGACGGTCACGGAACCTGTGTTGCAACCAGTCGCTGCCTAAAGATCGTTCGACAATCGCTGCGGTCCTGTCCGGTACGTTCCGCTGTGATCCATCTGCGTCGCATGATGGCGCTCCGCCCACGCGGACCCACGCGATTTCCGTCTGCTCGCTCACAAGACGTGGCGCCGTCACCGCGTCGTCCGGCGCGTGCAGTGCGTGCTGCTCGCGAAACTCGCGGGAACAGAGCGGCACGAACTTGCGCCGGTCCAGGTAATCGCTTTGCACCCCTTAATCGGTTCCTGTCCGATCCCCAGGATGCCGCGATCACGCGCATAGAGGGCGTTCGATGTTGGATGGACGCGCGCTTGGTGGCGCGACTCACGGCCGTCGGCGTCACGACCGTCCCCGACATGCTCACGCTGATGCGCGTGCGACGCCAACGCTGGGGTCATGGCCGACGTCACCGTCTGACAGAACTGACCATTCACGAACGGGTGGTAGTCGCGAGCGCGTCGAACACATTGGCGTCCGGAAGCTGGCGCCACGACTCGGGGCCTGCGTCGATTTCTTCGGCCGTCAGCAGACACGCATCGAGTTCGCGACGCAACTGGACATGATCGATCGACTGCCCGATGAACACGATTTCCTGTCGGCAATCGCCAGTCGGCTCTTCCCATTTCTTCAGCACACCCTCGCGACGATAGTCGTCGTGCGGCCAGTCCGACTGCGGGATGAATCGCCACCATCGCCCGACGTAACCCCACTGGAACGCGCCGCCCGTCTGCACCAGCATCGCGATGTCGGCATACCGGTGCGCAGCCCAGACATAGCCCTTGCAGCGCAGCAGCCGGCCGTTGTCCCACGGACGACGCAGCCATGCGAGCAGGCGCGCCGGATGAAAGGGCGCACGTTCGCGATAGGTCCACGATGCGATCCCGTACGCATCCGATTCCGAGGGGCGCTCGTCGACCTGCATGCGTTGCATCCATCCCGGCGATTCGACGAGCGCCGGGAGATCGAAGCGCCGCGTATCCAGGACGTCTGACGGATCGACCTTGCCGTGCTGCATCGGCAGGATTCGCGCAGAGGGATTCAGCGACGCCAGAATGGCGCGCAGCCGGTCGAAACCCGCATGGCCGATCCGGTCGAGTCGGCTCACGAGAATCACGTTCGCGTATTCGACTTGTTCGATCAGCAGGTCCGACAGCTTGCGCGGCGGACCGGAATCGCTGCCGTTCGCGAGCGTGGCGTCGCGCGTGACCGGTTCGGCCGACGCGATCATGTCCTCGAACGTCTCGCCGTCGACCACCGTGACGAGCGTGTCCAGCCGCGCGAGTTCGCTGAGGCTGAAGCCGTCCCGGTCGAGAAACGCGAACGTCTCCGCGACCGGCATCGGCTCCGAGATGCCGGTCGATTCGATCAGCAGGTAGTCGAATCGACGCTGCCGCGCGAGCGTGCCGATCTGCTCGAGCAGGTCGGCGCGCAACGTGCAGCAGATGCAGCCGTTGCTCATCTCGACCAGTTCGTCCTCGCCTCGATGCAGCTCGACGTTGCGCCGCACATCGTCGGCGTCGATGTTCACTTCGCTCATGTCGTTGACGATCACGGCGACCTTCAGTCCCGCGCGATTGCGCAGGATGTGGTTCAGCAACGTCGTCTTTCCGGCACCGAGGAAGCCGGACAGCACGGTGACCGGAATCCTCGGGCCGGGGGCGGCCGGCGCGCGTTGCTCCCCCGGCGTCATCATGCGCTCTGCCTGGACGCGCGATCCAGGTAGCCTTCGAACAGGTCGACCACGACGTAGCCGTCGTCGGCGGCGTCGCCCCACAGATCCTTCACGCGGAACTCGACGTGGTAGGTCGGCTGATGTGCGGCGCCGGTGTCGCCGTGGCCGATCGCGTCCGGGAAGGGCCACGATTCGGTCGTCCGGTGCAGCACGACGCCTTCCTTGCCGCGGACGTAGCCCGGCGCGCGGATGTGTCCGCTGACGTATTCGTCGCGAACGACGACGCGATCGCCGACCTCGAACCGCGTCGAGTCGGGCGGTGCCGCCCGGCCGCCGGATGTCGGCGGGTTTGCGAGCCGGAAATGCGAGCCGAGCGCGCGGTCGAGCTCCTCCTGCGTGAGCACGCCGGTTTCGACGAGCAAGGTGGCGGTCGCGATCACGTAGCGCTCGTAGTAGCGCGTGCCGACGTGCTGGCGCACGTCGATGCGTTCGACCGCGTGACGTACTTCGTCGACGCTGAATTTTTTCAGTTGGTCCACGCCGACGAACATCAGGCTGTACGCGAGATGCTCCCAGTCTTCCTTGAAGACCGGCTTGTAGCTGAGACTGTTGATCGTGTGCGGCACCGGGCCGAAACCCTGGAAGCCGCCGAGGTCGTGAAAGCCGTCCATATGTGATCTCCGGGATGAAGGACGAAAGCGAAACGGGAGGCGGGTCAGTGCGCGCGCGGCAGCGCTACGCCGATCAGCACGTCCTTCGTGACGAGCGTGCGCAGTTGTTCCTCGCTCATCTGCTCGCTGCCGGCCGGACGGACGGGCAGCACGAGGTAGCGGGTTTCGGCGGTCGTATCCCAGACCTTTACGACGACGTCGTCGGGCAGGTCGGTGCCGAGTTCGCGCAGCACCGTGCGTCCTTCACGGACGAGCCGCGCACGATATTCGAAGCCCTTGTACCACTCGGGCGGCAGCCCGAGCACCGGCCAGTTCGTGCATGAGCACAGGCTGCAGACGATCACGTTCTTCAGCGTCGGGGTGTCTTCGAGCGCGACGATGTATTCGCCCTGCGGGCCGGTGTAGCCGAACTGCGCGCACGCGGCAGTGCCGTCCTTCAGCAGCAGTTCGCGAAACGCCGGGTCGACCCACGCACGCGCGACGATGCGCGCGCCGTTGGCCGGATCCCACGTCGTGGACATCAGCTCGGTCAGGCCTTCGATATAGCCGTCGGGGATCAGGTTCTTCTCTTTCATCACGCGAAACAGCGCCCAGGCACGTTCGCCGGGCGTCGAGGCTGTTTCCGCGGAAGGGGTAGCGCTCATCGTGGGGTTCCTTGTCGTGGTTCGGGTTGACCGCCGCCGTCGCGTGGGTATTGCCGTGGCGGGGCGTGGACGCGTGGTGTCGGTCACGCTCGACGAGCAGGGTAAGAAGAGAAAAAGCGCGGTTCTTTGCCGGCACGGATCGGAAACTGTGCTGAGACGGCCCCGTGGCGCGGCATGGAGCCGACGCGCCACGGAGGCACCGCGATGGGCGGCAATTGGCGCGGCGCCCGGCACGAAAACAGCGGCAGCCGGCGCACGTTTTGCGACCGCTGCATGACATCGGAAGCGCAGGTCCGCCACAGCCAATTTCTTGTTCCGCCGGAAAACAGAACTGCGGATTTTGCCTTCCTATTCTCATCCTCAAGCGACGGCCGTTCGATGTCGCGAATCGCCGGCATCCCCGATGGACCGGCGGAACAACAGTCAGCCAGCACCCCGCGATTCCACCGTCCGGCGACGGTTCCCGTTCGTCATGCGTCGGACGTGGCGGTGCCTGCGCATCCAGGTGAGGAGCATGATGGACAACGTCAACAGAATCAAACTGAAGCGAATCGCGCGCGTGATCGGCTTGTCGCTGATGGTCGTCGCATCGCATTACGCGGGCGCGGTCGAGGTCGATCCCGGCGATTACGAGCAGTATCCGGCCGGCGCGACGATCGGCGTGCTGTACTACAACTACTCCGCGACGAACGCGTACTACGCGAACGGCCATCGGACGTCGGATTTCGACCTGCAGTCCAATGTCGGCATCGCCCGCCTGCTGCATGTGTTCCAGCTCACCGACAGGCTCACGATCGATCCGCAGGTGTTGCTGCCGTTCGGTCACATCAGCAGCTTCGGCAACGCGGGCGCGCTTGGCAGTACGAACGGTGTCGGCGACGTGATCCTGACCGCGCCGTTGAAATTCCGCTTGAACGAAGCGAAGGACGTCGTCGCCGCGACGGTCTACGTCTACGCGCCGACCGGGAGCTACGACCAGAACCGCGGTCTCAATCTCGGCGCCAACCGCTGGTCGCTCGATTTCCAGGCGGCCTACGTCAAGCACTTTTCGCCGCAGTGGGCGCTCGATCTCGTCGGCGACGCGATCTGGTACGGCAACAACACGTCGTACGGCGCGAGCGGCGCGACGCTGCATCAGCGGATGAGCTACAGCGCGCAGGCGATGGTGCGTTACATGCCCGATCCGGGCACGTCGCTCGGGATCGGCATCACGCAGCTCTGGGGCGGTGAAACGAGCGTCGACGGCGCGGACAACAACGACGCGCTTCGCACGACGCGCCTGCGGCTCACCGCGGCGAAATTCGTGACGAAGTCCGATCAGGTGCAAATCCAGCTCGGCACCGATCTGAGCGTGCGCAACGGCCCGAAGAACAGTGTGCTCGCCGGGCTGCGTTACGCGCACATCTTCTGACGACCCGCGGGCGCCGGGATACGCCCGGTGCCTGTCGCGCCGTCTCCCCAACGTCGATACCTCGACATCCGATTCCCTTTCCAGAGAGGTCATGCATGGAATCCGCCATCGACAAACACCTGGTCTGCCCGCGGACGCTGTCGCGCCGCGTCGCCGACGACTACCAGCCGCCGTTCCCGATGTACGTCGCCCGGGCCGCCGAAGACCTGAGCCAGGTCGTGATGGGCTATTTCGGCGTGCAATACAGCGGCGCCGACAAGCGCGCGGCGGCACTGGCCGCGTTGCGCCGGATCGTCGCCGATTTCGGTGCGCAGGACGGCCCGAACAACTTCGATCTGACGCAACACACCGACGACCAGGGTTACGATAACCTGATCGTCGTCGGCTACTGGCGCGATCCGGCCGCGTATGCGCGCTGGATCGCGTCGCCGGCAGTCGTCGAGTGGTGGGCGTCCGACGCACGCCTCGCGGACGGCATCGGCTACTTCCGGGAAATCGTCGCGCCGCGCGCCGAGCAGTTCGAGACGCTTTACGCATTTACCAGCGATTTCCCCGGCGTCGGCGCGATCATGGACGGCGTCAGCGGCGAGATCGAGGAGCACGGCTACTGGGGATCGATGCGCGACCGGTTCCCGATCTCGCAGACGGACTGGATGCGCGCGGACGGCGAGTTGCGCATCGTCGAGGGCGATCCGGCCCGCGGCGGCCGCGTGGTCGTACTGGCCCACGACAACATCGCGCTGATTCGCTCCGGCCAGGACTGGCGCGCGGCCGAACACGACGAGCGCCGGCTGTATCTCGAGGAGATCGAGCCGACGCTGCGCAGCGGGATGGAATTCCTGCGCGACAACGGCGCGGAGGTCGGCTGCTACAGCAATCGCTACGTGCGCTCGATCGATCTCGACGGCAACGTGCTCGACGAGAGCTACAACATCGGCCACTGGCGTTCGCTCGACCGCCTCGAGCGCTGGGCCGAATCCCATCCGACGCACCTGCGGATCTTCGTCACGTTCTTCCGTGTCGTGACCGGGCTGTCGAAACTGCGGCTGTATCACGAGGTTTCCGTGTTCGATGCGAAGCATCAGGTCTACGAATACGTGAACTGCCATCCGCGCACCGGGATGATGCGCGACGCCGTCGCCCGCTGAACGTCGCCCGCTGAATCCCGCCGGCGCCGCCGGGGCCGGCGGTGCCGCTTACCGAACTGGAGAACGTCGATGGCCATCAAACGCCCGACTCGAGAACAACTGTCCGACATTGCAGCCGGTTTCGGCTTTCACGTCGATTCCCGCCAACTCGCCGACTACGACGATGCGCTGCAGGCGAACTTCGATGCGTACGACGCCATCGACGCGCTGCCCGACTATCTGCCCGTCGTTGCGTACCCGCGCACGCCCGGCTACCGCCCGGAAGGCGACGAGAACCGTTACGGCGCGTGGGCGCAAAAGAGCACGATCCACGGCGCCGCCGACGGCAAGCTGCGCGGCAAGACGGTGGCCGTGAAAGACAACATCTGCGTCGCCGGCGTGCCGATGCGCAATGGCGCGAGCACGTTCGAGGGCTACGTGCCCGATATCGATGCGACCGTCGTCACGCGGGTGCTCGACGCCGGCGGCACGATCGCCGGCAAGTCGACCTGCGAGTACTACTGTTTTTCCGGCGGCTCGCACACGAGCGCGTCGGGGCCGGTGCACAATCCGCGCAAGGCAGGGCATTCGTCCGGCGGCTCGTCGTCGGGCAGCGGCGCGCTCGTTGCGAGCGGCGAGGTCGACATGGCGCTCGGCGGCGACCAGGGCGGCTCGGTCCGGATCCCGTCCGCCTATTGCGGCATCTACGGGATGAAGCCGACGCACGGGCTCGTGCCGTATACCGGCGCGATGCCGATCGAGGCGACCGTTGATCATCTGGGGCCGATGACGGGCAACGTGCTCGACAACGCTCTGCTGCTCGAGGTGATCGCGGGCGACGACGGGCTCGATCCGCGCCAGCGGGCGCTGCCGCCGCGCGCCGATTATCTCGGCGCGATCCGCGACGGCATCGCGGGACTGCGGATCGGCATCCTGCGCGAGGCGTTCGGGCTCGCGAATTCGGAGAGCGTGGTCGACGAGGCCGTGCTGGTCGCTGCGCACCGGTTGCGCAAGCTGGGCGCGAGCGTCGAAGAGGTGTCGGTGCCGCTGCATGCGGCCGGCACCGCGATCTGGCTGCCGATCGCGGCCGAGGGGGCGACGCAGCAGATGATGAAGGGCAACAGCCACGGTTTCAACTGGGGCGGCCTGTATGTGACCGGCATGATCGATCATCACGCGGGCTGGCGCGAGCGCGCTGACGAGTTGCCGGATACCGTGAAGGTGACGATGCTGCTCGGCGAATATTTCACGAGCCGGTATCGCGGGCGCTACTACGCGAAGTGCCAGAACCTCGCGCGACGCTTGGGATCGGCTTACGACGCGGCGCTGCAATCGTATGACGTGTTGCTGATGCCGACCGTACCGATGCGCGCGTCGAAACTGCCGGAGCCCGGTTGTGCGATGTCCGAGTCGCTGACGCGGGCGTTCGAGATGCTCGCGAATACCGCGCCGTTCGACGTGTCCGGGCATCCTGCCATGTCGCTGCCGTGCGGGGTGGCCGACGATCTGCCGATCGGGCTGCAACTGGTCGGGCGCCGCTTCGACGAGGCGACGCTCTACCGCTGCGCATACGCGTACGAACAGTCTTCCGACTGGCGGCAGACGACATTCGCATGACATGTCCGGAGCGGTAGCGCATCGCCGCCGCGCCGCGTGCCGGTCCGACCGGCAACGCGGCGTACACGGCGATCGATTGGACAATGCGCTTTTGAACGGGCACGCTACCGGCTGCGTGTTTGCTAACCCATGTGGGGCACGACCATGACGATGCGTCCTATCGCGCGCGCCGCAAGCGGCGACGCGCCCGGCCCGGCGTCCGACAGCTCGCCGGATGAGCGGACGAATTCGGCGATCGAGGTCGCGACCGAAGGCTCGCTCAGCCAGCGTATCGAATTCTGGCGCGAGACGATTCTGCGACTGTTCGCGGACGTGCAGATCGCGGCCGTGCAGAAAGACGATTTCTTCGGCCAGGTGCGGCAGCGCAAATGCGAAAAGATGCGAATCTCGGAAATCCACGCGAGCGAGCAGGCCGTGATCCGGCGGTATCGGCAGGCGCGCAGCGAGTATGAGGACAAGTATTTCGGCGTGTTGATGCTCGAGGGCAGCCAATCGGTCGAGCAGGACGGCAAGATCGTCACGCTGCACCCCGGGGATTTCGCGATCTACGACGCGACCCGGCCGCACCACCTGCAGTTCGGCCGGTCGTGGCGCGAGATCGTCGTCAGCATTCCCCGCACGACCCTGAACCAGCTCGTCATCGGGATGGAGCACCGCACGGCGTGCCCGACGCAAACCCGCGAGGGCGTCGGCAGCGTCATGCGCGCGTTTCTCGAGCAGATGTCGTCGCAAGTCCGTAGCGTGACCGAGGACGAGATGCGGCAGTTGTCGGATACCGCGATTTCGCTGATCGCGATGACGCTCGGGGGCATGCAGCGCAACGACCTTGCGCAATCGAGGATGAAGGCGTTGACGCTGACGCGTGTGAAGCGGCATCTGCTCGAGCACCTGCACGATCCGGAGTTGAGCCCGATGATGATCGAACGGTCGATCGGGATTTCGTCGCGGTACATCAACAAGCTGTTCGAGGCCGAGAACACGTCGCTGATGCGTTACGTATGGAACCTGCGGCTCGAACGGTGCGCGCAGGATCTCGCGAATCGGCAATGCGCGGTGCTGCGCGTGTCCGACATCGCATTGCGCTGGGGATTCAACGACATGTCGCATTTCAGTCGCGTGTTTCGCGAGAGGTTTGCTATGTCGCCGCGTGAGTGGCGCGAGCACGGTAGCAAGCCACGCTCATAGCCGGTCCATGGGGCGCATCACGCGATTTATTTTCGAGCCGATCAACTCATGTAAGAGATAGCAGCGAGTGCGGTCGACGTTAGTCGTTAGAAGGAGAATCGGAGTGAACCTCTGAGATTGGGCCGTTTCTGTTCCGTGCGCTCGGGCGCATGCCGAGATCGTCTTTACCGCCTAAGCACTCCATCAGATGCTGGCGAAATCCTTCGGCCGCTGGGGAGACTGCGCGGTTGGACGAATGATAGAGGCACACCTGGCGCATAACTTCCGGCTCCACGATCCGACGCATGACAAGGCCAAGCGGTCTCGCCAGCAAGCCGACATATGCTGGGGCCAGAGTTAACGCGAGCCCCGCAGCTGCCATGCCAAGCGCGGTGCTGATGTTGTCGACCACGTCCATGGGTGCAATACGGTCGTCGTCTGCGGCGCCTGCGCGCATGAGTGACACGTTGCGTTCGTAGTCCCGTCCTGCCGCGACCAGCGGCTGCTTTCGCAGGGCAGCCCATGTGATGCGTGTCCGTTTTGCAAGAGGATTGTCAGGCGCGCACCAAAGCACCCATGCGCTTCTGAACAGACCAACACGGGTTACGTCATCACCCACAGCCTGATCGGGACCAATGGCGAGATCCACATCGGCGTTGGCAACCATATCGACGAGGTTATCGACGGGCGCATCCCGAATCCGGACAACCACCTTGGGATGAATCTGCCCGTACCTTTTGATGGCTGCGGGCAACATCGTCGTCGCGATGACTAGAGGAGCCGCAATACGAACGATCCCTGCGGCGCGATTCCGGATATCGTCCGCCGCGGCCTGAGCCAACTCAATGTTCCTCATGACGCTCTTCGCGTGACCAACGAACTCCCGCCCGGCTGGCGACAGTGCAACGCTGCGCGTAGTGCGATCGAACAGGCGGAAGCCCACACCGGTTTCTAGCTCCGCAATCAGAAGGCTCACAGCGGACGGCGACAGATTCAGGCGCTCGCCGGCCCGCGCAAAACTGCGAACGTCCGCCACGGTAAGGAAAGCAGCGAGCTGCCTAGGCGTGAATCGGGTTGCGGACATGGGTTCCTCTATTAAACAGTTTATCTCAATAATAGGCCAGAAATCATCGTTTGTCGTATTGAATGGCGCGACGCACACTTTCACCACAAAGGCGACTATTCCAACTCAGGAGACACATCGTGGCGCACTCATTCACCGCGCACCTCGAGCAGGAGGAGCAGCTCGAACAACGCGCTTACTCGGTCGTTACCTGGCGGCTGGTGCCGTTCCTCTGTCTGTGCTTCGTCATTGCGTTCCTTGACCGCGTGAACATCGCATTCGCGAAACTGCAGATGGTGTCGGAGCTAGGCTGGAGCGAGCAGATCTACGGTTTCGGCGCAGGCATCTTCTTTCTCGCGTATTTCGTTTGCGAAGTGCCGAGCAATCTCATCATGCATCGCGTCGGGGCACGTCGCTGGATCGCCCGCATCATGATTTCCTGGGCCGTGCTGACGGGCCTCATGGCGTTCGTGCACACGGCAACGGCCTTCTATGTGATCCGCTTCCTGATCGGCGCCGCCGAAGCGGGCTTCTTTCCGGGCATCATCCTTTACCTGACGTACTGGTATCCCGCGAGGCGCCGAAGCCGCGTGATCGCGACGTTCATGACGGCTATTCCTATCGCGGGCGTCAGCGGCGGCATCTTGTCAGGGTGGATTCTGTCGACGTTTCACGGCTCGGCCGGACTCTCCGGATGGCAATGGCTGTTCGTGCTCGAGAGCGTACCGTCGCTGCTGGTCGGCATCGCGGCGCTGTTCTATCTCGACGACAGCATCCGCCAGGCGAAATGGCTGGACGACGACGCGCGCGCCCGGCTGACGGCGAACATCGAGGCAGAGTCGCAGACGAAGCAGACGGTTTCGCTCTCCGCCGCATTGCGCCGGCCCGCAGTATGGCTGCTGGCATTGGCCTACTTCGGCGCCGCAATGGGACAGTACGGTTTTGGTTTCTGGCTGCCCTCCATCATCAAACATATGGGCGTCGCGTCTGCGCTGAACGTCGGCCTGCTGTCAGCGATTCCGTACGCTTTCGGCATCGTCGCGATGCTGGCCGTGGGGCGCAGCGCGGATCGAAGCGGCGAACACCGCTGGCACTATCTCGTGCCTTGCGCCGCCGCCGCGCTCGGACTTTTCGCAAGCGCGCTGTACAGTGGACAGCACATGGTCTCGCTGATGGCACTGACGGTTGCATGCATGGGGTTGCAGTGCCTGGCTCCCGTGTTCTGGCGCCTTCCGACTTCGTTGCTGGGCGGCGTTGCAGCGGCCGCTGGCATCGCACTGATCAACTCGATCGGCAACCTCGCCGGCTTCGTCAGTCCTTACATGATCGGCTGGATCGTAGACCACACCGGCAGCGCAAATGTCGCGCTTTACGTCATCGCTGTGTTCCTGCTCCTCTCGGCCGGCATCGTCTTTGTGCTGCCTCGCAATGCTGGGCGCGATCAGCACCACAACATCGGACCCGCTCAATGAACACATTCATCAACCAACCGGTCGACGCATGCGTCGCAGCACTCGAATGCGCGCTCGGTGACACTTCGGTCGTTCTCGATGCGTCTGTCGCGTCGGCCCATACCGGAGACTGGAGCGAAGCGACACGTTGCACGCCTGGCATCGTCGTGTTCCCGCGCACGCCGCAACAGGTAGCGGCGACACTTGAAATCTGCAGCCGCTTCAACCGCCGCGTCGTCGTGCAGGGCGGCTTGACGGGTCTGGCCGGTGGTGCGACACCGCGAGAAGGCGAAATTGCACTCTCGTTATCGAAGCTCGATGCAATCGAGGAGATTGATGCCGTAGGCGGCACCGCCACCGTGCAGGCGGGCGTCGTGCTAGAAGAACTGCAGAGACGCGTCGAAGATGAGGGCTGGTATTTCCCGCTCGATCTCGGCGCCCGCGGCTCGTGCCAGATCGGCGGTAACGCGGCCGTCAACGCCGGCGGTAACCGGGTGATCCGGTTCGGCACCATGCGCGACATGGTGCTCGGTCTCGAAGTCGCGTTAGCCGATGGACGCCTGCTGACCATGCTCAATCGCGTCACGAAAAACACGACGGGCATCGATCTGAAGCATCTGTTCATAGGCAGCGAAGGCACGCTGGGTGTCATCACAAGGCTCGTCGTGAAGCTTTCCCCGAGGCCCACGAGCGCCTGCACGGCGCTCTGTGCGCTGCCGTCGTTTGACGCCGCGACGCAGCTCATACGCGACGCTCGCGCGAGACTCCCGCGACTCTCGGCATTCGAAGTCATGTGGGACGACTTCATGGTCGCCGCCTGCGAAATACACGCACTTCGACCCGCCTTCGGCTCACCCTCGCCGGTCTACGGATTGCTCGAAACGCTCGGCACCGACGAAGCGGACGAACGCCAACAACTCGAGGCATTTCTCGCCGATGCATTAGACCGCGGTCTCGTTGCCGATGCCGTCGTGGCGCAGTCGATGGACGACGCGCAGCGGCTCTGGGCCTATCGGGAAGCCATCGGCGAACTACTGTCTCATCTCAAGCCGCATGCTGCTTTCGACGTCGGCGTTCCAATGAACGCAATGGAAGGCTTCGTCGAAGCGACGCGCAAAGCGCTGACGCAGCGGTTTCCACGCCAACGTCATCTTTTCTTCGGCCATATCGGCGACGGCAATCTTCACGTGCTGTCGGGCCCCCACGAAAGCCCGGCCGACCTGCATCGCGTCGAAGACCTCGTTTATCGCGCAGTCTCCGACGTGGGCGGCTCGATCTCTGCCGAGCATGGCATCGGGGTCGTGAAGCGAGACTTTCTGCACCATAGCCGTTCCGCCGACGAGATTGCGTTGATGCAGGAGATCAAGAACCTGCTGGACCCGGCAGGCGTACTTAATGCGGGTCGAATTCTACGAAAAGACTAAACGGAAGATACATGAGGATAATCGTCGCGGTGAAAAGAGTGGTCGATTACAACGTGAAGGTCCGCGTGAAGTCGGACAACACGGGTGTCGACATCGCGAACGTGAAGATGTCGATGAACCCGTTCGACGAAATCGCCGTTGAAGAAGCCGTACGCCTGAAGGAAGCGGGCGTCGCGACCGAAGTGATCGCGGTGTCGGTCGGTGTCGCGCAAGCGCAGGAAACGCTGCGCACGGCGCTGGCGATCGGCGCGGATCGCGCGATCCTCGTCGAGTCGAACGACAGCGTCGAGCCGCTGGCCGTCGCGAAGATCCTCAAGGCGCTGGTCGACAAGGAACAGCCGCAACTCGTGATCCTCGGCAAGCAGGCGATCGACGACGATTCGAACCAGACCGGCCAGATGCTCGCTGCGCTGGCCGGCCTGCCGCAAGCGACGTTCGCATCGAAGGTGACGATCGCCGACGGCAAGGCCACGGTTGCGCGTGAAGTCGACGGCGGTGCGGAAACGCTGTCGCTGACGCTGCCGGCGGTCGTGACGGCCGACCTGCGCCTGAACGAGCCGCGCTACGTGACGCTGCCGAACATCATGAAGGCGAAGAAGAAGCCGCTGGAAACGGTGAAGCCCGAAGACCTCGGCGTGGATGTCGCGCCGCGTCTGAAGACGCTGAAGGTGGCCGAGCCGCCGAAGCGCGCGGCCGGTGTGAAGGTGCCGGACGTGAAGACGCTGGTCGAGAAGTTGAAGACCGAAGCCAAGGTGCTGTAAGAGGGAGCGCAAAGAAATGACGATTCTGGTAATTGCAGAACACGACAACGCGTCGATCAAGGCCGCGACGCTGAACACGGTGGCGGCGGCGGCAAAGATCGGCGGCGACATTCACGTGCTGGTCGCGGGCCACAACGCGCAGGGCGCAGCCGACGCGGCAGCGAAGATCGCGGGTGTGTCGAAGGTGCTGCTGGCCGACGCGCCGCAACTGGCCGAAGGCTTGGCGGAAAACGTCGAGGCGACCGCGCTGAACATCGCGAAGGACTACTCGCACATCCTCGCGCCGGCAACCGCGTACGGCAAGAACGTCGCGCCGCGCATCGCGGCGAAGCTCGACGTCGCGCAGATCTCGGACATCACGGCGGTCGATTCGGCCGACACGTTCGAGCGCCCGATCTATGCGGGCAACGCGATCGCGACGGTGCAGTCGACCGACCCGATCAAGGTGATCACGGTGCGTGCGACGGGTTTCGATCCGGTGGCGGCCGAAGGCGGCAGCGCATCGGTCGAGAAGATCGATGCGGCAGCCGACGCCGGCAAGTCGCAATTCGTCAGCCGTGAAGTGACGAAGCTGGACCGTCCGGAGCTGACCAGCGCGAGCATCATCGTGTCGGGTGGCCGCGGTCTGGGCAGCGGCGAGAACTACACGAAGGTGCTGGAGCCGCTGGCGGACAAGCTGTCGGCCGCACTCGGCGCATCGCGCGCGGCAGTCGACGCGGGCTACGTCCCGAACGACTACCAGGTCGGCCAGACCGGCAAGATCGTCGCGCCGCAGCTGTACATCGCGGTCGGCATCTCGGGTGCGATCCAGCATCTGGCCGGGATGAAGGATTCGAAGGTGATCGTCGCGATCAACAAGGATCCGGAAGCGCCGATCTTCAGCGTGGCCGACTACGGCCTCGTCGGCGACCTGTTCGCGCTCGTGCCCGAACTGGTCGGCGAACTGAGCAATGCAGCCGCGTAACCCTGTACATTTCGTGGAGAACCACAATGAACGACCTTTTTGAGAACCCAATGGGATTGATGGGATTCGAGTTCGTCGAATTCGCTTCCCCTCATCCCGACACGCTTGAATTCCTGTTCGAGAAGCTCGGTTTCACGCTCATTGCACGCCATCGTTCCAAAGACGTATCGTTGTACCGACAGGGTGACATCAACTTCATTGTCAACCGTCAGCCCCTCAGCCAGGCCGCTTTTTTTGCGGCCGAGCATGGCCCAAGCGCCTGCGGAATGGCGTTCCGCGTCCGCGATGCCCACTCCGCATACGATCGCGCCCTTGCATTGGGCGCACAGCCCGTCGACATTCCGACGGGGCCGATGGAATTGAGGCTTCCCGCGATTCGCGGCATCGGCGGTGCACCGATCTACCTGATCGACAGGTTCGAAGACGGTCACTCCATCTACGACATCGACTTTTCGTTCATCGAAGGCGTTGACCGGCATCCGGTCGGGCACGGATTGAGGCGCATCGATCACCTGACGCATAACGTGTATCGTGGCCGCATGGCGCACTGGGCCGGTTTCTACGAGAAGCTCTTCAACTTCCGTGAGATCCGCTACTTCGATATCCAGGGCGAGTACACGGGGCTCGCATCACGCGCAATGACGGCGCCTGATGGCAAAATCCGCATTCCCCTGAATGAGGAGTCGTCGCGTGGCAGCGGACAGATTGAGGAGTTCCTGATGCAGTTCAACGGTGAAGGGATTCAGCACATCGCCCTGTCCACGGACAATCTCGTCGATACCATCGACCGGCTGCAATTTGCAGGCGTGCCATTGATGACTGCACCCAACGATTTTTACTATGATGCGCTCGAAGCGCGGTTGCCGGGTCATGGCCAGCCGATCGATCAGTTGAAGACGCGCGGCATTCTGCTGGACGGAAGCACGGTAGGCGAGAGGCCTCGCCTGTTGCTGCAGATCTTTTCCCAAACGCTACTCGGTCCCGTGTTCTTCGAGTTCATTCAACGGCAAGGTGATGAGGGTTTTGGCGAAGGCAATTTCAAGGCATTGTTCGAGTCGCTTGAACGTGACCAGATCGCGCGGGGAACGTTGGAGGCCACGCGCTGAGGCGATAGGGGGACGGCCGGCGCAAGCATATGTATTGCACACGCCCAGCCCGCGCACTGTGCGCAGACACGAACCTAAGAAAAGAATCGGGCGATTGGGCCGTCGCGGCTGACAGTCCGTCATCCTGGAGACACGTCAATGAAGGTAGTCAAAACGCTGTGTGCCGCCGTGCTATGGATTGCCGCTCAGTTCGTATGCGCGCAGAGCGGACACGACATGGCCGCCCATGTAGAGGTCCACCAGATTCCGTCGCTCACCCTCAGCGACAGCCAGGTGCTGACGGGCGACAAAAGCGGCAAACCGGTGATGGTGGCAGGCATCCTGCGCCTTGCGGAGCATGCCGGAAAACAGCCGGTAGTGGTGCTGATTCACGGGTCCAGCGGGATGGGCGCGAACATTGAAATGTGGGAGCGTACCTTCAATGAGAACGGTATCGGTACATTTGCCATCGATGGCTTCACAGGCCGTGGGATCACGTCCACCAGCAGGGACCAGTCACAGCTTGGTCGGCTCAATCTCGTTCTCGACGCCTATCGATCGCTGGACATGCTCGCGCATGACTCCCGCATTGATCCGCAGAGGATCATGCTGATGGGCTTTTCCAGGGGCGGGCAGGCGACGCTCTATGCGGCCATGACGAGGCTTAACCGCCTGTGGAACGTGTCGGGCGTTCGTTTTCGCGCCTACCTACCCTTCTATCCGGACTGCATGACCCGCTATCGCGACGACACCGACGTTGACGGGCCGATCCGCGAATTTCATGGGGCCGACGACGATTACGATCCTGCGCCGGCATGTGCGGCGTACTTCGAGCGGCTACGAAAAGCGGGCAGGGACGCCACCATGACAGTCTTTCCGCACGCATCGCATGCGTTCGACATGCCATACGAGATGCCCCTTGTTGTCGCAAAAGGCGCGCAAACTGTACGTGCTTGTCATATCGTCGAGAGCGAAAGCGGCGAGCTGATCAACGAGGCGACCGGTGCGCCATTTTCCTTCCATGACAGTTGTGTCCAGACCGATCCTCACGTTGGAGGCAATGCGCGAGCGCGCGACGCGGCGATCGCCGACGTGATGGCGTATCTGAAGACGTTGCTCCGTAGCGACAGCGCGCAGGCGCGCAACTAGCCGTTAATTTGCGGCGGAGGCCACCGCGACTTCAATCGGCACCGGCCTCGCTTTCCTGGTGACGCTCCGCCTGTCTGACCAACGCCTGTAATCAGCCGGTGTCATACCGGTGAGTTGACCGAAAGCACGCCGGAATGACGTTTCGTCGCTGTAGCCGCATTGCAGCGCGACCTGTTTGATGCTCGCTCGTGGTCGCTCGAGCAGCACGCACGCCATTTCGATCCTGACGCGGGTGATGAATCCCTTAGGCGACTCGTTGGTCAAGCTTTTTAGCCGCCGATGCAGTGTTCGTTCGCTGAGGCTCAACGCGCCGGCCAATGCTTCCGCGGTCAAGCCAGGACCGGCATGGCGGACGATCTGCTCCGCTTGCAGGAGTAACGGGTCGGTGGCGTTGAGGAACCCGCGCGGAGCATAAACCAGTTGCGGCAGCGGCACGCTGTCGGCTACGGAGATATCGGCGGCCAGACGGGCGATGTCGGCGCCCGCTTCACGCCTGATGACGTGCAAGGCCAGATCGACCCAAGACAGCGGCCCGCCCGTCGTGACGATGCGATCCTGTTCTTCGACTGCGGTACCCCACACCGGGTGCGCTTTCGGGAAACGCTGCCGGAACGCATGGTGAAGCCACCACGTGGTGGTACAGCGCCTTCCGTTCAGCAAGCCGGCTTCTCCCAGTACGAAGGTCCCGGCACACGCCGCGCCAACCAGCGCACCCTCCTGATGCCGCTCCTGCAACCACGTTGCAGCCTGCCCGATGGACGCTGATACCGGCGGCAGCCGGTCCGGTCCCAACGCCATACCGGTGACAAGCGCTACGTCGCATTGGGTCAATTCGCTAAACGAGGCGTCAACCGGTATCAGCCGGCCCTGGGGGTCGCGCAGGGCCTTGCCGTCTGCGCTGGCGATGATGGTTTCGAAAGCGGGAAGGGGCGCGTTCGGCGCGCCAAACGCTGCGCCGGCTGGCAGAGTGCGCAATGCCTGTCCGGTCATCCAGAACAGGTCGGCAAGACCCGTGATGGCGGAGAGCAGACTGCCCTCGACAGCGACGATTCCTATGCGCATGGCGCGCTCCACGTATCGACCAAGGTTGGCGAATTTTGCATCAACGATGGCGAGTTTGCCATCTGTAGTGGTTTGCCGAAGCCGGATAAATTGAGGCGTTCCTGCAACGGCTCGCTTTCCTATGAGACTTCCATCCCTTTCCAATCTTTCGGCTTCCTTCCGGCCACGAATGGCGCGTCATCGTTCCATCTGGCTGGGCCGGCTGGTCGCGGCCCTCTCCTTTACGGCGACGTTGGCGACTGCCCATGCGGCAGCGCTTCCGGTTCCGGCCGTGCGCAACATCGTGCTCGTGCATGGCGCTTTCGCCGACGGGTCGAGCTGGAGCCCCGTCATCGTCAGACTTCAACGCATGGGTTATCACGTCACTGCCGTGCAGAACCCGCTTACTTCACTCGCAGACGACGTTGCCGCCACCGGGCGCGTCCTGCGCCGGCAAACTGGCGACGTGTTGCTGGTGGGCCATTCCTGGGCTGGCGCAGTCATTACCGAGGCCGGCAACGCGGCCAACGTGAAGGGCCTGGTGTATCTGTCAGCGCTGGTGCCGGACGACGGCGAATCCGTCGCCGACCTGCTGCAACGGCTCGACGCACCCATGACGGGCCTCGCACCGGACGCGGAGGGGCTGATCTGGCTCGACGACGCGCGACAGTTTCAGCACGTCATGGCGGCGGACATTCCGTTCAGGCAGGCTCGTACGCTGGCATCGGTACAGCAGCCTGTCGCGGCGGCCTCCTTCACCGGGAAGATCAGGCACGCGGCCTGGCACGACAAGCCCGTCTGGTACCTGCGCACAACGAACGACAACGCGCTGAGGCCCGCCGTGCAGCAAACCATTGCGCAGCACATCGGAGCAACCGTCACGTCGATCCGCTCCAGCCACATGTCGATGTTGTCTCACCCGGACGACGTCGCAAGGCTGATCGATCTGGCCGCGCGAAAGGCATCGCAATAACGCCATCCTTGTTTCGAAGCAGTTCACATCTCCCCTGACAACGAGGCTTAAATGAATATCCTCCATCTCGACTCGAGCATTCTGGGCTCCCATTCCATCACGCGAGAACTGTCCGCCGCCGTGGTAGCCGATATCCAGGCACAACATGGACGGGCGAATGTGACGTACCGGGACCTGGTTCACGACGAAATCCGCCATCTCACTGGCCCGATCGCGGCCGGGTTCCGCCAGATCGACGCCGGTGACTTCGACGATGCCACGGCGCAGGAACATCGGTTATCCGAAATGATCGTTACGGAGTTTCTGGCGAACGACGTCATTGTCATCGGCGCACCGATGTACAACTTTTCGGTGCCGAGCCAGTTGAAAGCGTGGCTGGATCGCATCGCCCAGGCGGGGCGCACGTTCCGTTACACCGAGACCGGCCCGGTTGGGCTGGCAGGCGGCCGGAAGGTCATCGTCGTTTCCGCGCGTGGCGGCTTCTACGCGGGAGCGCCGCTCGCGCACATGGACTTCCAGGAAAGCTATCTGAAGGCCTTCTTCGGCTTCCTCGGCATTAGCGATGTCCGCTTCGTGCGGGCTGAGGGCGCATCGAAAGGACAAATCGTGCGGGACAAGGGCATCGCGCTTGCCAGGGCCTCCGTTGCGGACATACTCGCCGACCTGCGCCCGTCTGTCGGGCAAACCGTCCAGTAAAAGGAGTCGTTCATGCTGTTCGCCATCAAGCTGGGCTACGTCCGTCCCGTTGAAGAGGTCCAGGCTCACCTGGATGCCCATAAGGGGTGGCTCGTCCGATACGTTCAGGCGGGAAACATCCTGTTTGCCGGGCCGCTTCAACAGGAGAGCGGGGGCTTCGTGCTCGCGTACGCAGATCACCTGCGCGATATCGAAAAAATGATCGCCGAAGACCCGTTCCATATTCATGGTCTGGCGACGTTCGATATTCGATGCTGCGAAGCTGGTATACGCGCAGCGGATTTTCCAGAGAAGTGGGCGACAGCCGCCAAGGTGATATAGACAACGTGCACCGGAGCTCGCTGCGAAGCCACTCCCACGACCGAGCGCGGCGATTGCTTCGGGCGCGGGCTGCCGCAAAAGGCATGACTCGACCCTCAACAGCGGTTCTGCCTTGTCTAGCCCGAAAGACCGTTTTCGAGGTACAGCCGGCGCTCGCGGGCAGAGTTGAGTTAGGGCCGACCCAGCATTCGTCGTCTCGGTACAGGTCCGTCGAAGGCGCCGCACTGCCTGCAGAGTCTTTTTTTTTCAGGAACTGCTGGAATCGTCAACTGGCTCTATTAAAAGCTGCTGACAGTGCGCGATCAAAACTAGAACGTGTGTCGAATGCCGACCGCGAACGTGTTGCCGGTGGGACGGGCGCTCAACTTGTCGTAGGTGTAAATCGCGTAGATGTCTGTCCGCTTCGAGAGAAAGTGGTCGTAGCCGAGAGAGGCGGTGTTGCGACGGCTGTTAGTAGTAGGCGTCGGTCCGGACCGCTGCGTCCGCGCCCACTCCGCGAGCAGGAAATCGGCCGGTGAAAACGGGATCGATAAACCCGCCTGGTACGTGTGGCTGCCGGTAGGCGTACCCACGTCGCTTGTCATCGCCCACGCACCATAAAGCGTCACGACCTTGAAGTCGTATGCTGCGCCCGCGAGGTAGGCGTACTGCGCGCCGACCGGCCCCGCTGCGGTGTACCGAACGCGCTGGCCGGAGAGCACCGCCGTAAGGCCGTGACCTTGATAATTCAGGTGAACTCCGAGGTTACCGACGCCGGGCGACCCCGCAACGCCACCGAGGCCATAGATCACCGTTGCGCTGAGACCTTTAAAATCCGGCGATGTGTACTTGGCCGCGTTATTCCACACCGTATCGCCGATGATCGTGCCACCGTAGTTGGTCACGAACGTCTGAAGGACGAGCGGCGAAAAGACAGTCGACGAACTGAACGGGTTGATGAGCGATTCGGCCGTATAGGTCGGATTTCTTTGGCGCCCGAACGTCAGCTGACCGAAGTCGCCTTGAAATCCCACGTATGCATTGCGTGAAAAGAACGGGTCTGTCGCGTTGCGGCCCTGCGCGCCGTTTTGAGGCTGAAAGAAGCTCTCCAGCGCGAAGATGGCGCTAACGCCGCCGCCCAGATCTTCCTTGCCGCGGATTCCCCAGAAAGAAGTGGTCGATCCGCCGCTGCCCATGAGGACCGTGGATTGCGGCGTGTCGCTACGTTTGACACTGCCGACATAGGTGCCGACGATCCCGTACAGTTGGACTTGGGAACCACTATCTGCGCGCGCGCAGACAGAGATCAACGCGAGGCCGGCGCTTAGCAACGCTGCCACGCCAAGTGTGCCAGCAACGTTCCACATCGAAGCGCGGGCCATGGCCCATGGTGCCTTCTTCATTTCGGCTGTCTCCATTCATCTTCTTATATGCGGCCTCCACCGACACCCGATCAGGACTGCAAACGGATGACTTGGAGCGCTGTCGCGTCCGCGAACCTGTCGCGCTGAAATTTGAGGTGTTTCGAGCCAGGAGGCTCCTTCCCTTGAGCCAATATCAGGAGAAGGAGCGACAACGGATGCGAGCGGTTACGGGGAGATCTCTTCGAGGGCGCGATTGGTCGTCTCCACCATTCGCGCGGCGACGATGAAGCCCACTGCACTGACCACGGCAAACATGATGAATACCGCAGCGATGCCTTTTGCGGTCAGTACGACACCGACAATCGCTGGCGCGGCAGCGGAAGCGGCACGCAGCCAGGACGTCGCGAGACCGGTGCCGATGGCGCGCATGCGCGTCGGGTAGATTTCAGGGGTGTACAGGTACAGCAGGACCGTTGTGGTTGCCATCACAGCGTAGGCCGATGATCCCAGGAACATGACGGACCATGGGCTGCCTGCGCCATGAAGGCCCAGAGCGGCGAGCAGGATCCCGCTGATGATGAAGCACGCCATTGCCCAGCGGCGGCGCCCGACTCGGTCAATCAGCAACGCGCACGCAAGCACCGCGCAGGTACTCAGAACGTTCGAGATGGATGCCATGTGAAGCGACTCCTGCAGCGGCAGATGGTAAACCGTCTTGTACAGACTCGGCAGCCAGTTGTTGATGCCGTTGGCCACGAAATAGGAACTCGCCCAAAGTAGCCATACGACAATGGTGCGGCCTCGGTAGAAGGGCGAGAACAATTCCTTCCAGGATCCCTTCTGCCTGGACTGAACGCCGTTCAGAAGGCTCACCACGCGCTCGTCGATCTCGGGCTTCTGCGTCTGCGCATCAAGGTTGCGTTTCGTCGTGCTTGTCTCCAGCCGCTCAATGATGCGTTCGGCTTTATCGAAGCGCCCCTTTGAAATGAGCCAGCGCGGCGATTCCGGCAGGCGAGCAATCAGGATCGCGACGATGATCCCGGGAATCCCGCCTATCAGAAACATATATTCCCAACCGAAGCGCGGGACGACGAACGCGCCGAGCTGCGCGGCCACGAGCAGGCCCAGCGGGAAAATGAGTTCGTACAGAACAAAGAAACGTCCGCGGCCGTGCGCTTGCGACAGCTCGTTGATGTACGTGGCCGCTACGGGCACTTCTCCCCCGACGCCAATGCCTTGCAGGAAGCGCATCAAAAACAGCATATGGAAGCTGCCCGCGAAAGCACATACCACGCTCATGACCGACATCACACCAACCGTCACCGTCGCGCTCGGCACGCGACCGATGCGCTCGGCAAGCCAGCCAAATACCAACGCGCCAACGACCTGGCCGAGATAGCCGGCGGCGATCAGCACGCCGATCTGGCCGGCAGACAGATGCCAGAGACCAATCAGCACCGGCAGCACGAAAGCGAGGGAGAGCGCGTCGAATGCGTCAAAGAGGGTCGCGCTGCCCATGACGATACGGGCCCGGGTGTGCCACTTGCAAAACGGCACGTTCTCGATGCGGAACAACAGGTTCGCAGCACGCAGCTGCTCGCTTACGGGACGCGTTTCACTCGCGGATCGATTAAGGCCGACGCCGTAGGCGGTCATAGGGGTGTTCATGCTGTCTCCTGAAAGCTGCATTTTATGGGCCCGCGGACGTCTTCTTTTTTGAAGCACCGATCGCGTTTCTATCTTGTTGTGTCGCGATGCTGGCGCTTGTTCGGTCGTTTCCCGATCCTGTTATGGACGACGCGCGAAACAAGCGTTCGTGCGTCGTTGTGACGGTTTAATTGCGAATCGCGAAGCGGGGGCGGCGCTTCGCCATCGTCATCACGGCTATGAATGCGCCACTTCCGCGTCAGTCGACGAGGCCAGCCGAACGCAGTGCGTCGGCGATTTCAACGTCCGCGCCTTCCGCGAGCGGCAGCAGCGGCGAGCGCACCGTCGCGTGATCGAGAATGCCGCGAGCCACGAGGCCGTGCTTGAGCGCCACGGTGCCTTCCATGTGCGAGCCCCGGTGGTACACGTTGCGCGTTACCGGCAGCAGGCGATCGTGGATCGCGCGCGCAGCCTGGTAGTCTTTCGCCTTGCCTGCTTTGATCAGCTCGATGAGCGGCTCGGGAGCCAGGCCGCCGTAACCGACGAGCGCGCCGTCAACGTCGAACATCGTGTGCAGCAGATACTCGTCATGGCAGGTGAGGATTTGCAGTTCCGGACGCTCGCGACGGATGATGGGGATTTCGACATCCCAGCGACGCATGTTGCGCACGCCGTTTTTCATCGCGAACACGCCCCGTTGTGCGGCGATTTCCAGTTGCGTTTCGAGGTTGTAGGTCGCCTTGGTCGCATCCGGGTACTGAAACAGGATCAGCGGCAGGCCGCTGCCTTCATGGATGGCGCGATAGCGGTCTTGCGGCGCGCCCTTCTGGTAGCCGAAACGCAGCCAGCCGTGCGACGGATACACCAGACCGGCAGACGCGCCGGCTTCAACGGCTCGCTTCGCTTCGTCGACCGCGACTTGCGTACCTTCGAGCGTGATACCGGCGATGACAGGAATCTTGCCGTCGACGGACTTCACGAAGCTTTCGATGACTTGAGCCTGTTCTTTCTGCGTCATGAACGTGCCTTCGCCAGCGTGGCCGAGCACCGTCAGACCTTTAACGCCTTCGATGCTGCCGAGCCAGGAACCCAGTCGTTGAATTGCGGCGTGGTCCACCGCTCCATCGCGGGTAAAGGGGGTAACGGGTGCCGGGACCAAACCGCGCAGATCGATCGCTTTCATCACGTCTCCAAATGTGAGCTTTTCGGCTCCTCTTCCGTAGAGGAGAGCCCGCTGCTCGTTTCGCTTCAAGCTGGAACAACGGTGCATGCGTTGCAGTGTAGGGATGGACGTCCCATGCGAGAACTGCTCAATCGCGCATTTCAGCTATACTGATTCGACATATCTCGTCGGAGGCTGGGCGTGAACTACGCGGCCTGGAAGCTATTTATCGACGCGGCGGAACTCGGCAGCTTGAGCAAGGCGGCCATTGCTTACGGCACCAGTCAGCCGCATATCAGCCGCCAGATTGTCGAACTGGAGCAGTACTGCGGCGGCCGCCTGTTTCAACGGACGGGACGCGGGGTCGTATTGACGGAATTGGGAGCGCGGATCGCCCCGCGCGTCAGGGCCTGGCTGGCCAGCACGGAGCAATTGTCCAACGACATTCGAAGTGCGGCCGAGGAGCCGATTGGCGTGGTCCGACTCGGCATCTTGCCCTCCACCGCGCATCCGCTGGTCAGCAGCTTGTACCATCGCCTCCGTGAGCGCTACCCCCTCGTGCAGTTACAGGTGCGAGAGGGCCAGGGAGCGGTGCTAGATACGTGGTTGGAAAACGGCAGTGTCGACCTCGCCATCCTCTTTCGAAATAGTCCGACGCCGAAAAACGGTGACGAGTATCTGGTCGAGGCGGCGACCTATCTGGTCGGCGCGAAAGGCGATCCCTTGACTCAACACCCGACAATTGCTTTTTCGAAGCTTGACGGGATTCCGCTCGTCTTCTTCTGTCGCCCCAACAGTTGGCGCGATCGACTCGAACAGATTGCGGGCGAACACCGGGTTTCCCTGAATTTCGCGGCAGAAGCCGACTCGTTGAGCCTGCAGGGACACATCGTGGCCGATGGCGGCATCTACGCGTTGCTCGGACCTTACGCGATCGCCAACCTGGCAAAGGAATGCCAACTACAGGCGTCCATGGTGGTTGAGCCGTCCGTGCCGCGTTTTATTGCGCTGGCTATGTCGCCACATGGCGAACTGACGCTGGCGTGCCGCACGGTGATGCAGGTCACCAAGGAGATTGCGCGGTCGCGCAACCTCTCATCGGATCTTCGACTGGGCGTGTCCACTGCGTTCCTGCGATCCATTTGAGGGTTCACAGGCGCGCAGAATCGTGCGTTTCGAGTATTGTCCGAACAAGGGTAAATACTCAGCTTTTGGCGCATATGTTTCGAGGCTTCTAGCAGTACTTCAGATGAATCGACGCCCCAAAGGGCAGGCGACAGTTTCAGTCGTCCATCAGAAAAAAATATGACCACCGGGAGGCGGCGCATCCGACGCCGAGAGGAATCAGTTCATTACGCGCGTAATGAGCTGATCCGGCGGCCGCGCCGATAACCCTACGCTGTACCGTGCTGTCGATAATGGATGCTTGGCCCGCGGCGAACAGTTGCTGATGCAGGAACCGCTGCGGTGTGAGAGGCGTTTCCGGCATCGAAACAAAAGAACGAGATCGCTTCGTTCAGTTGACGGCCCTGGTCTTCGAGTGACTTTGATGCGGCCGCCGCTTGCTCTACCAGCGCAGCGTTTTGCTGAGTGACTTCGTCCATCTGCGTGATCGCCTGACTCACCTGTTCGATGCCCCTGCTTTGTTCAATCGATGCAGCGGCGATTTCGCCCATGATGTCGGTCACGCGCGCGATGGCGTCGGTGACTTCCGTCATTGTTTTTCCCGCGTCATTTGCGAGGAGAGAACCATCCCTGACTTTCTGAACGGATGTGCTGATAAGGTCCTTAATTTCCTTCGCCGCACTGGAAGAGCGTTGTGCGAGACTGCGAACTTCGCTTGCGACAACCGCAAACCCGCGACCCTGCTCGCCCGCCCGGGCTGCCTCCACCGCTGCGTTTAGCGCCAGAATGTTGGTCTGGAAGGCAATCCCTTCGATGATCCCTGTGATCTCCGCAATCTTGGTCGAACTCGTGCTGATTTCGCCCATTGTGTTGACCACCTGGCTCACCACCTTGTTTCCTTTTTGTGTGATTTCAGACGCATTGACTGAAAGCGAGCTCGCGTGCTGCGCGTTCTCGGCGTTTTGCTTCACCGTGGAGGTGAGCTGTTCCATGCTCGATGCGGTTTCTTGCAGCGATGCGGCCTGCTGTTCAGTTCGCGTAGATAGGTCCTCATTGCCAGAGGCGATCTGCCTAGACCCCGTAGCGATAGCGTCTGCGGAGGTGCGGACTCGACCGACGAGGCGCACAAGGCCGGCCTGCATTTCGTTCATCGACGCAAGCACGCTTCCAGTCGCTGCGTTCTCCGCGCCAGCGATAGGCCTCAGATCACCAGCCGCTACTCTGTGCGTGACTTCGCGCAACGCTGTCGGCTCGGCACCCAGCGTACACATCAGGCCTCTTGTAATTGCTACGCCCGCTACCACTGCTAGCGCGACGGCGGTCAAGCACATGACAATTAGTAGATTGCGTTGTCGGCCGTATTGGGCTTCCGAGTCCAATATCATCTGTGCGGCATGCTCATGGGTCGCGTCGGCGTAGTCATTAGCGGCCTTGATCAAAGCAGACAGCAATGGCCTGCATTTCGTGTCGATCTCCGCGATGGCGGCCTCGCGTTGACCGTTCAAGGCAAGCCTGTCGATATCGAGGGCGACGGGACGGTAAAGTGCCTCAATTCTAGCCATGTCGGTTGCGGCACTGCGAGCCCTTTCGCTTATGTCTGGGGCGCTGGCAACCATCGCCTGAAACTTTTTCAGATTGTCCTCGACCCTACGTTCGGCATCGATTACGGCAGCTTTTTCGATATTTACATCCGCCGGCGTCGTGACCAGTACAACGTTCCGTACGGCCATCGCGCGATCGTCGACTGCGGCGCGGACAGATTGGGCCAATTCAGCGCGTGCATTTATGCCGTGAACGAAGCCGGAAAAGCGGTCGTTAGCATCGTTTAGAGCGTTCAAGGCAACGCCTGAGGCAATGAATACGATGGCGGCAAGTACGCCGAATGTTCCGGTGAGCTTTGTTCTTACTGACAGATTCGCGAGACCCATATGTTCGACTCCAGTTTACTGCCTCTTGCAGGCACGAAGGACTGAGAAGCTATTGCGGCATCTTGCGCGACCGGTCGGGATCGCGCAGGCAGAATCATATTTGGCGTCGATGTAGAAAGCGTTACGGCACCTTTCTCAATTCCTTCACATCTTTGGGCGTCGCCGATCTGACGCAATTACGTCCTGCGCGTTTGGCCTCGTAGAGCGCAAGGTCCGCCGCCCTTGTCAGATCCTCAAATGCGGCACCGTGTCCGGGCCGACCTGTCGCGCAGCCGATGCTCACCGTGAAGGGGTGAATGCCAGCCTTTCCGTTTTCGTGCTCGACATGCCACGATCGCTCTAGCGTCGCCCGTATGCCTTCGGCTATAAGCGAAGCCTCCGCCGCAGACGTATCAGGCAACACCACCACGAACTCTTCGCCGCCGTACCGGGCTGCGCAATCGCCACGACGGCGAACGCATTGCGTTATGCATTTCGCGAAATGCTTTAACGCCTCGTCGCCTTCTGCGTGCCCATACTTATCGTTGTACTGCTTGAAATTGTCGGCATCGACGAACAGCACCGACAGGCAACTTTCGTTTCGCTGCAACCTCTCCCATTCGTTCCGCAGCACTTCGTCGAGTGCGCGGCGGTTCTGCAGACCGGTGAGCGGATCGGTTTGCGTGAGTTCGGTCAGCCGGTCTTCAGCGAGAGCGCGGTCGCGAAGGGAAAACGCGAGCAACCAGACCACGACACAAAAGGCGAAGCTGAGAGCCGAGGCACAAATGCCTACGATCCATGAGAACGTTCTCCACGAAGCCAGCACGTCGTCGATCGCGGGTGCCACGACCGCAATCAGCGGCGAGCCCGGCACGCGGTGGAACGTGTAGAGCCTCAGCACGCCATCGGCCGAGGAGCGCGCTGCATAGAAGCCAGACTCGTGGTCCACCATGCGAGAAAAGGTCGGCGACCTGCTGAAGTTTGGCGCAATGGCGAGTGGGAGATACGGATTCCTTGCGACAAGCGCGCCATCAGTCCGTACGATTGCCGTGACGCCGTGTGGACCAACGTCTAGCCCATCGAGAAGGTGCGCGAAGTATTCCAGGTCGATCGCGACAAGCGCCACACCTTTGAACGATCCGTCCGCGTTGTTGATTCGCCGGCTCAGCGCGATAGCTTCCACGCCGCCGCGCGACCGGGCACGATATACCTTGGAAACATATAGGCCGACGTCCGGTGACTGGCGATGCACGACGAAATAATCGCGATCGCTGAAGTCCCAGTGATGACTGCTCGAACAGCAGCCGTCCAGTAACTGTCCGCGCTCGTCGGTCACGCCCATGCTCGTAACATAACGCCAAGCGGCGGTGCGGTTGAATAGGAGTTCATGCCGCAGAGCTGGACTCATGTGCTGGACGGCTGGTTTGTCGAGCGCCGCAGTGAGAGTCTGTAGCGCTTGATCCGACAAGCCGACGGTGCTCGCGATGTTGCTCGCAAGAACAGCGGCAACGTTTCTCGACGTCTCGTGAGCGTGCCGGATCGCTGTGTCGCGCGTGGCGAGGAGTGTAACTAGGCTCACTGCCAGAACACCTGTCGCCAAGAGCGTGCCGAGCGCGCCCAGGAAGAACGGACGGCGCCCCGCTAGAACGGCCGCGCGCCTGACGAAATCGAGGAACACGGTAAGAGACTTGTAAGAGGGTGATTCGGTTAGAAGCGGGTTGATACTGGTACGTAACGCGGAGGCTCGTGCACCGGTTATCGGCAGACAGGTTCAGAAAGCTTAGCATTTCATTTTATTGATAAAACGAACTGCGTTAATCAATGTCCTGTCGACCCAGGCATTCGACAGCGGCGACGGGGCGCTAAGCGAGGCAGTTCAGAATTCCTAATTCGAACCGGTAACGCCGCGGTGAAACCGTTACTTCAAACTGCGAACACTACGCCTGCGTGAGTTGTCCACTTCTTCCTTTGAAGGCGATGCTGATAACTCGATCGGGGCAATCAATTGGGCCTATATTTACCGAGGTTCGCCCAATTTCCGGTCCGGTCTTAACTGGAGAGTTCTGGTGATTCCCGGCCATCCTGGGAAGTTGGGTGTGCATATCCGCTATGCCAATCGCGAGCAGATTTTCCATATCGTCATTCCGAATGCCGGCGCGGGGCTGGCGTCTGAGGTCAAGGATCTCCGCTGCGGCGAGCAGTCGCCGTGCGACATCCACAGATGGACATCCGTTTGAGGCGAAGCCTAAGCGCCGTGCTGCGCCGCCCCTCAAGTGAAGACCGGTCCGGCGCGGCGGGCGTGCATTTCAGATCGACAGGTCATCGAAGAGCGGCGCTCGATGGTCGACGTCGTTGCGCACCTAGCGATTCTCGGTCTTGGCTTCAGTTCAACATGGCGGTTCATCGATTGCCGCCTTGTCCATTGCGACGACCTATACAAGCGTCGGCGTCGCGCGCGGCGGGCACTGCATTTCCTATTCAACGGGAATCAGTCGATAGCCATCCTGTTCTCGTGCCAGGTGAGCCAACGCTGGGAACGGGAAGTGGAACCCTTGAATGAGCATGCCTTCCGCTACCGCCAAGTCATATAGTCTGATTCGTGCCTCCTGCGCCATCGCCGCATCCATGTCCGTGGCTCCGTGCCAGTCGGGATGGCGAATGAATAGCGCAGGATGCGTGGTCACGTCACCCTGAACAATTACCTTGTCGCCGCCAGATTCGACGACGAAGGACGTATGTCCCGGCGTGTGACCGTGTGTGGCCATGGACGTGACGCCCGGCGCGACCTGTGTATTTGCCTCGAATGTTCTTACGGAGTTGCCGAGAATTCCGAATATGCGGCGTGCTCGCTGGAAATTCGCCATGATGGCTTGCGATTCCGCTCGAGCCATGTTTCCGTCGTTCAGCCAGAAAGCCAATTCGGCCGCGGGCACCCAGATTTCGGAATTCGGAAATGCTGCGCGGCCATTCGCCGTCACCAGCCCACCAATGTGATCGGCATGGAAATGCGTGATGAGTACCCGATCGACGGCGGCCGCATCGAAGCCAGCCGCTGCAAAGTTGGTATGGAACTGTCCGCCGACGCCGTTGCTCTGTCTAAAGGCAGTTTCCCCGAGCCCAGTATCTATTACGATCAAGCGCCCATCGGTTTTGAGGACGACGGGCGTGAACGTCAGCGTAATGGTGTCTGTCGGCAAACGAGCGGCCTGTAGTGCTCGTACGACATCATCTGGCGGAACATTCGAGACGAAGTTCTCTAGACGCGGAAAGCTGTTGGAGCCATCGGTGACACAGAGCATCTCGATCTCTCCGACCGCACGCTTGTAAGCACTGGCGATTGGTGCGGGGACGGCGGCGCTAGGGATATCGCCAGCCGTTGCGTTTCTCGATGGCACGAGCGCTGCGGCTGCAGCGACGGCAGTTCCTGCAAGGAAGGCGCGGCGCGAATGATTGGTCATGGCGGTTACTTCCGATAGATCTGGGTCCAGGCGGTGTGGCAGGCGTGTCGTAAATCGTCTGGTGCGTCTTGAAGGTTCTGTATTTTGCGTGCTCGACCTACTGAATTCCAGATATAAAAGAAACAGAACAGTTATATTGGACAATCATGAAACGGTGAAAGGGGGAACGCATGAACCGTGACGACCTGATCGATCTGAATGCATTCGTGGCTGTCGCAGAGGAGAGAAGCTTCACGCGCGCCGCGGCTCGTCTGCAGACCTCGCAGTCCACTCTAAGCCACACGTTACGGCGGCTTGAAACGAGGCTTGGTGTTCGTCTCCTGACACGCACCACACGAAGCGTTGCTTTGACCGCTGCTGGTGAAACCTTCTTGCAGGGATTGAAGCCAGCTTTCGAGGCAATTGACATGACACTTGGCGCCGTCGGATCTCTAAGGGAAAGTCCCCGCGGCACGATCCGGGTCACTGCGCCGCGCCATGCCGCACGTAGCATTTTGTGGCCGATACTTCGCGAGTTCGTCAGAGACTACCCAGACATACACGTCGAGGTGAACACAGACGTCGCCGTGCGCGATCTCGCGGACGATCGATTCGATGCCGGTATCAGGCTGGGAGAACTGATCGCACCAAACATGGTCGCGGTAAAGATCGGCCCCGACCTTCGCCTCGCGATCGTCGCCGCGCCCGGCTACGTTGCCCAACGCGGCATACCCACCCATCCCCGTCAGTTGGCCAGGCACGTCTGCATCAATTTCCGCTTACCCGGCTCGGGTGCGCTCTACGCCTGGCAATTCAAAAAGGGCCGGCAGGAATTGAAGGTGCGCGTTGAAGGACCTTTGGCCTTCGATGACCCGGACATGATGCTTGCCGCGGCATCGGACGGGCAGGGCGTTGCCTGCCTAATCGAAGACCATGCTGCGCCGCTGATTCGTGACGGGCGTCTCGTCCGTCTTTTGGATGATTGGTGTGCACCCTTTGTCGGCTACCACCTGTATTACCCGACCAGAAAAAACAATTCTGCGGCGTTCCGCCTGCTGGTCGACAGACTGCGACTGCACCGCTGACATCCTTCAGGGGCAGGCGGTTTGCCGCCTGTCGGCGCGGCAGACGTGTTCCAGGGACGATGGCGCTAGTCGTCGGGCGCCTCCTAGTCGTCGGACGCTGGATGCGTATGCTGACGATACAGAACTGGCGTCGGTGGCCAGAAATTGAAAAGTACCTCAATAACGCACCGCAACCACGTCGGAGTACAGGCTATAATTCGCGCCATGAAATTGCTCCGGACCTTCATCCTCTCGCTACTCTGCGTGGTGCTGCCCATCAGCGGGCTGGCAGCGAGTGGGTTGACCGGTGAATGTCCGATGCAGCAAACCATGTCGATGGGCGCGTACGCCAGCATGTCCAGCGATTTGCCTGGCTGCGATTTGATGAAGTCCTCGGCTGTCGATAAAGCCAAGGCGAAGGGTGCGTTCTGCAAGGTCACCGCCCAATGCCAGTTCGGCAGCCTCTATCATCCGGCCGCCAAGACCGATGTTAGCCGTCCGGCTGCGTTTGGTATGCCCGTCATCTTCCATTACGCCCAGTCTCTCCCGGTCCGTGACCCGAACGGGTTATGGCGCCCCCCGCGTCTCGTCTAGTCCCTCGCTGACAGGTTCACCGCAGTTGCGGTGAGTTTCGTCCTATACCGGACGTGGAATCCCTATGGGATTTCGCCTTGGGGTTAGAACATGCTATTCATTTTCAGCACGCCGCTGCGTCGGCGTGTTCCTTGGCGTGCACGCGTGCTCTTTGGCGCGTTACTCGTCGCGGGCGTCGCGCATGCTCAGCAGGCACCGTTGACACTTGACGCCGCGCTACAGTCGGCGACCGATCGCTCCGCATCGATGCAGGCTGCGCAGGCGTCCGTACGCGCCAGTTCGGAGGAGGCCGTCAAAGCCGGCCAACTGCCGGACCCGATGCTCAAGGCGGGGATCGACAACCTGCCGATCAACGGTCCTCAGCGCTTTACCGTCGGTCAGGACTTCATGACGATGCGGCGCATCGGCATCGAGCAGGAATGGGTATCCGGCGACAAGCGGCGGCTGCGCTCAGCGCTCGCTGACCAAATGGTCGGTCGTGAACGCGCCGGCTACCTCGTGCAACTCGCTAACGTTCGCCAGCAAACCGCCACGGCCTGGCTGAACGCCGCTTACGCCAAACAAGCGTTCGCGCTGCAGCAGGCGCTGCTCGACCACATGCGTCACGAACTGGCTGCGACGAAGGCATCGTATCGCGGCGCCAAGGCGAGCGCCGCCGATGTGGTGCAGGCGCAGGCGATGCTCGCGCAGACGCAAGACCAGGTGCTCAAGGCGCAACAGACTTATCAGACCGCGCTCATAGGGTTGTCGCGCTGGACAGCCGCTCCCGTTTCCGAAGTGACTGGCGAACCGCCGGCGCCTGAGTCGTTCGTATCGTCGCTTCCTCCCGAGCAACTGCGCCTGTCGCAGCCAACACTCGTGGCTGCAGCCGACGACATTTCGGTCGCCGAAGCCGATACAGCAGTCGCCAACAGCGAGCGCAGCCCGAACTGGACCTGGGAGGTCGCGTACCAGCAACGCGGCGGCGCGTACTCGAACATGGTGTCGATCGGCGTCACCATTCCGTTGTCGCTGAACCGGAAAAACCGTCAAAACCGCGACGTCGCGGAAAAGGCCGAGCTCGCCACGAAGGCGAGGCTGATGTACGAGGATACGCTGCGACAGGTTCAGGCCGACATTCGCACGCAATCCGCCACGCTGGCGAGCGGACGCGAACGCATCGCCAATCTGAGTCAGTCGCTGCTGCCCTCCGCGGAGCAGCGTGTGCAACTCGCCAACGCCGCCTATCGCGCGGGTAGCGGTTCGCTCGCGGACACGTTCGCGGCTCGCCGCGCGCAGCTCGAGGCCGAACTGCAGGTGCTCGACCTCAAGCGCGAAGTGTCCCAGACGTGGGCGCAGCTCGAATATCAAGTGGTGCCGTCCACGATGGCCGCAGCGCAGTGAAGGAGAACGATATGACCCAAAAACCACTGGTGCGCGCGGTGCTGACGGTATTTGCCGGCGCGGCCTTGCTCGGGGCAGGCTACTTTGTAGGCACACGCCATGCGGCAATGCCTGCCGCGGCAGCGTCGACAGCCGCGGTTCTGTCAGGCGACAAGATTGACCCGAAGACCGGCAGGAAGGTGCTGTACTGGCATGACCCGATGGTGCCGAACCAGCATTTCGACAAGCCCGGCAAATCGCCTTTCATGAACATGCAACTGGAGCCTGTCTACGCGGACGAAGGCGGCGGCTCGTCCGGCATCAAGATTGACCCGGGTCTGCAACAGAACCTCGGCATTCGCTATGCGACCGTGCGCCGGCAGGAAACGACAGGCGGATTCGACGCGGTCGGCACAACGCAATTCGACGAGTCGCGCTCGGATGTCGTGCAGTCGCGCGTCACCGGCTACATCGACCGGTTGTACGCGAGTGCGCCGATGCAACGCATCGCAAAGGGCGCACCGGTCGCGTCACTGTTCGTGCCGGACTGGCTCGCGCCGCAGGAAGAATACCTTGCGCTCAAGCGCGGCGGGATGGACGCTAGCCTGCTTGAAGCGTCCCGCGCACGAATGCGCGCGATGTCGATTCCCGAGGGCATCATCGCGAGCCTCGACCGAACCGGCAAAGCGCAGACGCACGTCGTGCTGACGTCGCCCGAAGCCGGTGTCGTTAGCGAGCTGAACGTTCGCGACGGCGCGATGGTCGCACCCGGCCAGACGCTCGCGAAGATCGCGGGCCTGTCGAAACTCTGGCTCATCGTCGAGATTCCCGAGGCCCTCGCGCTGAATGTGCAGCCCGGCATGACGGTCGATGCGACGTTTGCCGGCGATCCGAGCCAGCATTTCGCCGGGCGCATCCGCGAGGTCCTGCCGGGCATCAGCACCACGAGCCGCACGCTTCAGGCGCGCCTGGAAATCGACAACGCCGCGCTCAGGCTGACGCCGGGCATGCTGATGCGCGTGCGCGTCGCCGGCCAGAAGGCGATATCGAGACTGCTGGTGCCGTCCGAAGCGGTCATCACGACCGGAAAACGTTCGGTCGTCATCGTGAAGAACGGCGACGGCCGCCTGCAGCCAGCGACAGTGACCGTGGGTAATGACATCGGTAACGAAACCGAGGTGCTGAGCGGCCTGAACGACGGCGACACCGCCGTCGCGTCCGGCCAGTTCCTGATCGATTCGGAAGCGAGCCTGAAGTCCGTTCTGCCAAGGCTGGAAGGCAGTACGGGGGCAAGCGCGGCCGCGCCGGCGTCTGCGTCTGCCGCCGCTGCGCAGACCTACGAGACCACCGGCAAGGTCGAGAAAGTGACCGCCGCAGACATTACGTTCTCGCATCAACCTGTGCCGGCGCTCGGCTGGGGGGCGATGACGATGGCGTTCAACAAGCCGGCGCCCAGCGCATTTGCCGACGTCAAGGCTGGGCAGACGGTGCATTTCGTCTTCAAGCAGTCAGACGATGGTTACCAACTGACGAAGGTTGAACCGGTCGGAGGCGCGCAATGATTGCCCGGCTCATTCGCTGGTCCATCCACAACCGATTC
Source organism: Burkholderia sp. MSMB1459WGS (assembly GCF_001534535.1). Lineage (NCBI taxonomy): Bacteria > Pseudomonadati > Pseudomonadota > Betaproteobacteria > Burkholderiales > Burkholderiaceae > Burkholderia > Burkholderia sp. MSMB1459WGS. The sequence continues at coordinate 394,406 of NZ_LPMU01000044.1, forward strand.
CTGGTGTTGCTCGCGACCCTGCTCGTAACGGGTTGGGGCCTGTACTCGGTCTCCGAGACACCGCTCGATGCACTGCCCGACCTGTCCGACACGCAGGTCATCATCAAGGCATCGTATCCGGGCAAGGCGCCGCAAGTCATCGAGGACCAGGTCACGTACCCGCTCACGACGACGCTGCTGGGCGTGCCGGGCGCGAAGACTATCCGTGCGTACTCGTCGTTCGGCGATGCGTTCGTCTACGTGCTGTTCGACGACAAGACCGATCAGTATTGGGCGCGTTCGCGCGTGCTCGAGTATCTGAATCAGGTGCAAAGCCGCTTGCCGCAGGGCGCAACGGTCTCGCTCGGACCGGACGCGACCGGCGTGGGCTGGGTGTACGAGTATGCGCTGGTCGACAGGAGCGGAAAACATGACCTCGGTCAGCTGCGCGCGCTGAACGACTGGTTCCTGAAGTTCGAGCTGAAAGCGGTGCCGGACGTTTCCGAGGTCGCCAGCATTGGCGGCATGGTGCGCCAGTACCAGGTCGTGCTCGACCCGGACAAGCTGCGCGCGTACGGCATCACGCAGGCCGCGGTGGCCGACGCGCTCGGCAAGGCGAATCAGGAGTCGGGCGGCTCGGTCATTGAACTCGCCGAATCCGAGTACATGGTGCGCTCGTCTGGCTACCTGCGCTCGCTCGACGATTTCCGGAATGTCGTATTGCGGACCAACGACGCCGGCACGCCGGTATTGCTGGGCGACGTGGCGCGCATCCAGATCGGCCCCGAGATGCGTCGCGGCATTGCCGAACTGAACGGTCAGGGTGAGGTCGCCGGCGGCGTCATCGTGATGCGCTCCGGCAAGAACGCGCTGACGACCATCGACGCGGTGAAGGCAAAGCTTGCCGAGCTGAAACGCTCGCTGCCACCCGGCGTCGAAGTGGTCACGACTTACGACCGCTCGCAACTCATCGCACGGGCGGTGGACAACCTCAAGGACAAGCTCATCGAGGAGTTCATCATCGTCGGGCTCGTCTGCGCCGTGTTCCTGTTTCACCTTCGCAGCGCGTTCGTCGCGATCCTGTCACTGCCGCTTGGCGTGCTGGCCGCATTCATCGTGATGCGATATCAGGGCGTCAACGCGAACCTGATGTCACTCGGCGGCATCGCGATCGCCATCGGCGCGATGATTGACGCGGCGATCGTAATGATCGAGAACGCGCACAAGCACCTGGAAGCATTCGAGCATGAGTTTCCCGACACACGGATGACCGCCGCGCAGCGCTGGGAACTCATCGCGACGTCGGCCGCCGAGGTGGGGCCGGCATTGTTCTTCTCGCTGCTCATCATCACGCTGTCGTTCATTCCTGTGTTCTCGCTGGAAGGACAGGAAGGCAAGCTGTTCTCACCACTGGCGTTCACAAAGACGTACACGATTGCAGCGGCAGCTGGTTTGTCGGTCACCTTGGTGCCCGTCCTGATGGGTTATCTGATCCGCGGCAGGATTCCGCATGAGAACGCAAACCCAATCACCCGCGTGCTGATACGGCTGTACCGGCCGCTGCTTGAGGCGACGTTGCGCCGGCCGTGGGCGGCGATTGGTCTCGCCGTTGTTGCGCTGGCGCTCACGCTGGTGCCGATTTCGCGTCTTGGCGGCGAATTCATGCCGCCGCTCGACGAAGGTGACCTGTTGTATATGCCGACCGCGCTACCGGGTATTTCCGCCGGCAAGGCTAGCGAACTGCTGCAGCAAACGGACCGGCTCATCAAAACCGTGCCCGAGGTCGCGACGGTGTTCGGCAAGTCAGGCCGCGCGGATACGGCAACGGACCCGGCGCCACTCGAGATGTTTGAGACCACCATTCAGTTCAAGCCGCGCAGCCAGTGGCGGCCGGGCATGACGCCGGAGAAGCTGGTCGACGAACTCGATCGCACGGTGAAGGTGCCGGGGCTCTCGAACGTCTGGGTGCCGCCGATTCGCAACCGGCTGGACATGTTGTCGACGGGTATCAAGACGCCGGTAGGGGTCAAGATTTCCGGGCCGGATCTGACGCAAATTGACCGTATCGCGACCGAGGTCGAAACGGCCGTCAAGGGCGTTCCCGGCGTGACCTCGGCCCTTGCAGAACGGCTGAACGGCGGGCGCTATATCGACGTGGATATCGACAGGCTGGCCGCGGCCCGCTACGGACTCTCGGTCGCCGATATCCAGTCGGTCGTGTCGTCGGCTGTGGGCGGCGAGAATGTCGGCGAGGTGATTGCCGGTCGCGAACGCTTCCCCATTAACATCCGGTATCCGCGCGAAATCCGCGACTCGCTTGAGAAGCTGCGGCAGTTGCCGGTCGTTACCGATCGCGGCGCGCAAATCCAGCTCGGCGACGTCGCGCACGTCACGATCGCCGACGGCCCACCGATGATTCGCAGCGAAAATGCACGGCTCTCCGGATATGTCTACGTCGATATCCGCAACACCGACCTGCAGTCCGCCGTGAAGGCAATGCAGAAGGTGGTGGCCCAGCAGGTCCAATTGCCACCCGGTTATTCGATAGCGTGGTCGGGTCAGTTCGAGTACTTGGAACGCGCGGCGGCCAAGTTGCGCACGGTGATCCCCGTCACGCTCGTCGTCATCTTCGTGCTGCTGTTCCTGACCTTCAATTCGGCCGCCGATGCGCTGCTGCTGATGTCGACCGTACCGTTTGCGCTGGTCGGCGGGTTCTGGCTGATCTGGATGCTGGGCCATGCGGTGTCGGTCGCGACGTCAGTCGGATTCATCGCGCTCGCGGGCGTCGCTGCCGAGTTCGGCGTCGTGATGCTGCTGTACCTGAAAGGCGCGCTCAATCGCCGGCTGGAGGATGGCGAGCCGCTCACCGAGGCGCTGCTGTTCGATGCGATTCGCGAAGGCGCCGTGCTGCGCGTGCGGCCGAAGGCCATGACGGTGGCCGTCGTGCTCGCGAGCCTGGTTCCGATCATGGTCGGACACGGTTCCGGGTCGGAGGTCATGCAGCGGATTGCCGCGCCGATGGTAGGCGGCATGGTGACCGCGCCACTTCTGTCGATGTTCGTGATTCCCGCCGCGTGGTTCCTGTTGCAGCGCCGTCGCGCGCGACAGGCCCGTGCTGCCAGTTTCCCCCAAGCAGTAACTTCCGGCACGAAAGTGCCAGTCAACCAAACCGGAGAAGTCCAATGAAGAAGCTCATTGTTGTATCTGCCGCACTCGCAGCCGCTTTCGTCACGCCCGCATTTGCCGGCAACGATATGGCTGGCATGGACATGTCGACCAAAACTTCCGCGATGAGGGCGTCGTCGAACAACGCACTCACCGACGCGGAGGTGAAGAAGGTCGACGCGGCGACCGGCATGGTCACGTTGAAGCACGGCGCGCTCGAAAACGTCGGCATGCCGCCGATGACGATGGCGTTCAAGGCGAAGGATGCCACGATGGTCAAGCACATCAAGGAAGGCGACAAGGTCAAGGTGCGCGTTGAAGATGTCAACGGCACCCTGACCATCGTGAAACTGGAAAAGCGCTCCTGACAACACATCGGTGTCCGGCGCGCAAGCATTTGTCCGCGCGCCGGTGCGCCAAAAGGGTGGCAGGGGAGACCGGGATGCGCCCGACATCCATAAGCACGCATCAGTCTCACGACCGAGCAGAGGACAAGTCGGGTTGCATGCTTCGCTTCGCCCTTGTGCTGGTGCCTGGACTCGTATGCTGGGCGACATAAGCAGGCCACGAAGCCGAATCGCTGGCACCCGGGCAGGCATTTCCATTGACCGCTAGCCGGGATTTTCCAGTTAAGACCGGGACGGAAATTGGGCTGGCTTCAGAAAAGCAGGTGTTCGATGACAAGACTGGCATCGACGGGGGGAGCTCATCCGCTGGCTCTACTGAGAGTTTGCTTGCCTCGATGTTGAGCGGCGTTTTCCTTCTCGCCACCCGCCCCGAAAGTACTGGGCAAACCGACACATCGTACGTTTTAAAAATTCAGCCCACTTGCACGGCGGGGACGCCATGGTTGCACACCGAACGTTTGGGAATCGGCGCTTACCCCAGGGAAAAGAAGCTGGAATTTATTTGGCGGCCATACTACGATGGCATCCTATGTTACCGGTTACTGTAAACGGTAACATCGAGCGAGGTGAAACCGCTTAACGGTACGCATTCCCCGGCGCGGCCGGGGAATGGATGATTATCAATACAACAGGAGACTCGGATGAATCAGGCCGCCAACGTGCGGAGTCGCTCCAGTGTGCGCTGGTGGGTTGCCGGCCTGATGTGGGCGGCCATCGCGATCAACTACATCGACCGCACGGTACTGTCGGCGGCGGCGCCGCGCATTCAGTCGCAGTTTCATTTGAGCGCGGTGGAAATGGGCGTCGTCATGTCGGCGTTCTTCTGGTCGTACGCACTCCTGCAATTGCCCGCCGGTTTCCTCGCGGATCGGTTCGGCCAGAAGAAAGTGCTGGGCTTCGCGGTGCTTTGGTGGTCGCTCGCGACCGCGATGACGGGCCTCGCCAGCGGCTTTCGCTCGCTCGTGACCTTGCGCGTGGCGCTGGGCGTGGGCGAGGCGGGCGCGTACCCGAGCAACGCAGGCATAGCCACGCGCTGGTTTCCGCGCAAGGAACGAGCGACCGTCGCGGGTATTTTCGACAGCGGCTCGAAGCTCGGCGGCGCGATCGCGCTGCCCCTTATCGCCGCAATGCTTGCGGCGTTCGACTGGAAGCTCACGTTCGTCATCACCGGCTTACTCGGGCTGGTCTGGTTCGTGGTGTGGCAGTTCACGTTCAGCGACTCGCCTCGTCAGCACAGGTGGGTCAACGCCGAGGAACTCGCGCATATCGAAAGCGACGCGCTGCCCGGCCAGAATGCCACCGCGCGCCCCTCGCTGCGTGCGCTGCTCAAGCATCGCAACATCTGGGCGATGTGCATCGGCTTCTTCATGATTAACTACAACTCGTACTTCTTCATCACGTGGCTGCCCACGTATCTGATGAAGGAGCGCGGCATGAGCGTGCTGCAGATGGGCTGGATGGCCTCGCTGCCCCTGCTGGCCTCGATCTTTGTGGAAATTCTGGCGGGCTGGGCCTCGGACCGCGTCTTCGCGAGCGGCAAGCTCTCTCTCACCGCCACGCGCAAGCTGTTTCTCGTGATTGGCCTGTTGATGGCGTCGAGCATCGGTCTCGCGGCGTTTGCGCAATCCGCGTGGCTGGCCGTGCTGCTGCTGTGCATCGCGAAGTCGGGCACCACGGTGGCGGCCTCGCAGGTGTGGGCGCTGCCAGGCGACGTCGCACCGCCCAATGCCGTTTCGATGGTCGCGGGCCTGCAAAACACGGTGTCGAATCTTGGCGGCGTGGTCGGCCCGGTGATCACGGGCGCCATTGTTGGCGCGACCGGTTCGTTCGTGCCCGCGCTGCTGTTTTCGTCCGCGCTGATCGCCATCGCGATTGTCAACTATCTGTTCCTCCTCGGGAAGGTGGAGCCGATCCGACTGGACGCAATCGACGGCGCGGCGACGCACTCGCGAACGCGCGAGCACAGTCACGCTCGGTAAATTCAGCCGCAGCGGCGCTGTTTGAGTCGATGGAAAAATTCCCGATCTTCACCTGAGGTCAGAATACATAACACTCCTAATCACATTAAATATCAGGTCACTCGAATGAAAAAAGCACTTTTCGCAGCGGCCGGACTGCTGTTCGCCGCGCCCGTGGTCGCGCACGCACAAAGTTCGGTCACGCTGTACGGTGTCCTCGATGCAGGCATCGGCTACGTCAACAACATCAAGGGCGGTTCGGTAGTTCAGGCCACGAGCGGCCGTTTGAGCGGCAGCCGTTTTGGCTTCAAGGGCAACGAAGACCTCGGCGGCGGACTGAGCGCAGTGTTCACGCTCGAAGGCGGCTTCAAGCCCAGCGACGGCACGGCGGCGCAAGGCGGCCGTCTGTTCGGTCGCAGCGCGTTCGTGGGCATTGCCAGGAGCGGCGTGGGCACGGTTACGTTCGGTCGCCAGTACGAACCGCTCGCGGACCTCGTCGCGCAATACGCGGGTCCGGGCATCTGGTCGCCCTCCACGCACGTGGGCGACAACGACAACCTTAACCAGACCTTCCGCATCAACAACGCCGTGAAGTTCCGCAGTGACGCCATCGCGGGCTTCACCGTCGACGGCATGTACGCGTTCAGCAACCAGGCAAGCGGTTCAGGCACGGGTTTCGGCAACAACCGCGCATGGGGTATCGCCGTGAATTATGTGAACGGTCCGCTCTCGTTCGGCGGCGGCTATGTGCTGCTCGACCATCCAAACACGACGACCAACACGGGCGGCGCGATCGGCGGTACGTCGACCACGAGCGGCGACGACTACAGCGGCGCATTCTTTTACAACCTCGACGGGGGCGTGGTGCGCCAGCAGATCGCGGCGGCCGGCGGGAACTACAGGATCGGCAAGGCGATCGCGGGCTTCGCGTTCAGCCACACGCAACTGGACTACACGGACGGTTCCTCTCGCAAGTTCAGCAACTACGACGCGAACCTCCGTTACCTGCTCACGCCCGCCACCACGCTCATTGGCATCTACACGTTCACGGACGGACGCGCGAACAATCTGCCGGGCACGGGTGGCGCATCGCTCAAACCGAAGTGGCATCAGTTCACGCTGGGCGTGGATTACGCGCTTTCGAAGCGCACTGACGTATATGTGTCCGCCACCTACCAGCTCGCGGCGGGCGATGCCTCGACACGAGTGGGTTCGACGTATCGCCGTATCGCGTCGATCGCGTATGCGGGCGGCGCTTCGTCGACGAACCGTCAGGTGGATGTGTTCACGGGTATTCGCACGAAGTTCTGATCGCGCGTCAGCGTAGAAGAAACCGTAAAAAAAGCCCCGCGCGATTGCGGGGCCTTTTGCGCTTTTGGCTTATGCCGCGGCGGATTGTGTGGCGGCGACAACTTCAAGCCGAGCCGCGCTCGATCAGTGTAAAACCGACGTCGACCTTCGCGCGCTTGCACGTGCCGGTTTCGATCTTCTCGATCAGCATGGACGCTGCGAGCTTGCCGATTTTCGTGCCGTCGATACGAATGGTTGTGAGCGCCGGGTCGGTGTCGCCCGCGAAATTCTGGTCGCCGTAGCCGATCACCTTGAGGCGTCCGGGAACGTCGAGCTGGCGGGCGTGCGCTTCGATCAACACGCCCAGCGCCATGATGTCCGCGCCGCAGAAGATGGCGTCGATCTGCGGATGCTCGTCGAGCAGCTTCGACAACGCGCGGCGCCCGTCGCCGAGATGCGCGGGCGAGGGCACTGCGGCGACGGGCACGGTGCCGCCGAAGGTCTCGATAAAGGCATCGGCGCGAAGCTTCGCGCGACGGTCGCCCGGTGTAACGATGGCCGGATGACGCGCGCCCCGTTCGCGCAGATAGCTGGCTGCCGCTTCGCCCACGCGCTTGTGCGAGAAGCCGATCAGCATATCGAGCGGCGAGCGCGTGATGTCCCACGTCTCCACGACCGGAATGCCCGCCGCGCGCAGCTTCTGCCGCGAGGCCTCCGAGTGGATCACGCCGGTGAGCACGATGCCGGCCGGACGCCGTCCGATGATGGCGTCGAGCAGCGCCTCTTCGCGCGATTCGTCATAGCCGCTCTGGCCGAGCAGCAGTTGATAGCCGGCCGAGGCCAGTTCCGTGGTGAGCGCGGCCACGGTTTCCTGAAACACGCTGCCCGCCATCGCCGGAATGAGGGCCACGACGAGATGGCTGCGATTGGACGCGAGCGATCCTGCGATCAGATCTGGTGTGTAACCCGTCTGCCGCACCGCCTCGCGCACGCGTTTGAGCGTTTCGACCGAGACCAGCTCGGGATTGTTGAGCGCGCGCGACACCGTGACCTTGGTGACGCCAATCAGCTGGGCCAGATCGTTGAGGGTGATGCGGCCGGTGCTCTTGCGGGCGCGCCGCGTGGCAGGCAGGGCGGTTTCTGTCGGGTTTTTGGTCACGGGCGCGGGTCTTCCTGCTGCAAAAAGGTGTTGGCAATTATCCCAAAACTGTACTACGATCGCATCAATGTTACCGGTTACATTAACCGGTAACGCGAACCGAACCGAAAGGCTGCGCATTCCCCGGCGCGGCGCGATGATTACTAGTGCGACCGGAGCGGCCTCGTCCGTTCGATGCACGGAGACAGGCGAATGCTTCAGTCCAGCAAGACCTACAATGGGCCGCTCATCCGGCTTAACCAGAACGATAATGTCCTGATCGCACGGGAGGCGCTGACAATCGGCCATCAAGTCAGCATCGAAGGCGAAGCGATCCGTCTGCGAGCGCAGGTTGCCGCGGGCCACAAGGTCGCGGCGCGCCGAATCGCGGCGGGCGAGCCCATCCGCAAGTACGACACCGTGATCGGCGTGGCAGCACGCGATATCGAACCGGGCGACCACGTTCACACGCACAACATCACGCTCGTCGATTTCGAACGCGATCCGGGCTTCGGCCTCGACGTCAAGCCCGTGGACTATGTCCCGGCCGACCAGCGTGCGACCTTCCAGGGCATCGTGCGTCCTGACGGCCGTGTCGCCACGCGCAACTTCATCGGCATCATCGCGTCGGTGAACTGCTCGGCCACGGTGATTCGTCATATCGCCGATTATTTCACGCCGGAGCGCCTGCGCGATTATCCCAACGTTGACGGTGTGGTCGCCTTCGCGCAAACGAGCGGCTGCGGCATGTCCTCGCCGAGCGAGCACTTCGACGTGCTCCGCCGCACCATTGCCGGTTATGCGCGCCATCCAAATCTTGGCGGCGTGCTGATCGTCGGGCTCGGTTGCGAGCGCAACCAGGTCGGCGATCTGCTCCACTCGCAAGGGCTCAAAACGGGCAAGGCCGTACACACGCTCGTCATGCAGGATATGGGCGGCACGCGCGCGACGATCGAGGCGGGCATCAACGCGGTGCAGGCGATGCTGCCCGCCGCGAACGACGTCGTGCGCACGCCGGTGCCGGTCAGCCATCTCAAGATCGGTCTCGAATGCGGCGGTTCGGACGGCTTCTCGGGCATCACCGCCAACCCGGCACTGGGTGCCGCGATGGACCTGCTCGTGCGCCACGGCGGTACCGCGATTCTTTCGGAAACGCCCGAGATTCATGGCGTCGAATACATGCTTACTCGCCGCGCCGTCTCGCCGGAAGTCGGCCGGAAGCTGCTCGACCGCCTGGCGTGGTGGGAGCGTTATACGCACGGCCATAACGGCCAGTTCAACGGCGTGGTGGGGCCGGGCAACCAGCAGGGGGGGCTTGCCAACATCTTCGAAAAGTCGCTCGGCTCGGCGATGAAAGGCGGCACCACGCCGCTGCAAGCGGTCTATGAATACGCGGAGCCGATCGACCGCGCGGGCTTCGTGTTCATGGATTCGCCCGGCTATGATCCGGTCGCGGTGACGGGCCAGATCGCGAGCGGCGCGAACCTCATCTGCTTCACGACCGGACGCGGTTCGATGTTCGGCTCGAAGCCGGCACCGACGCTCAAGCTCGCGAGCAACACGCCGATGTTCACGCGTCTGGAAGAGGACATGGACATCAACTGCGGTCTCGTGATCGATGGCGAGCGCAGCATCGAGGAAATGGGTCAGGACATCTTCCGTCTGATCGTGCGCGCGGCATCGGGCGAGCGCACCAAGAGCGAACTGCTCGGACTCGGCGACAACGAATTCGTGCCCTGGCACATGGGTATCGTGAGCTGAGCACGCGAGCTCACGCGTTGTTTTCAGCTTTCAGATCAATAAAACAGACAGGAGACGGCAGATGCTGCAATCTGCTCGGCGGCCGGGCCGCTCGACTATGCGCTGGTGGGTCGCGGGCCTCATGTGGGCTGCGATTGCGATCAACTACATCGATCGGACGGTGCTTTCGGCGGCCGCGCCGAAAATTCAGTCTGAATTTCATCTCGACGCGATCCAGATGGGCATCATCATGTCGGCGTTCTTCTGGTCGTATGCGCTGCTGCAATTGCCTGCGGGCCTGCTTGCCGATCGCTTCGGCCAGAAGAAAGTGCTGGGTTTCGCGGTGCTCTGGTGGTCGGTCGCGACCGCGATGACGGGCCTCGCCAGCGGCTTTCGCTCGCTCGTGGCGTTGCGCGTGGCGCTGGGCGTGGGCGAGGCGGGTGCGTACCCGAGCAACGCGGGCATCGCCACGCGCTGGTTTCCGCGCAAGGAACGCGCGACCGTCGCCGGCATTTTCGACAGCGGCTCGAAACTCGGCGGCGCGATCGCCTTGCCGCTGATCGGCTGGATGCTGGCCGCGTTCGACTGGAAGATGACCTTCGTGCTGACGGGGCTGCTCGGCGTCGTCTGGTTCGTGGTGTGGCTGGTGAGTTTCACCGATTCACCCGCGAAGCATCCGCGCGTCAGCGCCGCGGAGCTTGCGCATATCGAAAGCGACCGGCTCTCGGAAGGCGCGCAGAGCACCACGCGTCCCCCATGGCGTAAGCTTTTCGCGCATCGCAACATCTGGGCGATGTGCATCGGCTTCTTCATGATTAACTACAACTCGTACTTCTTCATCACGTGGCTGCCCACGTATCTGATGAAGGAGCGCGGCATGAGCGTGCTGCAGATGGGCTGGATGGCCTCGCTGCCCCTGCTGGCCTCGATCTTTGTGGAAATTCTGGCGGGCTGGGCCTCGGACCGCGTCTTCGCGAGCGGCAAGCTCTCTCTCACCGCCACGCGCAAGCTGTTTCTCGTGATTGGCCTGTTGATGGCGTCGAGCATCGGTCTCGCGGCGTTTGCGCAATCCGCGTGGCTGGCCGTGCTGCTGCTGTGCATCGCGAAGTCGGGCACCACGGTGGCGGCCTCGCAGGTGTGGGCGCTGCCAGGCGACGTCGCACCGCCCAATGCCGTTTCGATGGTCGCGGGCCTGCAAAACACGGTGTCGAATCTTGGCGGCGTGGTCGGCCCGGTGATCACGGGCGCCATCGTTGGCGCGACCGGTTCGTTCGTGCCCGCGCTGCTGTTTTCGTCCGCGCTGATCGCCATCGCGATTGTCAACTATCTGTTCCTCCTCGGGAAGGTGGAACCCATTCAATTCGGCGACCCTTTAAAGGAGACAGGCACTCATGAACACGCAGACATCCGCGCTTAATCCGTTCAAGGCAGCGCTCGCTGCGAACAAGAAGCAGGTTGGCTTCTGGCTCTCGATGGCCGACCCGTATCTTGCCGAAGTGAGCGCGACCGCTGGCTTCGACTGGCTACTGATCGACAGCGAACACGCGCCCAACGACCTGCGCACGATCCTCGCGCAGTTGCAAGCGGTGGCGCCGTACCACGGCGAGCCGGTGGTGCGCCCGGTGAACGGCGACCCCGCGCTGCTCAAGCGTCTGCTCGATATTGGCGCGCGCAACCTGCTCGTGCCGATGGTCGACACCGCCGACGAAGCGCGCGCGCTGGTCGCGGCCGTCCGTTATCCGCCGCACGGCATTCGCGGCGTGGGTAGTGCCGTGGGCCGCGCCTCCCGCTGGGCCCTGCGCACCGACTACCTCGATGTATCGGATGACGAAGTATGCCTGCTCGTCCAGGCCGAAACGACCGCAGCATTGAGCAATCTCGAAGAGATCTGCGCGGTGGATGGCGTGGACGGCGTGTTCATCGGACCGGCCGATCTCGCGGCGTCCATGGGCTATCGCGGCAAGGCCACGCACCCGGAAGTGCAGCACGCCATCGACAATGCGATCCGGACGATTGTCGCGTCGGGCAAGGCGGCGGGCACGCTCACCTCCGACCCGACGCTTGCGCGTCATTACCTCGAACTTGGCTGCATGTTCGTGGCCACGGGCGTGGACATCCTGATGCTCGCGAACGCGGCACGCAAACTCGCGCGCGACTTTGCGGATGTGCGCGCGACGGACTGACCCGCGCCGCTCCGCGAATAGATACAGACAGTACGCATATAAGGATCGGAGGAGACACGACATGAACGACTTCGCAGTGAGCCGTCCCGCGCAAGCGGGCACGCATGTGCAGGCGTTGCGCGAAAACTGGCGCATCATCTTCGCCGCCACAGCAGGCTGGGCGCTCGACGCCTTCGACTTCACGATCCTGCTGTTTCTGATTCCGCATCTCGGCAGGGTGTTCGACGCGGGCCTGCCCGCAATGGCCTTCGTCGTGACCGCCACCGGTTTCGCCAAGGTCGCAGGCACTATCGGCTGGGGTTTCGCCGCGGACCGCTTCGGCCGCAAGATAGTGTTCATGGCCGCTGTGCTGTGGTTTTCGTGCGCGGCTGGTTTGAGCGGCCTGGCATGGAGCTACGCGTCGTTCATGTCGATGCGCGTGCTGTTCGGCATCGGCTTTGGCGGGGAATGGACGGCGTCCGTCGCGCTGCTGATGGAAACCGTGCCCGCGAAGATTCGCCCGCTGGCCTCAGGCATCATGGTGGCGGGCTACGAGTTCGGCTATCTGCTCGCCGCGCTCGCGTTCCACTTCCTGTTCCCTATTGCCGGCTGGCGTTGGATGTTCTTCCTCGGTGTCCTGCCCGCGCTGCTCACGCTTTTCCTGCGCCGTAACGTAGGCGAGTCGCCAGACTGGGAGCGCGAGCAGCAGCACAACAAGCGCCGCAGCATGCGCGAAGCCTTCATTTTCAATCCGGCCGTGTTCCAGGCGTGGGTGTTCTCAGCGGCGATCAACTTCATGCTGTGGGCCGTGCAGGTGCTGTATCCAACCTTCCTGCTGACGGTGCAGCATCTGGATTCAAGCCAGATTTTCCCGTTCGTGATCGCCTATTCGGTGGGTTCGGTCATCGGCAAGCCGCTTTCGGGCTACTGGGCCGCGCGCTTCGGCGAGCGCCGCACGATCTGCCTGTTCCTCGGCGTGGTGATTCCGTCCACCGCGCTCTACACGCTGGTGCAAAGCCACTTTCTGCTGGGCGCGGGCGCATTCTGCATGGGCATGTTCGCGAACGGCCTGTTCGGCATCATGCCGCTCTATCAATCGCGCCGCTTCCCGGTGGAAGGGCGCGCGACGGGTATCGGTATTAGCTATGCGATGACGTCGATTAGCGTCGTTGCGCCGTATGCGATCGCCCTCGTCACGCCTTCGCTCGGCCTCAAGTTTGGCATGGCGTCGTTCATCGCCGGCGGAGCGTTGCTGCTGATTGCGATCAGCCTGTTCGATACGTCGCGCTGGATGCCGCGTGGCGAAGAAGCCGAAGGCAACGCAGTGACCGGCACAACGCGTAGCGAAGCCGAGACGCCGATGTTGGCCGGCAACGCCACTCGCTGAAGGCCACTGAAGGCAACTGTTAAGCAAACCACCGGGACCTGTCGATGAACATCACCGCACGCCGCTGGACCCAACGCCCCGCCGATTCCACATGGGGCGACTGGGGCGCCGACGACCAATTGGGTCGCCTGAACCTCATCACGCGCGCGAAGGTGCTGGAAGGCCTGCGCGAGGCGCGCGAAGGGCGCACGTTTTGCCTCAGCCTGCCGCTCGACTGTCCCGGCGATCGCGTGCTGAATCCGCGTCGCGCGCCGCCGCACGTGCAACCCACGATGCGCGGCGAGATGCCGAACATGACGTACCCGCTCTCGCGCGACAACGCGAATCTCACCGACGTGATATGTGACGACACGGTCACGCTCGCGTTGCAGTACTCGACGCAGTGGGACAGCCTCGCTCACATGGGCCAATGGTTCGACGCGGACGGCGACGGTCAGCCGGAAATGTGCTTTTACAACGGCTTTCGGGCGGGCGACGACGTGATCGGGCCTCTCGACTATCGCAGCGAAAAATCGGGCGAACCGCTGCCCGTCATCGAGCGCGCGCCGGGTGCCTACCGGCTCGGCATTGAGAACATGGCGGCCACCTGCGTGCAAGGCCGCGCGGTGATGGTCGACCTCAAGCGCCAGTTCGGCGCGGTGCCTCAGCGCGTGGGGTACAGCGACCTGATGGAAGCGATGGGCGCGCAGAATGTGGTGGTTGAATCCGGCGACATGCTGTGCCTGCGCACGGGTCTGGACGAAGCGTTGCTCGATGTATATCGCACGCAGAAAGGCAAGGCGCTCGAAGGCGGTTTCGCAGGTCTTGATGGCCGCGACGAAGCGCTGCGCCGCTGGATCGTCGATTCGAACGTGGCTGCGCTGATATCGGATAACGTGGCCGTTGAATTTCTGCCCGCCGCACCGAGCGACGACGCGCGTTATCCTTCGCATCCGCTTCACGATTTATGCTTGTTCCGGCTTGGCGTGCACCTGGGCGAGCTGTGGCATTTGAGCGAATTGGCCGACTGGCTGCACGCGCACGGTCGCAATCGCTTCTTGTTAACTGCGCCGCCGCTGCGTTTGCCGCGCGCGGTCGGCTCGCCAGTCACGCCGGTCGCGACGGTTTAAACGATGGCGTGAACCCGCCTGAGCCGCACCAAAGTTTTACCTGCCGTATCCATTATTGCCAAAAGCGCCCCACGCTAGCGATGTCATGAACTCAAACGATTTGCCTCGCCACGATATCAACACCTTGCTCGCCCTCCAGCGCCAGCTTGCCCGCAACACGCGCGCCGAGGTCCGCTTCGACCCTGGCACGCGGGCCGCGTATGCGTCGGAAGCGTCGAACTACCGACAGGTGCCGATCGGCATCGTCGTGCCGCGCAGCGTCGAGGACGTGGTCGAGACTATGCGCGCGTGCCGCGAAGCCGACTTGCCAGTGCTCACGCGCGGCGCGGGTACGTCCATGTGCGGGCAGTCGGTAAACGCGGCGGTGATCATCGACGCATCGAAGTACCTCAACACCATCGAAGCAATCGACGTGTCGGCGCTCGTGGCGACAGTGCAGCCCGGCGTGATCTGCGATCAACTGAAGGACGCGGCGGCGCTGAAAGGCCTCACGTTCGGCCCCGATCCGGCCACGCACAGCCGCTGCACGCTTGGCGGCATGATCGGCAATAACTCGTGCGGCGCGCATTCAGTGATGGCGGGGAAAACCGCGGAAAACATTGAGGCGCTGGAAGTGCTCACCTACGACGGCGAGCGGTTCTGGGTCGGCCCGACCGACGACGCCGCGCTGCGCGAGCATCTCGCGGCGGGCGGTCGCCGAGCGGAAATCGTTTCGGGCCTGCTCGGTCTCGTGGAGAAATACGGCGACGCGATTCGCGAAGGCTTTCCCAGGCTCAAACGCCGGGTGTCCGGTTATAGCCTCGATCAACTCCTGCCCGAAAACGGCTTCAACATCGCGCGTGCGCTCGTGGGTTCCGAAGGCACCTGCGTTTCGGTGCTGCGTGCGAAAACCACGCTCATGACCAACCCCGTGCATCGCCTGCTCGTGGTGTTCGGTTTTCCGACCATTTTCGATGCCGCCGATTGCGTGCCGCAACTGCTGCCGCTCTCGCCCATCGCAATGGAAGGGCTCGACACAGGCATTGTCGGCGGCCTGCGCGAGCGCGGTCTGGCGCTTGCCGATATTGCTGAACTGCCTGAAGGCAATGCATGGCTGATGGTGGAGTTCGGTGCGACCGACAAGGCCGTGGCGATGGCGGCGGCGCAACGCGCGGCTGCGCTCGCCCCCGATCTACCGGGCCTACCGTCGGTGCGTCTCGTGAGCGATGCCGGGCTCATGAAGCGCTTGTGGTCGGTGCGCGAAACTGGCGCTTCGGCCACTTCCATTGGTGACGACATGTCGAAGCCGGACCCCGTGGTGGGTTGGGAAGACGCCGCCGTGGAGCCGCGCCACTTGGGCCCCTACTTGCGCGAATTTTCGGCGCTGGTGGAGTCGTACGGCTACAAGACCAACATGTATGGCCATTTCGGCGACGGTTGCATTCACTCGCGGATCACTTTCGATCTGCGCAATGCGCAAGGCGTGAACACCTGGCGTGAGTTTTTGTTCGACGCCGCGAAGCTGGTCGTGAAATACGAAGGCTCACTCTCGGGCGAACACGGCGACGGCCAGGCGAAGGGGGAACTGCTGCACCTCATGTATTCGCCGGAACTGATGGAAGCGTTCCGTGCATTCAAGGCGATCTGGGACCCGCGCGGCCGCATGAATCCCGGCAAGCTGCTGGATGCGATGCCGGTGGACCAGAATCTGCGACTCGGCCCGACGTATAAGCGCGTGGACGTGTCGAGCCCGTTTCTGTTCGGCGATCTCGCCAAGCCCGACACGTTCGCGCGCGCGACGGAGCGCTGTATCGGCATGGGCAAGTGCCGTTCGCTGAGCGGCGGCACGATGTGCCCGAGCTATCGTGCTTCGCGCGAAGAGAAGTATTCGACACGCGGTCGCGCGCGTCTGCTGTTCGAACTACTCAAGGGTGAAGTGATCGAAGACGGCTGGCAAAGCGAGGCCGTGAAGGATTCGCTCGATCACTGTCTCGCGTGCAAGGGTTGCCGCAGCGATTGCCCTACGCACGTGGACATCGCCAAGTACAAGAGCCACTTTCTTTACGAGTATCACAGGCACAAGCGTCGTCATGTGATCGATGCGATAGTGAGCCGCATCGGCAACTGGCTGCCGGTGGCCACGCACGTGAGCGGCGTGGCGAACGCGTTGATTCGTAATCCGTCGTTCCGAAAGGTGAGCGCGAAGTTAGGTTTCGCCGAAGACGTGAAGTTTCCCACCATCGCTGCAAAAACGTTCCGCAACGGCGCGAGCGCGAAGCGTCTGCTGGCGCGGGCCGAAGCCGTGACCACCAGGTGCACACCGGTGCTGTTGTGGACCGATACGTTCAACAACGGCTTCACGCCCGAGGTGATGGAAGCGGCGGTGCGCGTGCTCGAATCGAAGGGTTTCGAAGTGCGCCTGCTGCGCAAGCAGGTGTGTTGCGGCCGGCCGATGTACGATGCCGGTCTGCTCGACGAAGCGAAGCGCAACCTCGAAACGATCATGTCTGAGATGGCGAACGTGATCGAGTCGAAGCTGCCCGTGGTCGTGCTCGAACCGAGCTGTCTTTCGGTGTTCCGCGACGAATTGGTCGCACTGTTCCCGAACGACGACCGTGCGCATGCTCTCGGGAGGGCGGTAAAGACGCTCGCAGAATTGCTGCAAGAGTATGGCGTCACGCTGCCGAAGCTCGATGAAGAGGTGCACTTGCACGGTCATTGTCACCAGAAGGCGTGCGGCGGCATGAAGGCGGAAACGGCGATGCTCAAGCAGGCCACGAGCAGGGGCTCGGTGTTGCCCACGGGTTGCTGCGGCATGGCCGGCGCGTTTGGCTATCACAGGAAAACCGCCGATCTCGCGAAGCAGGTCGCGCTGTCGGAACTCGTGCCGGTGATTAGCGCGTTGCGCGACGATGCCGTGATCGTGAGCGACGGCTTCAGCTGCCGCTCGCAGATTCGCAACACCACGGGCCGCACTGCGCTGCATCTCGCGCAGTGGCTCGATCGCCAGCCCGATGCTGCGCAAACGGACGCCTGGGCTGCAGCGCCGGTGAAAGAACAAGTCGCGTCGAATTGACCCGATCGACGCCCGATATCCCTGATGGCAAGGAGCACGCAATGAGTTTGGAGTTGACCCGAAGCGAACTGCTTCGACATGAGAATTTCATCGACGGCAAGTGGATTGCCGCTGCCGGTAATCACCGCTATGCCGTGACGAATCCAGCTACGCAGGCCACGCTTGCGCAAGTCGCGAACAGCGCTGCCGCCGACGCGCGCGCGGCCACCGACGCGGCATCGCGCGCGCTGCCCGCGTGGCGTGACAAGCTGCCTCGCGAGCGCGCGGCCGTGCTGAACCGCTGGCACGCGCTGATCCTCGCGAACACCGAGGACCTCGCGCGCCTGATGTCGTTGGAGCAGGGCAAGCCGCTCGCCGAAGCGCGCGGCGAAGTCGCGTATGGCGCGTCGTACGTGGCGTGGTTCGCGGAAGAAGCCACTAAGATTTACGGCGACATCATTCCGCAGACGCAGCGTGGCAAGCGCATGATGGCCATCAAAGAGCCGATTGGCGTTGTGGCTGCGATCACGCCGTGGAATTTCCCGCTCGCGATGATCGCGCGCAAGATCGCGCCCGCGCTCGCCGCCGGTTGCACGGTGGTAGCCAAGCCCGCGGAGGACACGCCGCTCACAGCGCTCGCGCTGTCCGTGCTGGCGCAGGAAGCAGGCTTGCCCGACGGCGTGCTCAACATGATCTCCGCCGCACGCAAAGAAGGTATTGCCGCCGTGGCGGACTGGCTAGCCGACGACCGCGTACGCAAGATCACCTTCACGGGCTCGACGGCCGTGGGCAAACATCTTGCGCGCGAGTCGGCGGGCACGCTCAAGAAGCTCTCGCTTGAACTGGGCGGCAACGCGCCGTTCATCGTGTTCGAGGACGCCGATCTGGAAGCGGCCGTTAACGGTCTCATGCTCGCCAAGTTCCGTAATGGCGGTCAGACGTGCGTGTGCCCGAACCGCATCTATGTGCATGATGCGGTTTACGAAGCATTCTGTGAGCTGATCGCGAAGCGCGTGAGCGCGCTGCACGTGGGCCCGGCCACCGATGCGAAGGCGCAGATCGGCCCGATGATCAATGAGCGCGCTATCGACAAGATCGCCAAGCATGTGGACGACGCCGTGACGAAGGGCGCGCGCGTGCTGACTGGCGGAAAGCGCCTGACTGAACTCGGCCCGAACTACTACGCTCCCACCGTGCTTGCCGACGCCACCGACGCCATGGTGCTGTGCTGCGAGGAAACGTTCGGCCCGGTCGCGCCGCTGTTCCGCTTCAACGACGAAGACGAAGTCATCCGAATTGCCAACGACACGCCGTTCGGTCTGGCCGCGTACTTCTACACTAACGACGTGCGCCGCATCGACCGCGTGGCGCGCAAGCTCGAAACGGGCATTGTGGGAATCAACGAAGGCGCCGTGGCGAGCGAAGCCGCGCCGTTTGGCGGCGTCAAGGAGTCAGGATATGGCCGCGAAGGCTCGCGCTACGGCCTCGACGACTATATGGCGCTCAAATATGTATGCCAAGGCGGTCTCGCTTGATTTCTTTGGTGCGGCCTACCCCTACACTTGATGCGAGGACTTTTACGCACACCATCGAACCGCTGCGCTCCCGCATGTTTGCGGCCGATTAGATGTGAAGCTTCAATAGGTTGTATCGATGGTTCATCCGGACTGGGTCTGGGAGACTGGAAGTCGCCAAACACCCAACCTTCCAGGAACCCAGCCGGATGAACACCCATAAGAATGCCCGACTCACTTTCGCGCGTCGACTTGAGATGGTTCAGGAAATCACCGAATCTGTTTCGAGTGTGCCGCAAGCGGCGGCCGATCACGGCGTGACAACACCGACCGTGCGTAAATGGCTCGGGCGCTATCTGGCCGGTGGCGCGCCGGTACTGGCTGACGCCTCATCGAGGCCTGCTTGCTCTCCACGCGCCATCGCCCCGGCGACTGCCTTGCTGATCGTGGAATTGCGCCAGCAACGCTTGCTGCAACGTCAGATTGCCCGACAGGTGGGCGTGTCGGCCTCGACCGTCAGCCGCGTGCTGGCGCGTGCCGGACTGTCCCGGTTGAGCGACCTGCAACCGCGTGAACCGGTTCAGCGCTACGAACACGAGGCACCGGGCGATTTGTTGCACATCGACATTAAGAAGCTCAGCCGTATCGCGCGTCCAGGCCATCGCGTCACCGGCAATCGGCGCGATACGGTCGATGGCGCTGGGTGGGAGTATCTGTTCGTCGCGGTGGACGATCATGCCCGGATTGCCTACACGGCAATGCATCCAGACGAGACAAGGCGCAGTGCCGTGCAGTTCCTGCGCGATGCAGTGGCTTGGTACGCAGGGCTCGGCGTGCGTGTGCGTCGCTTGCTAACCGACAACGTTCTGACCCTGAACGCGACGCTGGCGGTCAGGCGAGGCGGGCGGGTTATTCTGATGGGTGGCCTGCGCGGGGTCGAAGGCGACCTCGGACTGAACTACCACTGGTTGATGCGCAACGAGACCACGGTGTGTGGCGTCTGGATGTACAGCAGGGAGGTCATTCCCCGGATGGTGCAGATGGTGCGCGCCGGGCTGATTGACCTCGGGCAGTTTGAGGTAGCCGAGTTCAGTCTGGACGACACCAACGAGGCAGTGGCCTATGCGGTGGCCCATGCCGGGCCGCGCCAACTGACCGTGCTTCGGCCTGACGGGGTACGGAAAGTAAAAAGATAAACTTGCAAGTTTGTCTTGCATATCATATCGTCTCGCTATGACGATCGATTCCGTACCTTCGTTTGACATCCTTGCCAAGGACCTCACGACTGCCATCAGCCGCCTGATAAGGCGCCTACGCACCGAGTCCAACCCGACGGAGCTGGCTCTTTCGCAAATGGGCGTCCTGGCGCGCCTTGAGCAAAGCGGGCCGATGACGACCGCGGACCTTGCACGTGCAGAGCTGATGAAGCCCCAGTCGATGGGCGTGATCCTGGGAAGCCTGGAGCAGGAAGGGCTGGTCGAGCGACAGCCCCATCCGACGGATCGCCGTCAGATTCTCTTCGTGCTGACCGACGCGGGTGCGGCGGTGAGGACGAGACACCGCGCCATGAAACGGGACTGGCTGGTCGGAGCACTCGGTGCGCTGGAACCGGCTCAGCGGGAAGCGCTCATCGCGGCGATACCGATCCTCCGGCAGATGGGCGACTCCTGACGTCGCGTCGGCAGCGCCGGAGTAGGGAACGCAAGTCAATCAACTTCCTTTATTTGGGAGAACTACATGACTGTGAGTCAACTTGATTCAAGAGCCGCGTTGATCGTCATCGATCTGCAGAAAATCGTTGCGTCGATGCCCGCCGTTCATCCCGTCGGGCAGGTATTAGAGAATGCTGGTCGTCTTGCCAAGGTCTTTCGTCGACATAGCCTTCCTGTGGTTCTGGTCAATGTCGTCGGTATAGCGCCTGGCCGAACGGAGCAGAGCCATGCTGGGCACGAGCTCCCACCGGATTGGTCCGACCTGCTTCCAGAGTTGAATCAGCAGCCGCAGGATCACCTCGTGTCCAAAAGAACGTGGGGTGCATTTACCGACACCGGTCTTGATGATTACCTGAAATCCGCTGGCGTTACCCAAGTGGTGGTGTGCGGGGTCGCGACGAGTATTGGTGTCGAATCAACCGCCCGCCAGGCCCATGAGTTGGGCTTTAACGTCACCCTCGCCGTCGATGCCATGACAGATCTCAGTGTCGAGGCACATGCCAATAGCGTTGAGAGGATCTTTCCTCGATTGGGTGAGACGGGCACAACGCAAGCCATCCTTGATCTCCTGTCGACGCGGAGCGCGTGACATGTCCTGGCTCCCAGTCGTTGCGTACTTTTTTGGCGGTTTCTTTTTTGCGAATGCCATACCACATGTCGTGAGCGGCACGATGGGAAGGCCATTTCAGAGCCCGTTCGCCAGGCCGCCCGGAGCAGGGCTTTCTTCTTCGATCACCAATGTGATGTGGGGCTTCTTCAATATTGTCGTTGGCTATCTACTGGTGTGTCGCGTCGGTGATTTCACGTTAAAGAGTACGACCGACGTTATCGCCCTCGGTGCTGGCGCATTTCTGATTTCATTGTTCTCTGCGCGGCATTTTGGCCGTCTCAATGGCGGCCATGCAGAAAAACTCTCCTGAACTTGCCGATGCTGCAGACGATCGGATTGACCCTTCTGTCTGGAAAATCGCCGGCGTCGCATTGTTCGGAGCGTTGCTCGCACAGCTGGACGCGACCATCGTCAACGTCTCCCTTTCGAACCTTGCGGCGGAGCTGAACAGCAGCCTTTCCACCATCCAATGGGTCACGAGCGGCTATTTGCTGGCGCTCACCCTGGTGCTGCCGTTGAATGGCTGGCTGGTCGACCGCATCGGCGCCAAGGCGCTTTATCTATGGTGCTTCTCGGCGTTCATGCTGTGCTCGGCGCTATGTGGCCTTGCCTGGTCGGCTCCTTCCCTGATCGCCTTTCGAGTCTTGCAGGGAGTCAGCGGTGGCCTCCTTGCGCCCATGACGCAGATGATGATCGCGCGTGCGGCGGGGAAACACATGGCCCGCGTGGCGGGCTACATGGCGCTGCCCGTCCTCCTGGCGCCCGTGCTTGGTCCCGTGATTGCGGGCGCCATTCTGCAATACGCGTCGTGGCGCTGGCTGTTTCTGGTCAATCTGCCTGTTGGGGTAATCGCTCTTCTGCTGGTGCTTCTGGTCCTTCCTGGCGACCGGCATGAAACGACACGTCGGAAGTTGGACTGGGTTGGCCTCGCCTTGCTTTCGCCCGGTCTGGTGATGTTTCTCTACGGTTCCGAGCGACTCAACCGTGCAGCGGGGTGCATCATTCTCACGTGCGGTTTGCTCATGATGGCGGCTTTCCTCTGGTCGGCGCGGGCGAAGGGCGATAACGCATTAATCGATCTGCACCTTTTCCGGGGCAAGGTTTTCTCCGTCGCAGCCGTCACGCAATTTCTGTCGAACGGCGGCATGTTCGCCGGCCAAATGCTGATTCCGGCCTTTCTCATCCAGGCATGCGGCCGAGCGCCGGGCGAAATGGGTTGGCTGCTAGCGCCACTTGGCATCGGCATGATGCTCACCAATCCATTCATGGGGATGCTGACGGACCGATTCGGCATTCGGCGCGTGTCTGCCGGGGGTGCCTTGCTCACGCTCCTCGCCACACTCCCCATGTTGTATCTGGCCGCCCACGGATTGAATCTTCTGGTGCTCATACCAGCGCTACTTTTGAGAGGAATCGGCATGAGCGGTGTGGGTCTGCCATCGCTGAGCGCTGCGTATGCTTCGGTCCGTCGAGAGCGGATGCCCATGGCGACGACGTCACTCAACATCGTTCAGCGTCTCGGTGGACCGACGATGACGACGCTATGCGCGACATTCCTGGCGTGGAAGCTTAAGTCCCTCGGCGCCGGCCATGCGATTTCAGGCGCATACGGCGGGGCATTTCTCATTCTTTGCGGCATCCACGCGTTCGCCTTTGTTGCAGCGGCTCAATTGCCACGTCGCCTGGGCGACGTGACAACCCGTCTGTGAAAGCTACATGTCGCACGAAGAGAAATATCGTTGAAAAATGTGCCTGATGTCGTACCGATGCGGCAAGAGCAGAACAACGTTCGCAGCTTGCGCGCGCCGATCGAGAAATGAAGAAGCGTGCGTGCGATAAGGCAGGTCTCATACCCACATCAAACTTGCTCGGTCCGTCTGCTCACTGATGATCGGCATATCGCTGGCGCGTGCTACTTCAGCACATTGGCGACCACGCTTCGGGCAGGCAGATCGTTGAGGTCGCCTTCTCGATCTGCTGAGGACCGCCGACAGGCGGCCATAGCCCTGCTGCATAGTGATGTGCCCGTAACGCCATACGCTCCTCCAGGCTGGAAAATCCCCAGATGTGAGCAATGCGAGGTGGACCGTCGAGTGCGTACATGTTTGCGACCAGGTGAGAAGTGTAGGTCTTGGCTGGGCCGATGGCTTTCTCCCAGGCGGCAATGGTTGGCGGGATTCCCCCGGATTTCAGCCAATAGCGGCGAAACTCATAAAATCTGCCTAAATTCGTCGGTTCGACGTCTGGCAAAAAAGGAAACAATCTGTAGGTTTCCATGTCGATCCGGACATGTGGGTTGCTTGTACGAAATGGCCGCTCATCCATATAAGTCCGCTCGCGCTCATGCCGGAGTTCGTCGATGGTCTCGAACTTGCGCAGGACGATGATTTGCCCGAGCTCGCCAATTTCCGTTCGCCATGATCCAAGGAGGACACCCATCGCGCTGGCATCAGATATCCAGCGTCGCGCACCATCGGATGTGGCGTCCTGTTCCAGAAGAGAGCACGAAAGTGTGGTCAGCTCATACAACATCTCAATCTCCTTGATCGGTCCGTCCAGCAATTCGCCCGGAAGCTCCCGCCGCGGCTTCGTGACCGCCTTGGCACGGTGTGCCCGTGTGCCCCAACTGTGCCTCGCGAACCTTCTGGTCGGCCGTGGCAGCTAGTTCTGTCACGCCTACCGTACCCCCGGGGCCAGACGCGGACGAGGAGCAAAAAAGCGGGCGATCTAGATCGAAGGCGAAACCCAGGCGATTCATCACGGCCGTCAATAACGGCTAACTCTGGCCGGCTATCGTCGAGCGGTGTTCTGTTCCCCAGGCCGCCATGGCTGCCATCACGGGACCAAGCGTCTGCCCAAGTGCAGTCAAGCTGTATTCGGTCCTGGGCGGAATGGTGGAATATTCCCGCCGCGCTATGAGGCCCCAACCCTCCAGCTCTTTCAGTTCCTTCGACAGAATGCGGTCACTGATGGGGGGACACGCCCGGCGTACCTCGGAAAAGCGCAGCGGCTCGTGTCGAATCAAAGCCCATACGATCCGCGCTTTCCATTTCCCTCCCATGATCCGGGAGGTGAAGGCCACCGGGCATTGCGTCGAAGCTTCCATAAGGGGGCAATCCAGAAAAATCGTGTGGGGGCCCTAGAACCTGTTGTCCAGAGCTGTTCTGATCCCCGGCCGTGTCAGTCCTGGCAGGCCTCGAACGATAGTTCGGCCTGAGCTTCGTACCCATCGGGGAGAAGACGGCTTCTTGAAACGTTAGTCCGGACACTCCGAAAAGGGAAGTACTAACAAAAAATTCCGTACTTGTGAATGATTAGCTATCGGCTTACTGTTGCCATGACGCCGGTGAGAGGTACTCGTGCCTCCCCCACACACAAGGAGTAATGCTTTGAAGGCTATCTGCGTAACATCAAGTCGGGGCTGGAGGTCCGTGACATTCCGTTGCTGAGCGAGCCGGCCGAGGGCCATGTCCTGATCGACATGCACGCCTCCGCAATCAACCCCGGCGACAAGACCTTCCTCACAAGGCCGCTGGCGACGGGTACATCTCGAACCGGATGAGCGTACTGCGGGCCATCTCGGCGAACACGACGGGCAATGCTCTGGATTTTGTTCAACAGATCTTCGCCACATTCGCGGCGGAAATGGTCGCCACCGATTTCCAGTATGGATGCCTGATGCAGAACCTTGCGAACGAGCTGCCCGCGCTCGATGCTGAGCTGACCAGGCGGGTAGCGCGGGGTTTTGCTGACTCGACAGAAATTATTGCGGAGCACTTCAGGGGGTGTGCCTTCGGTTCCGCGCGAGCCTCGTCCACCGCTGCTGCACTGGTGGCCGCTCTTGAGGGCGCCCGCACGATCGCTCGTCTCGAGCGCTCGCCTGCTGTGTTCAAGGCGCTCGCGGAGGTCAGTGTCCGGAGATGGGCGACCCCAGACGGGTGATCGATCCACTGTTCCCGCCCGTACGATTCGCCGTCATGCGTCTGAGGGCGGTGGCGGCCGGCTGGCGGGGAGTGCACTTGATGCGCAAGTACTTCGGCCTGGCGGCGGCCAAGGTCATACGCCAACGCGGCGGATAATTCATTGGTGTGAGCCCGACGAGTTCCTTGAACCGGAGAGCGAAAGTCGTGCGCGATATGGCCGTCCCTGACCTGCGGCACCTGTCTGCCGAACGCGACCGGCCAGGCCGCACGATTGCTCGCGATGCAAAAGGGCTTGCCCCGCGCGAGCAGAAGGCGCCAGCCCCGTAGAACTTCGGTTCTGCGGGCCCTCTTTTCTTTTTCGACTCGCGCAGGAAGCGCACGCTTTATCGCTGTCGAACGGAGGCTGCGAACCGCTTCGGTGAAATTCCGACAACTCGGGTGAAAGCGGTGCTGAATGCGCTTGGTGATTGAAACCCGATAGACAGCCCGATTTCACCAATACCTCTCGTACCGAGTCGCAGTGCGTCCTTTGCCAGCGCCATACGCCAGTGCTGCAAATATTCGACGGGCGCCATCCCGACGGTCGTACGAAAACGAACGGCAAAAGCGGAACGTGAGACGCCGCAAAGCCGAGCCAGGTCGGCTACGGTCCAGTCCTTCCGCACATCGCGGTGGACGGCTGAGAGCGCACGCGCCACTATCGGGTCTTTTAGACCCGCGATCAGCCCCCCGTGCTGCGGCTGCGCAGAAAGCCGGGCACCGCGCAGAATTTCCACCAGGATCAATTCCATCAGATGTGCGACGACGAATTCGCTGCCAGGCCCTGGGTGCGAGGACTCTGCTTCGTTCATGCTCATCAGGGCGCGAATGCGCGGCGAGGACGTGTCGTTTCCCGGGATGTGAACCAGCGAAGGGAGCAGGCCCGTCAACAGGGTCTCGTTTGCCGTATCGAACAGAAATCGGCCACCGCGAAGGGTGACCGGCGACTTCGCGCCGCTGCCGACTCGCAGCGTCGTCTTTTTCGTCCGGGCGACTGCCGCCTCGCTGTCGACCGGTTCGATCGAGAGGTCCGAGCTGAGCACGAAGGGTGCATCAGTACGAACGAGGACAAAGTCGTTGGCGCGCAAACGCAAAGGCGGCACGCGCGGACGAACCAGCTGGCACTCCCCGCGTGACAGCCAGCAGAACAGGACATCGTCCCGCTTCCGAAACGATACCGCCCATGCTCCACGCCCCTCGAGGCCGCCCCACAGGGTGGCACGCGGTCGAAGCAGGCCGATCAGATCGAGGAAAGGATCCATATTTGGACGAGAGATAAAGTTTTTCGCATGTTTAGCTATCGACCGTACTTATACCGCGGCCTACGATGACTGGGCAATCGGCGGGTCCGCCGTATCGGGCCTCTTCATCGACACTCTTCGTGGATTCAGGTCATGCTAAAAGAAAAACGTATCGTCGTTCTTGGCGGGTCTCGCGGCATCGGCTTCGCCGTGGCCGAGCAGGCTGCGCTCGAAGGAGCCAGTATCGTCATCGTCGCCAGTCAGGCCAAAAGCGTCGCGGATGCGGTGGATCGACTCCCAAAAGGTTCTGCCACAGGCAGGGCCGTGGACTTGAAATCGGCGAATGCTACGGGACAGCTCTTCGCAGAACTGGGTGAGTTCGACCATCTGGCCTATACCGCGGGCGAGCCGCTTCCGTTCGGCTCACGCGTCGCGGACACCGACCTGGCGGCCGCTCGCGAATTCTTCGAGTTGCGTTATTGGGGCGTGCTTGCTGCGGTGCAGGCGGCAAGCCCCCATATGCGACGCGGCGGCTCGATCGTCTTGACTGGCGGAACTTCGGCACGACGCCCGCCGGCGGGCTTTGCCTTTGCGGCGAGCATTTGCGGGGCTATCGAGTCGCTAACGCGGGCCCTTGCCATCGAACTCGCTCCCATCCGGGTCAACGTGGTCGTGCCCGGAATGGTCGTCACCGATCTATGGTCCGGAATTCCGACCGAGACGCGCGAACACATTTTCCGCGAAACTGCTGCGAAGCTGCCCGTGGAGCGAGTTGGCATACCTCGCGATCTCGCTGAGGCCTACCTTTCGTTTATGCGAGGGGGTTACACGACTGGTCAAGCTGTGGTCGTGGATGGCGGTGGAACGCTCGTGTAGTCGTTCCGCAAACCTCAGCTGCGTAGGGTAAATGAATGGATCGTGCACCACGCAGCGTCCAGGATGTCTGCCGTGCAGGGTTGCGTCGAGCCATTTCGATCTTGCAGAGGTCCTTGCCAGGAAACCCGAACGAGCTAGATTGCCGCGTTGACCTCCCATGGGAGACCCCTAGCAAACAGCGCGGTGATCCACTGAATGAAGGCATCAGTTCGTGCGGGCGTGAACTGTCGAGATGGTCGAACCAGAAAAATTCCTTCGTCTGCGTCGAAACGCCATTGCGGCAAGACACGGACCAGCGTGCCCGCCGCAAAGTCGCGCGCCATTGACCAGTCACCGAATGCGACAATACCGATACCCTGGCGCGCCGCTTCCAGCAGGGCACCGATATCGTTTGAACGGTAATTTCCCGCAGGCAGGATCGTCTCGCGCAGGTTGCCCTTGCGCAGCCGCCATTCGGGCGTCGAGACCGGTCCGGTGTAGCGCAACAGGTTGTGGTGGGTCAATGCCGTTGGCGAGTCGGGAACCCCGTGGCGTTCGAGATAATCCGGCGAAGCACCGAGAACGATCCGGTGCTCGCCAAGCCTGCGGGCAACCAGCCGGCTGTCGCCGAGCGTACCAAGACGCAATGCGGCATCGAAGCCTTCGCCGACGAGATCGACATAGCGCTCGGCATAGTCAGCCTCGATTTCGAGGCCCGGATATTGCCGTGCGAAAGCCGGCAGCACTGGCGCAAGCCATTGCCGTCCCATCGCCGCCGGGAAAGCCAGGCGCAGGCGGCCCCGCAACTCGATGCCGCCGGCCGCTGCTTCCTGTTCGGCCTCGAAAATGGCGTCGGTCGCAGCCTGCAGGCGTTCGGCAAGCCGTGCGCCGGCTTCTGTCAGGCGAACGCTTCGCGTCGTTCTTTCGAGCAGGCGCACGCCAAGGCGTTGCTCCAGTGTGCTGATGCGCCTCGAAATGATCGTCGAATGGCGTTGGAGCGCCGCGGCGGCCGCAACGAACGAGCCTTCCCGTGCAACGGCGAGTAACGCGGCGTGTTCGTCGGCTCGACCCTGGTCCAGATTCATGGTTTTAACGTAAGGATGAAATCGTATTGCTGCAACCGATAATTGCTGCATGACGTGCAGCATTGTGCTGCATCGAGCCAGATTTTTCTTGTCTTGTGGCAACGCCATCATCTAGCGGGTTCATTTGGCGCCGGACCTTGCGCCGCCGATGCGGCGCTTCCTCGTGCAGCGCCGGTGGTTTCCAGCTCAATCCTTTGGATCTAACTCAATTGGGAAGAAGACAAGATGATGACCGTGAATGAAAGGCTCGCATGGCGCTACGCGACCAAGAAATATGACACGACGAAGACCGTGCCTGCCGAAAAGCTCGAACGCATCGTTGAAGCAGTACGACTGGCGCCGACGTCCAGCGGACTTCAGCCCTTCGAGTTGTTTGTCGTGAGCAATCCGGAAGTTCGCGCAAAGATCCGCGCCGCGGCCTGGGATCAATCGCAGGTTACCGACTGCTCGCATCTGCTGGTGTTCGCGGCGTGGGACGACATCACCGCCGGGCGCGTCAACATGATGTTCGACCTCACCAATGAGGTCCGCGGTTTCAGGAACGAAGGGTGGGAAAGCTATCGTCAAAAGCTGCTGGGCATCGTCGCCGAGAGAGGAGCCGAGGCCAACCATCAAGCCGCTGCACGGCAGGCCTATATCGGTTTGGGCATCGCACTGATTGCAGCAGCTTTCGAGGAAGTTGACGCCACACCAATGGAAGGATTCGACCCGGCAGCAGTCGATGAAATCCTCGGTCTGAATTCGAGGCAGCTGCGTAGCGTCGTTATCATGGCGCTGGGTTATCGATCCGCGGAAGGCGACTGGTTGGTGAACCTGAAGAAGGTGCGACGTAGCCTCGAAAACTTCGTCACGGAAATCATTTGAATCTGCACGGTATAAGTTCCGGCGCAAGCGTTGCCGGGCAGTGACTGGCGCATTCCACTGGTCCCGCTTTTTTGGAAACCTGTCTAACGCTGGAACAAAACCCTTGAATGAAAAAGGCCAAAGCGCCGCGTACGCCAACTCTGCCCGTCATGCTACGAACGCTTGATCGGCAACACGTCTTTCTCGGTTTGGTCCTGGTGCCCGAGACGATCTCCGTACCGCAATCGAGAAATATCGTGAACCGGTGCGGCACCGAAGAGGCGGCTGTATTCCCGGCTGAACTGCGAGGGGCTGCCATAACCCACGGTGTGGGCCGCCGAGGCGACATCGTAGAACTGGGTTAGCATCAGACGGCGGGCCTCATGTAACCGCAACTGCTTCTGGTACTGCAGTGGGCTCATCGATGTAATGGCTTTGAAGTGGTGATGGAGCGATGACACACTCATGTTCGCATGTCCGGCCAGAAACTCGATGCGTAGCGGTTCAGCATAATGATGTTTGAGCCATTCGATGGCTTTGCTGATCTTGTGGCTCTGACTGTCCACGAAGGTAAGGTGCCGCAGCCGCATGCCTTGTTCGCCGAGCAGGAGCCGATAAAGTAGTTCGCGCTCGATCAGCGGTGCGAGAATGGGAATATCACCTGGTGTTTTCAGGAGGCGGATGAGTCTGAGCCCCGTTTCGACGAGCGGCGCAGAAAACGCGCAGATCGAAAGCGCACCGCCTTCCGGAATACCGTCGGGCCTGGTCAGTCCCATATCGGTCATCAGGTTGGCGATGTGGGTCAGGTCCAGTTCGTACACAAAGCAGAGGTAAGGTTCGCCTGGTGAAGCCGAAACGACTTGCGCCATCAACGGAAGGTCTACCGACGTAATCAGATAGTGGGTGTGGCCATATTCGTACGCGTGTGTACCGAGCGTCACGCGCTTGCGCCCCTGTACTGCCATGACCAGTGATGCCTTGGTGACGCCGCACTCGGGCTCCGTGGCAGACGAATAGCGGAAAAGGGACAGCGAAGGAATAGCCGTCCGATGCTCTCCATCCGCAGGCGCCAAACTGCCGATGAGATTCACAAGTTCCATGCGTGCGGGCTCCAAGGCAGGAGCCGCGTCGAATCGGGAAAAGTCTGGATGGTTCATGAAATGTAGATTACGGTTTTGCGCAGATCGCTACGACGGGAAGCATAAATGTCTTGATGTTATCGCCGTCCCCCGTGACGTACGATTTGCAGGATCGTGCATGCAATTTTGCAGAATCATTCTAGGGTCCAAAGGGCGTGGGCGCACAGAATCCAGGTGTTGCTCTTCCATCACCTGGAGATTGATTCGCATGACCTCTCTCAAAGGAAAAACCGTCATCGTCACGGGTGCCGCCAACGGTATTGGCCGTGCGGAAGCGGAATTGCTCGCCCGCTCGGGCGCGCACGTCGTGTTCACTGATCTGGACGAAGAAAACGGTACTGCGGCCGCGCAGCCGTTCGGTGACAACGCATTCTTTATCCGCCATGACGTATCGTCTGCCGCCGACTGGCAGAACGTGGTCGCGGTGACCATCGCCCGCTACGGCAAGCTGGACGGGCTGGTCAACAATGCGGGGATATATCGGCCGGGCACGCTGGCCGATACGACCGACGAGATTTTCGACTCCCAGGTTGCGGTCAACCAGAAAGGCACGTTCCTCGGCATGAAGTATGCGGCGGTGGAAATGAAGCGCACGGGTGGCGGTTCGATCATCAATACCTCATCGATCTGCGGCATCCGCGGTATTCGCGGCTGCATCGCCTACAACGCCACCAAATGGGCCGTGCGCGGTCTCACGCGGACGGCGGCGCTTGAGCTTGGAGAATACAGGATCCGGGTTAACGCAGTCCTGCCGGGCTTCATTGAAACGAAGATCATCGCCGTCAATCCACCGGAGATGAACGAGCAGGCGGCCAAAGATGCCGTGCTCGGCAGACTGGGGCAACCGGAAGACATCGCGTCGTTGACACGTTATCTGATCTCCGACGAAAGCGCGTTCGTGACCGGCGCGGACTTTCTCGCCGACGGCGGATATACGCTTTAACGAGCGTTAGTCCGTAACTGATTCCGGGTACGGATTGATGTCCTGGCGTCGCCAATGGCTGATGCCGGTCGGGCGTTTTTTCCGGCTGGCCGACTGCGGCCACCGCAGTAACGGTTGCGCTCGCAGTATTCAATCAAGACCCGATCGTTACGGATAGCGAGTCAACCTTACCCCTAAGGAGACGAGCCGATGTCCATGCAAGTCATGTCCACGCCCAAGGCATATCGCTTACTTGAGTCCGGGCCGATCGTTCTCGTGACCACCGCGTGTAACGGTACCCGCAACATCATGACGATGGGCTTTCACATGATGGTGCAACATCCTTCGTTGATCGGTGCCGTAATCGGTCCCTGGGACTACAGCTACCAAGCGCTGGTACAGACTGGAGAATGTGTCATCGCGATACCGACGGTGGATCTCGCCGCCACAATGGTCGATATCGGTAATTGTTGCGGGCGGGAGATCAACAAGTTCGAGAAATTCGGCCTGACGCCTCTTCCTGCGGGCGTGGTCGAAGCGCCCCTTATCGGGGAGTGCCTGGCGAACATTGAATGCAAGGTTGTTGACACCAGTCTGGTCGACAAGTACAGCCTTTTTATCCTCGAAGCGGTACAGATATGGACTGACACCGACAGGAAAGAGCGCCGCACTTTGCATCACAACGGCGATGGAACATTTACCGTCGATGGCAAAGTCCTGAACCTGCAGGACAGGATGGTGCTCTGGAAGCAATTCCAGGATTGATGATCGGCAGCGATCCTGTTCGTCGTCTTCGAGAACCTTGGCTTCGAATGTGTCGTCGTCGCTTAGCCAGAATGGTAGTGATCGCGAATCTGACACTGATTCAGGCGAGAAAGGATCGCCATGAAGAGTTGTCTGATAAGCAAGCAACGACGTACGTTCCCTTCGAGTGAGCCTAAAAAGGCTACCGTGCGTCGAGGCCGAAGCTCTGCCGGCATACCTGCGTCGGCTTCCTTCAGCGCCTCGATAATCTGCTCTCCGCTGACCCGCGACTTCTTCATGACAAGGGTTCTCCTGCGGCCTTGCCACTAACTTTACAGTGGGATACTCAAGAGGGGAAAGGTCAGACGCGCGACGCCGTCTATGCAGCAAGTCGAACCGCGAATTTACGGAGGCCTTAACCGGATGCTTCCAGGTTCCGTTTCCATCTCGTGGCGCTACAGCCGAAACTGGTCTGGAACCATCTGGAGAACGCGCTCAGACTACCAAACCCCAGTGCTTCGGCTGCCTCTGTCAATGACACTGTTTGCATACTGAGCAACCGCCTGGCCGTGTCGCACCGCACTTGCTGTAAAAGTGCGGAGTAGGACAGTCCCTTGTCTGCGAGTCGTCTATGGAGGGTGCGCCGATTCATTCCCAGACTGGACGCGAGGGTCTCGACGCTGCATCGCGAGTCGCGCAACTGCTGATGCATGAGCCACTCGACGCGTGCTTCGAAGTCTTCCGGCGAATGATTGAAGGTTTGCCCGAGCAGCGTTTTGGCGTGACGCCGGAGTACGGCGGATGAAGCGATCACCTTCAGGGACAACGCATCGCGTGAGAGCAGGATCCCGCTGACCATCTGGTCATAGCGGAGCTCGCATCGCATGAAGTTGCTTTGCACCAGTGTATGGGCGGGACGCGAATGTTCCTGACAGACCGCATCGGGTTGCCAGTCGGGTCCGACGAGCCAGCGAATCATCTGGACGATGCCGCAGGCGCAGTATTCCATGACGTGTATCGAAGGAATCTCGGACTCGATTCTGAACGTCAGCAGCGGCTTGTCGAAGCGTTCGTCAAGATCGATGAAGATGCCGTCGCAGTGGTGATGCAACTGCGTCGAATACGTGTGCAGCGCATCTCGTAGCGTTTCCTCTTCTCTCAACATAAGACTTACCAGTCCGTAGTCGGGAACACCGCGGGCAATCGCGACGCGCGCGCCGAAATCGGTGCGGGCCGACGCGGAAACCGACAAATCCAGGAGCCTGATCCACGCATCCAACGGAATCAGGCTGTCCGGACTCTCAGCGATGTCGCTGCTCAATCCAACCCGGGCCATTAGCGCTTTGCCGTCAATGCCGACGTCGCAAGCAGCGCGCAAATAGCCATGCAAGGTTGCGCTTCTGACAACTCGCTTGCGCATAACCGTTGTTTCTCGGAAGGGGAGGTGTGTCTCATATTGAAAAGTGTGAGGCACGGAATGTCAACGAAACAGAATCCCCAGGTTCCACAATGGTGATGGCTGACGGCGTTTCAAAGCTTTGCGCGAATTGCCGCCTCACACTGAGAAACGTCCCACATTGATGGGATTTTTAGACAACAACTGCGCGACGCGCAGATAGAGAGTCCGTGATGAGCGATCAGAATGCGATGCAACCTTGGCAATGGCCGGAACAGGAGTGGCGACGAATCGTGACCCACGTTCGTGCGGGGCGCAGTCTGCGTCCGGATAAATGGAAAGGCGGCGCGCGGGTTGCTGTCGCCCTGTCATTCGATTCGGATCACGAAACCAATGAGCTGCGTGATGGAGGCGGTTCGGTTAACCGTCTTTCGTGGGGACAGTATGGAAATCGGGTCGGTGTACCGCGCATCCTGTCGCTCCTCGAAAAGTACAGCGTTCCTGTCAGCTTCTATGTGCCTGCCGTCTCGGCGCTGCTGTACCCCGACGAGCAACGTCGCATTGTGGACGCTGGACACGAGATCGGAGTGCACGGGTGGATCCACGAGCTGAACTCGAAGCTGGAGTTCGCCGACGAACGGGATCTGCTCGGGCGCTCGATGGACACCCTTGAAAAGATTACCGGCAAACGTCCGACGGGCTTTCGATCGCCGTCGGGCGATTTTTCAAAAAATACGTTGCAGATTCTTCAGGATCTTGGGTTTGCCTACGACTCATCCCTGGGCGCCGACGACGATTGCTACGAACTGGAGATGGATGGCGAGCCTACCGGACTGGTTGAAATCCCGTTCGACTGGGTGCATGACGATGCCGTTTATTTCCTGATGCATCACTTTCAGGGGTTACGTCCCTATACGCCACCTTCGGACGTATTCGACATCTTCAGGCGGGAACTGGACGCCGCGTATGCGGAGGGCGGACTGTTCGAGCTCACGATGCATCAGCACGTGATCACGAATCGCTCGCGCATCTGGATTGTCGAGGAACTGATCAGGTTCGCGAAGAGCTTGCCCGACGGGGTATGGTTTGCCCGTCACGATGAAGTAGTGAATTACGCGCTGCAGAATGCGAAGCTTCGTTGAAGACCGGAGATGAGCTCAGGTAGCGTTGTACGTGCCGGCGGCCGCGAGGCCGGCGGCACGAAGACTAAATCGGATGGCGGATGCGACTGAGGATGCCAATCGCGGCATCGGGGTAGTCTCCCCGGGCAGGGCAAGTCAGACGAACAGATCGCGCAACCGGTTGGGTTGAGCGCGGAGATACTGTTTCGGTGCCTTGATTTGAACCCCGAAGTGAGCGGCGGCATGCCAGGGCCATCGCGGGTCGTACAGCACAGCTCTCGCGAGCGCAATCAGATCGGCGTCCCCGGTGCCGAGGATAGCTTCGGCCTGCTCGAACTCGGTGATCAGGCCAACGGCGATCACCGGCAGTGTGGTCGCCCGCTTTATCGCGCGTGCAAGAGGAACCTGATAGCCGGGTCCGATCGGGATTCGCTGTGCCGGGCTCGACCCGCCGCTCGAGACATTGATAGCGGCGCAGCCTCTCGCCTGTAATGCGTCGACAAAGGCGATCGTATCCTCGACGGACCAACCGCCTTCCACCCAATCGGTTGCGGACACCCGCATCGTCACGGGGCGGTCATGCGAAAACGCATCCCGCACCGCCTCGAAGACCTCCAGCGGAAACCGCATTCTGTTGGCCAGTGAGCCGCCGTACTCGTCCGTTCTCTGATTTGAGAGAGGCGAGAGAAACTCATGGAGCAGGTAGCCGTGCGCGCCAAGAATCTGGATGAAATCGAGAGCAAGCCGGGATGCGCGTCGCGCTGCGCTAGCGAACGCGTTGCGGATCGCCGCGAGACCGTCGCGGTCCAGTGCAGTCGGCGGCATCTCGCCGGACGTAAACGCGAGCGGTGACGGCGCATAGGCCGTCCAGCCGTCCGGCTGCCCAGGCGGAACCTGTGCACCGCCTTCCCACGACTTTTGTCGCGACGCTTTTCGCCCGGCATGATTGAGCTGAATGCCGATCGGCATGTCTGACCAGCGTCGGACGCCGCGCAGCACTCGCGCCATGGCGGCCTCGCAGTCGTCGGAATAAAGTCCTACGTCGCCACGGGTGTTGCGTCCGTCGGCCGTGACTGCTGTCGCCTCGATCGTAAGCAGTCCTGCGCCCGAGCTCGCCAGTTGCCCAAGGTGAATCAGGTGCCATTCGTTCATCTGCCCGTCTGCGGCCGAATATTGGGCCATCGGGGCAATCACGATGCGGTTGTCTAGTTTCAGGTTACCGATCTGGGTCGGTGTAAACAAGAGGGGGCGACTCATGAGAGGTCCGAGTGGCGCCCGCTGGGCGCCGTCCATATCTGTGGGGTGGGGTTGATTTCGAGGAAGTGCTTCAGGACGGATGGCGGCGAGACAAATCCCGTTGAACCGGAGCTCCTTGCAAGAGCGGTCGCCGCTCGACTGCCTCACGCATGCTTCAGCAATATCTCCGCAACCTCGCTTGCCTTGTCGATCATCAGATCGTGCCCGCCGTCCAATGAATAGACGTGAGTTTGAGGAAGATCGCGCTGCGCCTCGTACCACTCCGGGATAGGGCTTGGGATGCCGATGTCTTTCGAGTTGTAGATGAATACCTTCTTTGGTACTTTCTTGAACTTGCCAGTGAGAGACAGTTGCTGCGTAAAGCAAGCCAAAGGGTGCGACGTTAGTTTCGAGTCGGCCCACGCCTGATGTTCCTCGCCGACACCGAATACTTTCGAAGGCCAGTTTGCAACCTGCGTACCGCCGAGCGATGCGCTGAGTTCGGTGAACGGCAATAGCAGATTGGGCAACAATGAAAAGAGCGAGTCGCCGCTTTTTTCCGGGAGCGGGCCGTCGAGATAAACGAGCGAAGCAATCCGGTCGTGCAACTGGTCGGCAACCCCGGTAATGACGAGACAACCGTATGAGTGGCCGCAAAGCACGACATTGTCGAGGTCTCGCCACTTGATGAGGTTGGCGATATCGAGGATGTGAGTGTCCAGATTGATCGGTCCCAACGTCGAAAGATGAGAGCGTTCCCCGACTCCCGTTAGCGTGGGTGTCAGTACGCGGTGACCGGCAACTTCCAGAGAAGGGCGGAGTTTATCGAAGCACCAACCCCCGTGGAAAGCGCCGTGAACGAAGACGAAATTTGTCATGCTGAATGGACCTCTAGCGTTAACCATTCGGAACGCGCCGGCATGCAGGCAATACATTGCGCCACATTTCTCGGACATCCGATCCGCATTCCACGCAGATCGGTGCCGATACAGACTCGCGAATATGACCAACCGGCATCGACACGACTTCACCTACGCGAAGTTCGGTGTGCCGCCAACGACGCACCTGCCCCTAGCTGTTCCGATTCTATAGCTGTCCCGGCCGATGGGACGCGGCTCAGTCTACCGCCCCCGGCTTCTTTCACTTGATATTTTGGGACATAGATTTTTCATTTTGGGACAACTGACGCGATACAACCACCGATGTCACCCCGTGACGGCGCGCACCTCGGACGCATCCGTTCTCACATCGCGTCGGTGCACTCCAACACGACGGCAATGCACGTGACGTCCGGATTATCTTAAGAAGGCATTCGTGACGTTGCGGACGACGTTCCCTTATTGCGAATGTATCGAGTTCGCTGGAGCGGACCGCTCGTCGCCCTGGAACGAGGATCTGAAAGAAACGCCGAAGCTGGTAGCGAGCATTCTGGTTGAATTTCTTTGCGGCGATTCAGGTCTGCAAGACTCCGTAGACAAGAGGCGCTACTTACACTTACCGGCCTGATCTCCGTCTGCCGGGCGGGTTGGCATTCCGGTAAGTAAGCGGTAAGCCGAGTGCTCCTAGGCAACGCGGCAATTGAACCGCCGCGATTAATACAAAGGCGTGAATACCACAGAGAACCACAAGCGCCTACCCATGCGCGCTCGAAACCGCATGACTGACGCGTGCGGATTTTAGCTTCCAGGCCAGATACATCGTCTCGCCCGGTTCGCAGCCTTTTGATGAGTAAGTAACCGGTAAGTCGGTCGGTCTTAGAGTCGGCTCGGTCCCACCCCTCCACTTTGAGAAACGACTGTGATAAAAACTCTTTGCCGTAAGCATCCACTGCTGTTGGCTGTCACATCGGCCGTTCTGTATTCAGGCGCAGCCTGGGCGGACGGTGTCAGCGCAGCCCCTCCTGAGGCGGAAGACAATGGCTTCACCATTCTGAGCAATGCGACCAATGTGACCCACTGGGGACTCGGTGCGGCAGTGGGCATCGAGTCGTCGCCCTATAGGGGCGACAGCAGCCGGGTGTCGCCGATTCCGCTGATCTCCCTGGACAATAAATGGGTACACGCCTTCGGCACCACGGTCGACCTGAAGGTCGGCAAGTGGAGTGACGTGTCCTTCGCGCTGCGCGGCAAGTTCGACGTCTTCGGCGGCTACAAGGGGTCCGACGCGCCGATCCTGAACGGCATGGAGAATCGCAGCGGCGCGTTCTGGTACGGTCCGGCGCTCGCGTGGAAAACCACATTCGGCACGCTGTCGGGCGATTACCTGCTTGGCGGCAACAAAGGCGAGATGGCGAACCTCGAGTTCAGCAAGTCCTTCGATCTGGGCAACTGGTTGATCGAGCCGCATGCCGGTGTCGACTGGCTGAGCAGCAAGTACGTTAACTATTATTACGGCGTGCGACCATCCGAGGTGCGGGCGGGGCGGCCTGAATACACTGGCAAGGCGGCCTACAACACGTCGATCGGCACGCGGGTCGACTACAAGTTCACCCGCCATCAGATGGTGAGTGTCGACCTCGGCGTATCCCATCTCAGCAGCGGCATTACCGACAGCCCGATCGTCGGAAGGCGGTACATTCCGGGTGTCAAAATCGGCTACTTCTATCAATTCAAATGAGCGCTGCGTCATGTCGCGAGTCGCACTGATCGAAGACCACCAGCGCCTGGCCGCGATGGTGCGCCAGGCCCTGGCGGGCGCGGGAATCGAAACCGATCTGTTTTCCACTGTCTCCGAGGCCAGCTACGGTGTCAACCGGGGCGACTATGCGGTGCTGATCATCGATCGTGGATTGCCGGACGAGGATGGGCTCACCTTCCTGCGCGCGTTGCGTGCAGCAGGCCAGATGACGCCCTGCCTGATGCTGACCGCGCGCGATGCGCTGCACGACCGCGTGGACGGCCTCGAGAGTGGCGCCGACGATTATGTGACCAAGCCGTTTGCGATGAGCGAACTGGTCGCCCGGGTGCGTACGCTGATGCGCCGGCCGCCGACGCTGGCGGAACTGGTCGTGTCGTTCGCCGACATCACCGTGGACCCGCAGCAGCGCGCGATGCGCCGCGGCGCCGAGACGGTCATGCTCGCGCAGGCCGAATTGCAGATCATGCTGTGCCTTGTCAAGGCCGCCGGCCGGACCGTGCGGCACGCCGCACTCGAGCATGCCGCCTGGGGCTTGGGCGAGGCGGTCACACCGAACGCGCTGGAAGTGACCTTGCACCGGCTGCGCAAGAAGCTGACGGCGCTTGGCGCCGCAACACGACTGGCGAACATCCGGGGCGCAGGTTTCGCGCTGCAGGCCCCTAACGAAAACGGACCGGGTGGTTTGCCCGACCAACCTGCATCGCGAAAGAGGCGCGTATGAAACAACTGGTTCTGGTAGTCGAGCGCAATGCCACGTGTCGCGACGCGCTGCGTATCTCAACGCCTTCAACGAGTCGCTCGGCAGACTTGACAATGGCTTCACGGTGCAGCCCCAGTTTCTTGGCTCGGCCGCGCACGAACTGCAAACACCGCTTACCTTGATCCGAGGTCAGATCGAGTTGCAACCGGGGAGCGATGGCAAGGAACTGCTGTTTCGCGAGATCGATCTGATGGCGCGCCATGTTCGGCTGTTGCTCGATTTGGCCGAAGTCAGCGAGTCGAAGACCTTTACTTTGGCGAGGTGAGCAGTGTGGAGGTTGGGCAGGACGTCGTCGGCTACGAGGAGTGATCGCGCGCCGGCGTTTGAATCGCTGGTTCGCGAGACATGCGAACCAGCGTAAATCACATAGTGTGGTATCTCACTGAGTGGGTTGGGTAGCTAACCGAAGGCTTTCGCGAACGGACCTCACACCCTCGACGTTCCCCGCCGCCTGTACCGCGAGAGAAATTTGACCGGCTTCCTGGACCACTCCAGACAGGATGATGTTGCCGTCCGAAGCCTTAACAAATATTCCGGTAGCGTCTAGCCCCTTGACGTGCGACAGCGCCTTCAAGACGCGCTTTGATAAGGCCCGGTTGGCGGAGCGCACGGCTTTTTGCGATGTCGGTGCTGACGCCATTTCACCATTCGCGTTACCGCTCGCGGGCTGTCCCGGTTGCGCGACCGCATTTAATGTAAAGAGCAAGCACACCAATGTCATGCCTCTCACTGCAATCCGATTCATATCTGCTCCGACGAGTGGATGTTAAATTGCTGGCAAAATTGGCGGTAACTTGACGCGACTGCCGATACGCCGTCCCTAGAATTTTGTTTGTAGCCCGACCGATATGCCGGTGATACCGGAACTCCCGGGGCTGCGATTGAGAACCGCGATATTCGTCGGATCCTTCTTGTAGGCGCCGGAAAAATGATTTCGGTCGGCTTCCACGTAGATCTCGGTTCGCTTGGAAATAAAATATTCGCCTATCACATACGCAGTCTGCTTGTGACCACTGGCGCCTTTAACATTGCCCAGGTTACTGGCGATGTCATCGTAGTAGGCAGCAGTCACCGCAAATGCCGGCGTAACTTGCCAGACGACGCCGCCCTGCGGCACATCATCACGTCGCTGGGAAGGAGCTTTCGTCGATCCACTCACGGTTAATACCAGATAGCTGAGATAGGCGCGAACGGGTCCAATCTGCCACACGCCGCCGGCGTAGTAGTTTTGTGCCATCTGGCTTGCATCCGCATTGTAGGTGCGTTGATATGCAATACCGCCTCTTAGCGGTCCCGTATCGTAGCTGGCGGCCGCCGAATAGTTGGATCCTGCGCGCTGGTTCCCAGCGACACCGCCGAATGAATAGCTTGCACTAAGCTTTGCTCCGGCGAAGCCGTTTGTGTACTTCACGGAATTGTTGAAGCGGCTATCCAAAGTGAAAAAATTCACACCGAGAAGACCGCCCGGAGTGATCGCCGGATCTGCGCCGCCAATCTGTGACGGATCCAGAGAAATACCCAAATCCTCAAAGGAGCTGAACTGGCGTCCCATCGTCAGACGACCATAAGTCCCATCGAATCCAACATATGCCTGACGGGACCAAAGGACGTTATTTGTGGCCAAGGTGCCATTTGAGGAGTTGAAGCCGTTTTCCAGACGGAAAATGATCTTCACTCCACCGCCGATGTCTTCGGAGCCGGTCAGGCCGAACCGGTTCGGCGCGATAATGTTGGAATATTCGACTGTCGAGCCTCCCTTCGTTCCATTGACCCATCTGACGCCTCCGCCAACAATACCGTAGAGGCTCACACTTGACTGTGCATGCGCAAGATTGAATGCCGAGGAAAACAGGATTGCAGCAAGTGGACCCTTGTTCATTCGTAGACCTATATAAATAATCGAATTGTGATGGCCTAAACGTCACCGACAGTCGCGTCTGCCCGGCCCGGGGGCCAGCAGTGCGAGTTGACGGAAACGGTCTCCAGAGGCGTCTGTCTCCTCGACGCCAAAACATCTCTGCCGGAATGCCGCTTCAAGGAAGTTCAGCTTGGCGACAAACGGCAGATAAGACTGGCACTCTGACCGCGGCCTTTCGGTGCGGTCGGGAGCCGAAAATCATGGTTTCGTGCAGCGGGATGCGCCCGTCATACCGTCCGGGTCAAGAGATGACCCTCCAGTAGGAGTGGCTATCTTGATCACGGCTGCCCCGTTATTTCCTCAAAGGTCCTGTTGCGTGTTCTCGGGCCGGCCAGTCCGATGGTGACCACCGCGACGAGCATGCAGCCGCTGATCGTAAGGAACACGGTCGTGACTCCGCCACGCGTGAGAGCAAAGGCAACGATGTACCCGCTGATGGCTGCCGAAAGTCTCGTAAACGAGTACACGAAGCCAACGGCGCGGGCTCTTATGGACGTAGGGAAGATTTCGCTTTGGTAAGCATGACCGTGAAAGCTCAAGGCCGCATTCGCGAATGTCAATCCGATGCCCGTGCTGATCCAGCTAATGGGAGAGGCGGAGTGTGCGAAGACGACACCTAATACGATGGCGACCAGGCCAATTACGATGATCTGGTGCTTGCGCTCGAATCGATCTGCCAGCAACGCGACCAATATTGGGCCCAACGGCGCTGCAAGACTGACGCCGAAGGTATAAAAGAGGCTGTGCTGTAGCGGCACACCCTGCGCTTCCAGCAGCGTGGGGATCCAGTTGCTGAATCCGTAGTAGGCAATGTTCTGAAAGACGAAGTAGACGATCATCATCAACATCGCATTGCGCACGTAGCGAGGGGAAGTGCGGTGTGCCGTGCTGGGCCCTGTCGGCGCTGACACAACCGGTGCGGGCTGCACTCCAGGCGGCTCGCCAGCGTCAAAGGCGTCGAGCACGGCGTGCGCCTCCTCCCGACGTCCTTGCGACGCAAGCCAACGCGGGGACTCCGGCAAGTTTCGGCGAAATATCCAAAAAGCCGCAGCCCCCACCGCTGGAAGGAAGGTCAACCACCTCCACCCCGTAATGCCCAATATCGAGCGCGGGACCAGGACGGCCGCCAGCAGGGCTGCGATGGGGATTGCAGAATATTCGATGGATTTACCCATGCCGAACGCCTTGCCCCGGAGGTGCCTGGGCATGATTTCCACGATGAAGCAGTCGATTGCGACAGACTCGGCGCCAAGTCCGACACCTGCCAGGAATCGCCAGAAGCAGACCCAGATTGAGTCGTTCTGCAACCCCATGACAAACGTCGCGAGAGCGTAGGAGGCCAGCGCGTAGCCGAACACAGCCTTGCGACCGAACCGGTCTCCTAATCCTGCGAATCCGATCACACCGACATACAGGCCGAGGAAGGTAGCTGCTATGAAGGTTGCCTGGTCGGAAAATCCGAACAGGCCAGCATTCCCTGTTTTGAAAATCCCCGCTGCCACGAGTCCTGGAGAAAGGGGAGCCGTCAAAGCCAAGTCGTAAATTTCGAAGAAGCCGCCCACCGCGATCAGGGCGACCCATCCCCAAAGGCGCATCGACCCGTTCAGCGCGTCAATGCGCGCACCGATCTGAGCCACCGCAGCGGCATTCTCAGGATCGTTGCGGGCGGGCGCGCGACTTTCCGTGGCTCTTGCAGCCATCAATATCTTGTTCAATGTTGTCTCCTCCTGGGTCGACCAGTCAGTCGATCCGGACGCTCAATAGCGGAATGAACTGCTGCCCGCCGTGCAGATCCGATGCCCCCAGTGCACCTTGCGTCGACGGATGCGGGATACTGAACTTGAATGCGCGGGCACTGTCGCATTCGAAAAACCGGACCTTGTCGGGTGTGGTGTGATACAGACGCGAAAACATCTCGACGTTGAGCGCCCCCGAGCGCTTGACCAGTTCATAGCTCTCGTCGTTACTGAACAGAATGTCAAAGGTCAAGACAAAAGGGCCTGCGTTCTTGCTGCGGATCATCGCCGCGATGTCAGAGAGTTGCATGCCTGGCTTCCTCGATATGCGCGATGGCGGTCCGAAACATGGATACTGGCGTATCCGGCAGCACGACATGATTCATGTTGAAGGCATACACCGGCCCGCGTTCAATGTGCGCCGGGTTGTGCAGGCAAGCGAAGCCCGTGATCGATCCTTTCCACTTGGTCGTGGGCTGGTGCAGCAATGGTTGCCGTGTCAATTGCACCAAGGCGCTGGCGGTTTGCTGGTCCGCAGCGGTTGCTTCGACAACGAGACCGATCTCGTGCGGGATTCGTGCACGATCTGGCTCAAGCGCCCCCATTACGCCGTCGCGGCCGTATGCGTGATAGTCGATCCTCGCGCCCATCGCTTCCAATGATTTGCCGAATACCTTTTCCACCGACAGCTCGACACGCTGAATCACTTTGCCGAGCCAGTCGTCAAATTCGCCAAGGATAAAGGGATCGCGGATGCCGCCCACCATGATGCTTTGATACCCCACAAGTTCGGCGCCTTCGAGCTTGATTGTCGCCTGCTCGGCTGGCCTGAACTTGCTTCCCCGTATCCGCACGCTTGTGTCGTCGATCTGTTCGTAAACGGTCTCGCTGATATCCAGTACGCCGGAGGCCTCAGTGAAGCAAAACGGATCGGCGTTCTCGTAAAGACTATGCGCGGCGACGGATTGTGTCGTGCAACGCAAACCTGGGCCGATCGGCTGGATCACCACTTCGTCGGGCCGCACATAGCCGACGATCATGCCATGTGCGGGCCTTTCGCAAACCGAGGGGCCGCATTCGACGACCTTGCCCGCGTGCCAGGCGAGCCCATGCGGCAGGCCCATCTGGATCGGCATGGCCGCATACAGTGCGGGATCGCTGCACCGCCCAGCCACAACGAGATCAACGCCGGCGGCGAGCGCGGCTTGCAACGGCTCGACGCCCATCATGCCGACTATGCGCTCGCTGCGCCGGATCGTCGTTTCATCGAGATGGGGAGCCGGGTTGAGCGCGCGGATTCGCCCCTGCCCAAGTTGTTCCAGCAGGAAGTCCTTTGACTGCTCCGAGCGAATCTCGGCTACCTTGAGCTCCAGCCCTTGGGAGGCCGCGACCTCGCGCACGATATCCATGAACCAGTCGACGTGCACGTCTGCGCCGCCCGTGCCCACCGAGCCAATCAGCAGTGGAACCTTGGCGGGCACGGT
The DNA here is from genome assembly GCF_001534535.1 of Burkholderia sp. MSMB1459WGS. NCBI lineage: Bacteria > Pseudomonadati > Pseudomonadota > Betaproteobacteria > Burkholderiales > Burkholderiaceae > Burkholderia > Burkholderia sp. MSMB1459WGS. The sequence goes on from NZ_LPMU01000044.1 coordinate 438,690, forward strand.
GTTTCGCAGCAGGGTGGTGAGGTCCCGCAAGATCGCTTCACGTGGAAACGCGCACACGCCCATTCCCAATGCAAACGGACCCGCGTCCGTGGTGCCGGCGTCGGCAGCAACGAAATGTGGCTCGCACGCCATCGCCTTGCGCAAGCTGTCTTCGGGGACGCCGATGCCGAGCATCCCGCTCGCGGCAATAAACCTGCATTCCTTCATGTTGTCTCCATCCGGATGATCAATGGCCCGGTTGGGAACAAGTGTCGATGTATGTGGCATCATCAGTCAATCTCGATGATAATTGTCGATATATTGACTTGATCTCCGCCCCCCCATGACAAACACAACTCCCGTGCCGCTGGGCTCCAGCGATAGCCTTTACATGACGGCGGAGGAAGCCGCGAGCGCATTGAATGTCAGCGTGCCCACGCTCTATACCTATGTCAGCCGCAAGAACATCCGTGCGCACAAGACTCGCGGCAGCCGGGTCAGCCGGTACCTGCGCTCGGATATTGAACAGATCAAGTCGGGGATCGCGCCTGCCTCGGCGCGCGACACCGCGCCCGGTCTCACGGGCTCGTCGGCTATCACCTTGATGACCGAAGCGGGCTCCTTCTATCGCGGTGTGAGTGCCATCGATCTGGCAGAGAAGGCCACTCTGGAGGACGTTGCCCGGCTGCTGTGGGATGCCGGTGACTTCGATCCCTTTGAATGCCCTGCGACCGCGCTTCCCCCACAGAGTGATGCGCTGCTCAAGGCCTGTGGCACCTTTAGTGCGCTGGACCGAGCCATCATGCTGCTTCCCGTCATCGAGGCGGCGAATCCTCGTGCGCACGATCTCGGCAAGCATGGCTTTCTTCGCTCCGGGGCAGACGTGTTGCGCTGGTTCGCGGCCTGGATGCTCGGACAGTCATCTCCGGCCAGGCTGCCGCTGCATCGCTACATTGGTGCGACGACAAAATGCGGACCGAAACTTGAGGATGCCGTACGCAGGGTGCTCGTTCTTTCGGCCGATCAGGCATTGCATCCCGCAACCTACGTCGCTCGCGCGGCGGCCAGTACCGGCGCAACGCCCTATCGGTGCGTGATTGCTGGCCTGTCGGCTGCCACGGGCAAACGCTTGCCGGCCGTTCGCGTCGGTGCGTTTTCCCGCTTTCTGGCCGAAATCGACAACGCCCAGGATTCGACCGAGCCGATCAGGATTCGCATGCGGGAGAGCGAAGACATTCCCGGGTTTGGCTATTCGCCATTCAATGCACCAGATCCACGTTCGGCAGCATTGTGGGCCTCGTTGCGTGTTCTGTTGGCTACAGACCGGCACTTTGCACGCTTCGAGCGCGCTATCGACCTCGCCATTGATCTTACGGGCCAGCAACCGGATTTTGCCCTGCTGGCTGCCTATGTGAACCGACGCATCGGCGCCGAGCCGGACGCGAATCTCGTGCGGCTTGGACGCATTGCCGGTTGGGTGGCACATGCGTGGGAGCAGCAAAACGAGATGCCCCTGGTACGCTGGAAGGTCAATTACAAGGGTGTTCTGCCGGGTTGATTATTATATCGATACTAATAATCGATATTGACACGTTCCTTTCCGGAACTGTATGTTCAGCGGAAACCTGGGGTTCAAGGAGACAGCGTGAACAAGCGGTGGGTACGTCGGCCGGAGGGGTCGAACTGGGGTGATTTCGGTGACGAGGATCAGATCGGCAGGCTGAATCTCCTGACACCAGAAAAGGTCAGGCAAGGTCTCGCAGAGGCACGGGAAGGCATCACGTTTTGCTTGAGCCTGCCGCTCGACTACCCCGGAGGCGATGTCGCCAATCCCCGGCGACACCCGCCCCGGCTGTTTGGTGCGATGCTTGGCGGCCAGTGCTTTCACAATCACGCGCGACCTGTGCCGGGCACCGGGCGGCGGTCGGTTGTCTGCGACGACGCCGTGCTCCTCTCTACTCAATACTCGACGCAATGGGACAGCCTTGCACACGTCGGCGCCGAGTTTGATGCGGACGGTGACGGCATCGCCGAGGTCGTCTACTACAACGGATGGCGCGGTGGCGAACATATTCTGACGCCGCCGCCGCGAGAGGATGTCGAGGAATGGGCGAGTCATGAAGGCGTCAGCGCCGGACCACTAGGCATCGACACGATGGCTGCGACTTGCGTGCAAGGGCGCGGCGTAATGGTCGACCTGTTCGAGCGTTTTGGCCGCGAACACCATCGCGTCGGCTATGACGAACTCATGCGAATCTTCGATGACGACGGAGTGGAGGTCGAATCCGGAGACATGCTGTGTTTATGCACGGGCTTTGACGAATTACTGCTCGAGATGAACAGGGCGCCAGACCCCTGGCGGCTGCACAACAGCTGCGCGGGGCTCGATGGATCCGACTCCCGATTGCTGCAATGGATCACTGACTCCGGTGTCGCAGCCCTCATTTCGGACAATCGTGCTGTTGAGATTCTGCCGCCACCACCGGGCGCTGCGAGCACCATCCACGAACATTGCCTGTTCAAGTTGGGTGTGCCGCTGGGAGAGCAATGGTTGCTCTCGCCCCTGAGTCGGTGGTTGCGCGTGCGTGGTCGCAACAGGTTCCTGCTGACGGCGCCGCCGCTGCGGCTGCCAGGGGCAGCCGGCTCACCGGTCACACCAGTCGCAACAGTTTAGAAGCCTATGAGTGCTCCTGTAGGCCGTTTTCTGCAATAGGGCTGGAGGGGGTGGGTGAATTTCCGGGTTAGCGGCTGCCCAATGCAGTCAGACTGTGACTACAAAACTGTATGTGCCTCCCGCGGAGCCGTTGCGCGTACCAGCGGTGCAGTAAGGAACTGCGCGACGCGAGATCTATAGCACGGTTGGGTGGAGTCGCGCTGTTTATAGTCGATTCTCAGGTTCGGTAAGTAACTGGTAAGTCGAGCTGCCATAAAGTCAGTTCCACCATGTTCACTGACTTTCCGGAAGCGACTAAAAAATCTTTGCCTGTTCGCCGCATGTTTCCTCCCAACCTTGCTTGCGCTTTCCTACAGGTGCGTGGGCAGAAGGGGCGGACGCTGATCAGACCGGACCCGTGAATCCCGGTTTTGCGATCCTGAACAATGCGACCGATTTGACCCACTGGGCGCTTGGTGGGATGTCAGCGTCGGAGAGTCGCTGTGCAAGGCTTACGGTTCAAAGGAATGCGACCGAAGTGCGGGCAAGAACAAGGCATGTGCTTGAGCGCGCCAGGCGGCCTTGTATGGGCACGCGAAACTGGAGCCGTCATTTCAGTCTTCGTGGTTTCGAGTTGAACTATGCGCACACTCGCGTTCGAGGGAAAGATTGTGCAGCCGTCGGAAAATAGCTACGCGATGTCCCGCCCTTTCACGAGTGCATCTGGCGAGGTCCTATCTGGTGGAAATTGCTCGCCGGATCGAGCTGCGGAGTCTTGATTTCTATATATATCGGTTGTACCGGCTGATGGGGACCCTGGTCGCGGCACCGAAGGTGATCACGACAATACACGCACCGGGCTACGTTTTCTGTCCGGACGCTGGCGGCGCGCTCGCACCCTTAGCCCGCAAGAGCGACCGGTCCATCTCGTCTACGAAGCATTCGAAATGGGTATTCCGACGTCGCGCAGCATTCCACCCCGCTTCAACCTGGGAGCCGTCATGTTCAATCACTGGATTCGAAGCCTGTCGGCCCGGCTATGGGTGACGACCGTCGTCGCGCTCGCAGCCAGCCTGACCGTGCTTGCCGGGATGGTTATCCATGTTCTCGATCACTACCCGGAGCAGACTCTTGGCCGACGTGAAGAGATGCAGAGTCTCGCCAGGGTGATTGGTGGAATTCGGTTCGACGACTCGGGTTTTCCCCGCGATGTGGAGCTTCCTGATCAGCAAGCGTGGCTGTTTCAGGTTGCGCCAACCGAGCTCAAATATCGTGTACTGGACGCGCAGGGACACGTCCTCCTGGCATCGGCCGGAGCAGAAAAAGACGGTCCGTGGTTGACGGGCGACCTTTCTGCCGACGTTGGCAAGATAGCCCACGCAGACGTGGATGGACGGCGGTTTTCGATCGTGACGCGCAGGGTATTGCGGGGACAATCCGAGTTTTATGTGCAGACCGCGACGAGTGCCAGATTCATAGAAGTACTCGTCAGTTCAAAGGTCAAACCAATTCCGTCGACGGTCAGGGTCATTTTTTTTGTTGCAGTTGCCATATTCGGCATTGTGCTGTTGTTTACGATCCGCCGCATGCTCAAGCCGTTGCGGGACGCGTCTGACGCGGCGGCACAGATAACGCCGCGTCATCTGAAGACGCGCCTTTCGAGCCATGGTGTGCCGAGCGAGATCAAGCCGTTGATCAATGCCTTCAACGAGGCGCTTGGACGGCTCGAGAACGGCTTTCTGGTTCAGCAGCAATTTCTTGCGGCTGCCGCGCATGAGTTTCAAACGCCGCTGACATTGATCCGCGGGCAGATCGAGTTGCAGCCGGAGATCAAGGAAAGAGATCTTTTGTTCCGCGAAATCGACCTGATGTCGAGGCAGGTTCGACAACTGCTACATCTGGCCGAAGTCAGCGAAGCACAGAATTTCGATTGCGGCGAAGTCAACATTGCTGACGTGGCGCAGGATGTCGTTGCGTATCTGGCTCGCAAGGCCGATGCAAAGCAGGTGACGTTACGTGTGGATGAGCGCGACACGGCACCGTCGATCTGGGCGGACAAAAGCGCGCTGTTCATTCTCCTCAAGAATATCGTCGAAAACGCGATCAATGCGTCCCCTGTCCACGGCATCGTGTTGTTGACTATTGACGGGATATCGATCGAGATTTCTGACGAAGGGCCTGGCATCCGCAAGGATCATCTTCCGTTTCTGTTCAAGCGATTCTGGCGCGCGCCCGATTCAAGGCACGATGGCGCGGGCCTGGGATTGGCAATATGCAAGGAAATCGCGGCGGTGCACGAATGGCGCCTGACAGTGAGCTCACTTTCGATTGGAACGCGGTTCACCGTCTGGTTATGACCCCTCTTTTTGTCGAACCGCTGGCTCCTCGCGCGATTCTCGTCATATGCACGGAGCGAATCGGTGACGTATTGCTGAGCACCCCTGCGGTACGTTCATTAAAGCTGCATTGGCCCGGTGCGCAAATCGACATGCTGGTGTTCGATGGAACCGCTGTCGCACTGCAGAACAATCCAGATATCCGGCACGTGATTTCTGTGCCACGTCGTACCACTATCAGTGAGCGGTTTGCAACGATACGCCAGATCTGGCGCAGGTACGACCTGGCGTGCACCTTGCGAAGCTCAAGCGTTGCAACATTCTATTGCTGGATGGCGGGACGCACGCGGATTGGCGTTGTCCCACCGTCGGGGAAGGGCTGGTTCAGAAGGCGACTGCTGAACCACTTTGCTGTCGAGCATGATCGTAGCGCGCATGTGGTCGAAAGCAGCGCATTACTGATGAGTCTGCTTGGAATTCCGGCCTGCTTTGATGTCGTCCCCCCCGGAGTCGGTAACGAGTCCGGCAAATTGAAACGGCTGGATCAACTCCTTACATGCGGTGGCAGTTCATCATTTGTGGTGGTGCATACGTATCCGAAGTTCACGTACAAAATGTGGCATGTCGAAGGATGGGTGTCAGTCATACGGTTTGCGCGCTCGCACGGCTACGCAATTGTGCTGACGGGTGGCCCCGCGCCTGCGGAAGTCCTGTATACAAAGAATGTCGCCAGCCGTGCCGGTGGAGATGTCATCAACCTGGCCGGGAAGTTGAGCTTCGGTGAGACGGCCGAAGTGATTCGACGAGCCAGCCTCTTTGTCGGCCCAGACACGTCGGTATCGCATGTTGCGGCAGCAACTGGAATTCCCACCATCGTGCTGTTCGGGCCGTCGAATCCGGTTCGATGGGGGCCATGGCCGAAAGGATGGTCGGGACGTAGCCCGTGGAAGCTCGTCGGTTCCGGGCAGAAGGGGAATGTTTATCTGGTGCAGGGAACCGCTGCGTGTGTGCCATGCCAGCGGGAGGGTTGTGGGAAAAGCATCCATAGCAGCAGCGATTGTCTGCAGAACCTCGATGCGCATCGCGTCATCAAGGCAGCCGCGAAACTGTTGAGAGTTGCGCCGAGGGAAACAGTCGGGATTCCGGTAGTTGCACAAGCCCCGGGGGATATGAGTAACCCCGTGACTGTCGAAAATATTGGGTAAGGCGTAGGAAGTGGGCGATGGAGGCATTGATGCCTCGCCGACCGAGGAAGCTTCCCAGGAACCCCGTCTCAGGTGATGACCGGCACATTGCCTGAGGTGCTGCCGAAGTCGATCGTGATGACGAATGGAGTCGTTTTGCGCCGGGTCCAATCGGTGCAGTGGATTCATTTCCAGCGCGAGTTTGCGTCTTGAGGCCAGACTGATTCGCGGCTGGGGCGCAGAAGGCACTCGCGAGCGGACGTATTCCGAAATTCACGTTCACCCTCAAACAACTCTAGCGATCTTCACCTGACATACAGCGAGGCTCCAATGAAAGCTGCCCTTCTCAATGCATTCGGTACTCCGCTCTCCATCGAAACGTTACCCGATCCGGTTATTGGAACCGGCGAAGTCATCGTTGACGTCGTCGCGACAGGAGTGGCGAGCTATGCACACGGCGTCTTCTCCGGCGCCCGGAATTACCTGCTGGAGCCTCCGCTCGTGCCGGGTGCTGGCGCTATAGGCCGGGTGCGTGCGGCGGGTCCGGATTCCACACGGCTCGCAATTGGCGACTGGGTCTACTGTGACCCGACCATTCGCGCGCGTGACAATGCCATTAACCCGGACACGATTCTGCAAGGATGGACCGCACGTAATCCGGCGGCCCTTTCGCTGCATCGCTTCTATCACCACGGTTCCTTTGCGACGCAGATGCTGGTGCCGACCGAGAATGTCACGGCTATTGGCGATCTGGAAGAGCGCGATGCGGGGAAGTGGTGCGCGTTGAGCCAATTGCTTGTGCCGTTCGGCGGTCTGCTCGCTGGAGAGCTGCAGCCTGGCGATACTGTGCTTGTCAACGGGGCAACGGGGGGATTCGGCAGCGCCGGAGTCGTCGCGGCGCTCGCTATGGGTGCGGCAAAAGTTGTGGCAGCTGGTCGCAATCAGCAGAAGCTCGATGAACTGGCTCGTCGGCTCGGTCCGCGAGTGATTTGCGTACGTGTGACAGGAGACGTAGACGATACACGACGAATCTGCGAACTCGCGGAAGGGGAGATAGACCTCGCGTTGGACATACTGCCCCGTGGGGCGTCCGCGTCACAAGTGCTGGTGGGTGCGAAGGCACTGAGGCGTGGTGGCCGCCTGGTGCTAATGGGTGGCGTCCGGAAGACCGGAGAGGACGAGCCTTCACTGCCATATGCCTGGCTTATGCACAATGAAGTCACGCTTCGAGGTCAATGGATGTACCCACGTGTGGCGATCCCACAAATGGTTTCAATGATTCGTGCCGGGCTGGTCAGTCTGACGAAGTTCAACGTGACCGAATTTTCTTTGGACGATGCCAACGAAGCGGTTGCCTTTGCAGCCGATAACGCTGGTCCGCTCTCGCTGGTCGTGATAAGTCCTTGCAGGCAAAAATATACTGACGGCTAGCCGATCAGCACTCTTACGGTGCGCCGTTAGCCCGGGACGCTGGAGTGTAGAGTGCCGCTACCTGCCTCACTCGTCGCGTTTTCTCCGGGCATGGACCGTGACCGACGCGGAGCGACGATGATCACAAAGGAAGGTGTTGATCCCTTCTTCACGCGCGAGGGAACGGGACACACCGGTGCCATGTACCTCGTAGGCCAGAACCCGGAAAGTCTATTGCTCACCCCCGCGGTGCACGCCGACCTGAGCGGTTTTCCGCCCATCTTGCTTCAGTAGGTACAAACCAGCTTCTGCTTGACGACTCCGTGCGTCTCGCGGCACGCGCCCGCGGCGCTGAGGTCGACGTGATCCTCGACGTCACCGCCGATGTGCCGCATGTCTTCCACGCGTTCGCCGGCATGCTCGACGAAGCCGACTACGCGCTCGACCGGGCAGCGCTTTTCATCTCGCAGCACCTCGCGAAGTGAGGTTGGTCGGTAAGCCCGGAGAGGGGCGAGCCTCTCGCTACGATTGCCACAGACGGCCGGGCGTCAATGTCGTCGCGGAACCAACGTGCAGGAGACTCCACGCACTTCCTGCGTCTTCGTGTTCTCCTTCGACCAGCCTGGCGACGCTCGCCAGGTAAATTTGAAACACCAGTATGCAATGAAGCGGTGATCGATCATCGACGCGTACCGTTCATTGCGCCGATCCATCGTCAAAAGCGTTACGTGCCTTTTCGACCGCATCCAGATTGTTGGCGGCCCAAACCCATACGCCGCAAAACGCCGCGCCCAAAGTGATTCCCAGGTCTGTAAGCTTGTACTCCACCTTCGGTGGCACAACCGGATACACAGTACGCGTGACTAGCCCATCGCGCTCCATCGCGCGCAAGGTCTGGGTGAGCATCTTCTGACTGATGCCTTCGACCCGTTCGCCGAGGCGGCTGAAACGCAGCGGCGAATCTTCCGCGAGGACGTCGAGAATCAACATCGTCCATTTGTCGGCGACGCGACCTATTAAATCCCTGACCAGGGAACCAATCCGCGGATCAAGGTCAATCGGCGGTGTAAGACTGGCGTAGTACTGCGCGGCTTCAACCTGTTCCTTGGTAAATGCCGGAACTCGCTCCATGTTCACACTCTCCTTTTGGTAAGTATCTGACTTTCGGGTGCCTTCTTCCTTTTTGACAGTATGCACGTCAAACTACGTCCATGCTCAATTCAACCGGAGATGACGGGTGAAACTGATTGGAAGGACCGTGTTGATTACAGGGGGAAGCAGTGGAATAGGCCTCGAGCTGGCGAAGCAACTGATCGCGCGGGATAACAGCGTGATAGTCACCGGGCGCAACCGCGACAGGCTGGAAGCCGCACGGCAAGCCGTACCAGGTCTCCACACTTTCGAAAGCGACGTTAGCGATCCGGCGAGTATCGAGTTGCTTTATCAAAAGGTGTCAATCAGTTTTCCTCTGTTAGACACCCTTGTGAACAACGCGGGTGCGATGCGCAATATCAAGCTTGATCAGCCGTATCAATTGAACGATCTGACAGCCGAGATCAGCGGGAATCTGAACGGCACCATCTGGATGGTCCAAACGTTTCTCCCTCTGCTCTTGCGTCGGAAGGGCAGCTTGATTGTGAATGTATCGTCTGGTCTCGCGTTTATTCCTTTTCCCGCTGCTCCGATCTACAGCGCGTCCAAAGCTGCGATCCACGCATATACACGGTGTCTGAGGGCGCAACTGGAAGGCTCCTTCGTGTCAATCGTCGAATTGGCCCCTCCCGCCACCGAGACACCCTTGTTCCGGGGCGAGTTCGCCGAGGAAATGAAGGGGGAGAAAGGTATGGACGTCAGTGTCCTCGTTAAACGCACCATTGACGGTATCGAAGCTGGAAAGCGGGAAATTCGTCCGGGCCTGAGCAATGTACTGAAGATCGCCAGCCGCGTTGCGCCGCAATTCATGTTTCGGCAGATGGTAAAGCTCGGTCGTCCGCGATCATCCAGCGCCTGAAGACGGAAATCTTGGGAAACAACAGCACTACCTTCGGCATGTGGTTCTCGTCGGATATGTGAAAGGCAGCCATGCGATCAGAAACATCGATTGTAAGTGGGCGGGTGACGTCGTCAGACGGTACGTCAATCGGATACGAGTCATTTGGCGATGGACCCGGTGTCGTCCTTGTTCAGGGTGCGATGGGGACCACACGGAATTACCATCAGCTCGCTCTCGCGATGTCCGACAAATTCACCGTCCATGTGCCGGATCGGCGCGGCCGTGGATTGAGCCCGCGTCCGTACGACGCTCAACATTCGATTCAAAAAGATGTCGACGACATTCGGGTCCTTCTCGGGCACACGGGCGCTCAGTTCCTGTTTGGGTTAAGTTCCGGAGCGGTGATAGTTCTTGAAAGCCTCCGAAGAGGCTTACCGGTCGAACGCGCAGCAGTGTACGAACCACCGTTCTATCTGGGTGGGATGGCGACACATCTCGTCACGCGCTTTAATACGCAGGTCGAACGCGAACAACTGGAAGACGCGCTCGCCACGGCGATGCGCATCGTCGGTTTGGGACCCCGGATTTTGCAGTTTGTGCCTCATTGGATCCTTCGGATCGTTGCGGCACGCGCGTTGCGCGTCGATGATCGTCGGTCGACTTCGTACGCATCGTTAAGGGAGTTGATTTCCGCGATGCGTTACGACTTCAATGTCGTGTCAGGCATGAATCAGCATCTACACGATCTTCGCGCAGTGAGTACCCCAGTGCTACTGATCGGTGGAAGCAGGAGTCCTGACTACCTTAAGAAGGCAATCGTTGCATTGACGGCGACATTACCTTGTTGCGAATGTATCGAGCTCGCTGGAGCCGACCACTCGTCGCCATGGAACGAAGATCTGAATGGAAAGCCAAAGCTGGTGGCGAGCATCCTGGTTGAATTTTTTGCGACGATTCAGGCCGGCAAGACTCCATAGACAAAAGATGCTACCTTGATCTAACGCTTTTCTCCGATAATTTAAGTGATTGCCACGCCTGCGAGTTAAATCGATGTGCCCCGACAGCGTAATAACGGTAATTGGTGCGCGCCGTGAAGAGGTGGCATTTCAGCGGGTACAAGCCCCAATGGAGTCTGCCCCCGGAAGAGGTTATTTAAGGGGAAGACGCAGCGTCGCCGCGAGGCCGCCTTCTGCTCGCAGATTCAGATCCAGCCTGCCTCCGTGCCAACGGATGATGCGCTCGGCAATCGCGAGACCAAGTCCGGTACCGCCCTCCGTGCCCGGTGAGGGAATACGCCGGAACGGCTGTTTGAGCAATGGAAGTTGCGCTTCTGGCACACCTGGCCCCTCGTCTTCCACGCTGAGCACAACATACCCCGGCTCGGTCCATGTGCGCACAGCGAGGCCGATTCGACCGTGAATGACTGCGTTGTGCATCATATTCATCAGTACCCTTTGCATGCCGACTGGCTGGAAGGCGACCAGTGGCAACGGTGCCAGTGATGTCTGGAAGACGTATCCGAGGCCAACGTAATCCGCTGCGAGCTGATCGACCAGCGCGTTGAGATCGCTAGGCACAACCGGCTCACTGTCGCGGCTTCGCGCGAAATCGATGAACTGTTCCACAATCGCGTCAATCTCCGCGAGGAAGTGCTCTGCGCTCGCAGACGGGGCCTCAAATGCCTCCGGCGCCGCGATCGCCATCCGCAGTTTTGTGAGCGGCGTGCGGATGTCGTGCGAAATGCCGGCAAGCATCTCTGTGCGCGTCGCGTCCATCTCTGCAAGTGACGCGACCATCTGGTTGAACGTGCTGGCTACGGTAATAAACTCGGCAGGTCCGTCGACAGGCACCGGTTCAGGCCACCCACCATGTGTAACCGTTGTCGCCGCACGCGCGAGGCGTTGCAGTCGCACCACTGTGTGCCGCTGGATGAGCCATGCGCCGAGTGCGGGGAATGCCGCGATCGTGAACAGTTGGGCAATTACACTCCACGGTAGTTGGTGATTGATTTCGGCGGGGACTGGCAACATTATCCAGTCAAGCTGGTCGTTGATCCGGAGCTGAATCCATATTTGGCGACTGTCTTTGCCGCCGTCCAAACGGACCCGCGTACCTGGTGACAAATGTTGCGTGAGGGTTTGCAGGAACCGGTGAGCCGAAAAACTGTGCGTAGGCGTGTCCGTGTCTGCGGGCGGCGCCTGCTCGCCGCCATTGATGGCGACGAGCTCGCTGTACCGGATCTCGGGCGGGAGCACGCGTAGCAGGCGCGCGACCTGCTTTGTCTGCGATGCAAATAGCGCCGCGGCCTCGTCGATGCGTGGGAGCTGGACGAAGGCGAAGAATATCGTGAAGGTAGAAATGTCGCTGGCGACGACGAGAAGCACGAGCAACAGAAGGTTGCGTCCTAGCAGCGAACCTAGCCACAATCTGGTCATGCATCAAACTCCGCGACAAGCATATATCCGACGCCCCATATCGTGCGGATATTGCGCGGCGTTGACACATCGGTCTCGACAATCTGGCGAATTCGCCACACCTGCATATCAATGATGCGTCCAGATGCGTCGGAGTCCGGCCCTCTGGCCCGTTCAATGAGCTTTGCACGGCTCACCGGGCGATTTGGCGTGCGCGCAAGTGCGCACAGCAGGCGCATTTCCGCGTTGCCGATCTCAACCTTGAGATTGTCATCGCGATTTAGCGTCTGCTGTCCGACATCGAGCCTGAACGCACCGAAACGCAGTACGGCCGTCTCGCTTCCAGGCATCGCTCCCTCGATTGCGTTTAACTGGCGCATCAGAAGGTCACGGCGGCGCAGTATTGCACGCACTCGCGCCAGCAACTCGTTCGGCAGAAATGGCTTCGCCAGATAATCGTCTGCGCCGAGCTCGAGGCCGATTACCCGATCGACAGGGTCCCCGCGAGCAGTCAGCATCAAGATCGGCAGTGTTTCACCCTGTGCGCGCAGTCGCCTGCATATCGACAGCCCATCCTCGTCGGGCATCATTATGTCGAGGATCAGCAGATCATATGAGTGGCGTTCGAGCGACGTCGCGAGCTGCATACCGTTGCGCACCGTACGCACCTCGAAGCCATGCGAGACGAGGTAGCGCTGGAGCATGCTACGGATGACCGCTTCGTCGTCCAGAACAATAATGCGGCCCTGCCGGGTATCGGTGGCCCTGAAAACGACATCTGGCATGATGTGGACCCTATCGCTCGTACATTGTGAAGCCCAAATTGCGCGTTCTTGGAAGCGTGGGGCCCAAGGGTGTCGCAACCGCTAGTTCCCGCCGTGATGGTATCCACTGTGTACGGCCACTACCGACACCCTTGGGCGCCCGGCGACTACTGCTACCCGTGCGGGCGCGGCCACCACTGCTATCCGGGCGGGCGCGACTACCGGCGCTACAGCGAAAGGTGCTGCAACCACGACGGCGGGAGGTGCCGGCGCATAGGCTGGCGCTGCCACTACCACGGCAGGGGGCGGTGGCACATAAGCCGGAACTGCGGCAACGGGTGCGCCGACGGAAACGCCGACGGCTACGCCCGCAAATGCCGGACAGGCGGCACAAATCAGTGTGGCGGCGGTCGACAAGGTGAAGAACCGGTTTTTCATGTGTATCGTCCTCTGGGTTTAAAGCCGTGTCAGAGTAATGAGCCACGGCAAAGACAGTGTAAAAACGCGTCGCGTTCCAGTCTGTTTAAAAGTTGTCTCAGATTGTCTCGTCCGCGGCCTCTCCTCAATAAGTGTCTGCAAACTGGGGATATCCGGATGGCTGAAATTTTCCGATGGCCTGATTCGGAAGTCGATGTCGAATTCCTGACTGGATCGTCGTCTCGGTGGAAGGTTCATGGGAAACTCAGCCTCTGTTTGCCGTCTGGAACGAACACGTGGTTGCGGCCACATACCGTTTGAACGAGCCTCGGGCGGCAGGCATCTCCGGAGGAGTGTCAGCCCGATGAATTGTTCCCGGGTGCATGCGTGCAGCTACGCAGTGGCGAAGTTTCGACCAACGCGAACTCGCGCCCGGACAGTCTGAAAGAGCTGTCTTCGTGAGTTGGCGTGCGCACTAAGTTTGCCGGATCGCGCAGTCCGGCGTCAGCGTCGACGACAAGTATGCGAGTGGGCATGGGACGTGCAGCTCCGTTAGCACGGCTTCAATAGAGCAATCGGGCTGATTCGGGAAACCGGACAACTCCACGACGACCATTCGATTATCAGTTCGACGGGCTTACCCGATACTTACCGGCCTGACCTTGGTCAGGCGGACTGGCATCGTGGTAAGTAAGCGGTAAGTCGAGTGCTCCTAAACTCGTTCCACTTTTCGCCCGATCCAGGAGCCGACTTGAAGGCCATTCCTTTTCTGCCACACCGCATGGCTGCATTGACGACAATGCGCCGGACAATCATCCGCTGTGCCATCTGTCAGCCTCTGCAGCATTCCCGATGAAGCGGAGTCTTGCGACGAGCCTGCGCGCGCATTTCGTGCTGCTCGCTGTTTCTCTGCTGCTCGCGGCCGTTCCCGGATGTGCTCTCTACGTGACGTTCGAGCTGTTCGACGCAGGTGAGCCCCCGACGAACGTTCGAGCCGCGTTAGTGCTGCTCGCGCTGGCGGTCACACTCGCGCTACGGTTGTTCGGCCTGCGGGTATTCCGGGCTGCCTGTGCGACTGGTCATGTCCGGCTGCATGACTCGGGCGAACACGGGGCATCGATCGAGCTCGACTGCGAGCATAGGTGGCTCGTTCAGCTGCATCTCGAACTGATGGGTTACGACTGTATCGACTGAGCGCGATACCTTGCAGCTGCATTGTAAAGAGAGAAGGAAGCGTGACATGAGGAAGCCGTTTATTGATTCCGAGGCGAGCCGCCGGGGCGTACCGTGGACAGCACGGACCCTGCGGCTTGGCAGCTTGTTCGCTGCCACGCTATGCGTGGCAGCCTGCGCCGTCGGTCCCAACTATCACAAGCCAGCCCAGGACATCCCCGCTACCTTTAAGGAAGGCACGGACTGGCAGCGGGCTCGGGTGAACGTGCAGGGCGCCATTTCGAGCACCTGGTGGCTCGACTATCACGACGACACGCTGTCGGGCCTCGTGAATCAGGCGCTCAAGGCCAACCAGTCGATCGCCTCTGCGGAAGCCGCATACCGGCTCGCCAGGGCCACGATCGATGCCAATGTCGCGAGCCTCTTCCCGACAGTCGGGCTGGACGCGTCCGGATCGCGCTCGCGCACGGCCTCTGTCGAAAGCGTGAGGGGCCAGCCGTACACGAGCAATCTCGCGAGTATCAGCACTTCCGCCAGCTGGGAGGTCGACCTGTGGGGCAGTGTGCGTCGCCAGATCGAATCAGCCAAAGCCAGCGCACAGGCAAGCGACGCCCAGTTGGCCGGCGAACGCCTCTCGATTGCCGCCAGCGTCGCGGTGGACTATTTCTCGCTTCGTCAGGCCGATATCGACATCGCTTTACTGAAGGCGCAGCAGGACATCGACGCCAGGATCCTTGAGATGGACCGCGCCGGCTTCGCGCAGGGAATCGTATCAAACGATGAAGTCCTCAATGCGCAGGACACCCTCGAGTTCGTGATCGCAGACCTGCAAGCCACGGAGACTTCACGCGAGCAGGCCGAGCATGCCATCGCTGTGCTGACTGGTGCGGCGCCGGCCAGTTTCTCCCTGCCGCCGCAGCCCGGCTATGTCTTCGCGACGCCAGCCGTGCCACTGGGATTACCGTCGCAGCTTCTGGAGCGGCGCTATGACGTCGTGAGCGCCGAGCGCACAGTTGCCGCGGCTAACGCCAGGATCGGTGTAGCGGAGGCTGCGTTCTTCCCGACGCTGACGCTGTCCGCCCAGGGGGGCTTCGAACACAACGCGCTAGCCAATCTGTTCTCGGTACCGAACCGCTTCTGGACGCTCGGACCGGATCTTGCCGCCACGATCTTCGACGGTGGTGCGCGCTCGGCGGCGGTCCGTGAAGCCGAGGCGACCTACGACGAACAGGTCGCCACCTATCGTGGCACGGTGCTCTCGGCATTCCAGAGCGTTGAGGATAGCCTGTCATCTTACAACCATCTATGTCAGCAGGAGCAGGCGTATGCGAAGGTCTACGAGCGCAACCAGCGGCTCTTCTCCAGTCAGCAGGCGCAGTTGCAGGCAGGTACCGCAAGCGAACAGGCCCTGTTGACCCAACGGATCACGCTGCTGCAGGCGATGCGCAGCCTGAAGGATACGCAGGCTGCGTTGACAGAGAGCAGCGTCGCGCTGGTCAAGAATCTCGGCGGCGGGTGGCAGTGGGACGACGCCGGCAAGGCGGCAGTCAGCATGAGCGCGAACGCTGCGCAGCAACCCCCGGATCAGAAGTCGGGAGTGAGGTTGCAATGAAGAATCGCCTTGAAAGTGGTCGCGTTGGAGAACGAAGTGATCAGTCGAGCGATGGCCGGCTGTGGAAAGAACCACGAAACATTGGAGTCTCTGTGAAGTCCATATCGTTGCTGTTCGTTACCCTTTTGACGTTGTCCGCGCTTGCCGGCTGCGGAAAATCCCGTCACGGCCCGGCAGTTCAGCCGCCGCAGGTCGGCGTGATCACCGTCCAGCCACAGAGTATTGCCCTGAGGCGCGATCTGGTCGGACGTCTTGCTCCCTATCTCAGCGCCAACGTCATGGCGCGGGTGTCCGGTGTCCTGACCAAACGGGTCTATAAGGAAGGTAGCGACGTCAAAGCCGGTCAGGTACTCTTCGAGATCGATCCTGCGTACTATCAGGCGCAGCTCAACAACGACCTCGGCATCCTCAGCGAAGACGAAGCTACCTGGATGAACGACAAGGCCAACGCGGCACGTTATCACAAGCTGCTGCCGGTCGGCTCCGTGTCGCAACAGACAGTTGACAATGCCGATGCAACAGTGCGCAGCGACGCGGCTAAAGTCAAGGCCGATGAGGCGACGGTGGAAAGCGCGAAGGTCAATCTGGGCTATACCAGGGTGACCTCCCCGATCCACGGCATTGCCGGTCAGCAGCAGGTGACCGTCGGCGCCGTCGTGGGTAGCAGTACCGCCGATGCTGGCTCCGGCGGCACCTTGCTTACCACCGTGAACGAGATCGATCAGCTCTACGTGAACTTCACCATGAGCGCGGCGGATCTGTTGATGCTGCGAGAAGCAAGCGCCCGCGGCGACGTCGCGCTCTCCCAGCCAGACGGGACGACCGTGCAGATCACTCTGCCCGACGGCAGCGCGTACGCCCAACCGGGCACCCTCGACTTCTCCGACGTCTCCGTGAATGCCACCACAGGTGCCGTCAACCTGCGTGCACTGGTACCGAACCCGCAGCGCACGCTGCTCCCGGGCATGTATGTGACGTTGAACGTGACATTGGGCCAACAGCGCAACGTGTTCTTGGTGCCACAGGAGGCGCTTCAGCGCGACACCGTAGGCGCGTATGTATTCGTAGTCGATGCAAGCGGAAAGGTGGCGCGTGAGGATGTGGCCGCCAACGACAGCTTCGGCACCAACTGGATCGTTACCAGCGGCGTTACGGCCGGCGATCAGGTGATCGTCTCCGGTCTGCAAGGCCTGCATGAGGGCGATCCTGTCAAGCCTCATCCATGGCATGCGCCGTCGACGGTTGCGCTGCAAGCTGGATCTGCATTGGCTGCGGGCAGCCGGACTGCCGTCAACGCACACTAAGGAAGCTGTCCCATGCCTCGATTTTTTATTGATCGCCCCGTCTTTGCGTGGGTGATCCCGATCCTGATCTGCATCATCGGTGTGATTTCGATGATGCATCTTGGCATCGATTCCTACCCGGACGTCGCGCCGCCTCAAGTCACCGTTACGGCCACGTATCCTGGTGCAAACGCAGCAACCATGGAATCGACCGTGACCCAGGTGATCGAGCAGCAGCTCACCGGCATCGACAACCTGTTGTATTTCAGTTCTGCTTCCAACTCCAACGGCACCGTCACAATCACGCTGAGTTTCCAGACTGGCACCAATCCGGACATCGCGGAAGTGCAGGTCCAGAACAAGGTCAATCTGGCCCAACCGCTGCTACCAGCCCAGGTGACACAGCAGGGTGTGGTCGTCGCCAAGGCGAGTCCCGACATTCTGATGTTCCTTTCCCTGCAGTCGAGCAACCCTGCCATCGACGCAGCGCGCCTGAACGATATCATCGCGTCGCAGATCCAGCCGGTGATCGCACGGGTCAACGGCGTGGGTAACACGCTGTCGCTGGGCTCTGAATACGCAGTGCGCATCTGGCTGAATCCGGACAAGCTGCAAGGGTATGGTCTGTCGACCACCCAGGTGCTTCACGCTGTAAGCGCCCAGAACGCGCAGTTCGCAACCGGTTCGCTGGGTTCCGATCCGGCCGTGAAGGGGCAAGTGTTTACTGCTTCGGTATCCGGTGACACGCTCTTCTCTTCACTGAAGCAGTTTCGCGACATCATCCTGTTGACCAACAGCAACGGCACCGTGGTCAGGTTAAGCGATGTTGCACGCATCACCTTCGGTGCGCAAAGCTACGGCTCGGCCTCTGTCTATAAGGGCAAAGCGGCTGGCGGGTTGGGCGTCTATCTGCTGCCGGGCGCCAATGCGCTTGCGGTGGCCAAAGCGGTGAAGGCCGAAATGGCTACACTCGCCAAGGATCTTCCGGCTGGCGTAACCTGGAATGTGCCTTATGACACGACGCCGTTTATCTCGGCTTCGATCGCCGATGTGGTGCGCACGCTGCTGGAGGCGATTGCGCTCGTCTTTGTGGTGATGCTGATTTTCCTGCAGAACCTGCGCGCCACCATTATTCCGACGCTTGTGATCCCTGTGGCGCTTCTGGGTACCTTTATCGGCCTCTCGGTGCTGCACTTCACACTCAATCAG
This sequence comes from Burkholderia sp. MSMB1459WGS, assembly GCF_001534535.1. Taxonomy (NCBI): domain Bacteria; kingdom Pseudomonadati; phylum Pseudomonadota; class Betaproteobacteria; order Burkholderiales; family Burkholderiaceae; genus Burkholderia; species Burkholderia sp. MSMB1459WGS. The sequence continues at coordinate 457,117 of NZ_LPMU01000044.1, forward strand.
CTGACCCTGTTCGGAATGGTGCTGGCAATCGGCATTGTGGTGGATGATGCGATCGTCGTGATCGAGAACGTCGAGCGCATCATGAGCGAGGAACGTCTCGAACCGAAAGAGGCTACCCGCAAGGCGATGGGGCAGATTACCGGTGCCATTCTCGCGATTACCGTGGTGTTGGCCGCCGTGTTCATTCCGTCGGCGTTACAGCCGGGGGCCACCGGCATCATCTACGCTCAGTTTGCGTTGACTATTGCGGTTTCGATGTTGGTGTCGGCGTTCCTTGCCATGTCGTTCACGCCGGCGCTCTGCGCGGCGATTCTCAAGCCCACGCACGAAGAGAAAAAGAACTTCATTTTCCGCTGGTTCGACAAGGGGCTCGCTGGGATCAACGAGCGTTACGCGCGCCAGATAGGCGGTGCGGTACGTCACGCACCGCGCTGGATGGTGGTGTTTGTATTGCTCTCCGTGCTGGCCGGGTTTCTGTATGTGCATCTGCCGACCAGCTTCGTGCCGGACGAGGACCAGGGTTTCATACTTGCGCTCGTCAATCTTCCGACGGGCGCCACGCTCCAGCGTACTGAAGAGGTCATGGACGAGATGTCGGACAGGCTCAAGCATAGCCCGATCGGTAAGGACGTCGCTGGTGTGTACCAGGTGGAGGGATACAGTTTTGTAGGCAGTAGCGAGAACGTGGGGATGGCGTTTATCCAGTTGACCGACTGGGACAAGCGCTCCGAAAGCGCGATGCAGCTCATTCCGCAGGCGAACCGTATATTGCATGGACTCCAGGACGCGCGCGTCTTCGTCGTCGATCTTCCCACCATCCGCGGGCTGAGCCAGTTCGGCGGAATTGACATGTACCTGCAAGCTCGTGCGGGTCAGTCACGCGCGGAACTGGCGCAGGCCGGACGCGTTCTGCTTGGTAATGCCGCGAAAAATACGACGCTGTATGGTATTCGGCCCAATTCGCTTCCCGATGCACAGCAGCTGGAGATGTCCGTCGATCGCGTGCAGGCACAAGCAATGGGGCTTTCCCTGACCGATGTCTATAACGCCATCCAGATGGAGCTGGCTCCGTACTATGTGAACCAGTTCACCTATGCGGGTCGTGTCAAGCGCGTGTATTTGCAGGCCGACGCACCGTACCGGATGGGGATCGACGCGTTCCAGCATATATACACGCCCAGCGGGATCAGCAGCGCGTCGACCGGCGCCACCAGTACTGCTGGCGAAACCGCTAACACCGTTGGGTACCTGACCCAGGTCAACCCGACGGCGACCAATAGCTCGCTGAGTCCGTACAACATGGTTCCGTTGTCGAGCGTGGTGAAAACACATTGGGATGTTGGTCCCGTTGCATTGCCGCGTTATAACGGCTATTCGGCCATTGAGATTGTGGGCAATCCCGCGCCTGGCTATTCGACCGGGCAAGCCATGCAGGCACTGCAGCATATTGTCGATACGCAGCTGCCACCGGGCTTCGCCGCGGACTGGACCGGTCAGTCCTATCAGGAAGTTCTCTCTGGCAATTCGGCGACGTTGCTGATGATTCTGTCGATCGTCGTGGTGTTCCTGTGCCTCGCGGCGCTCTATGAGAGCTGGTCGATACCGGTGGCCGTTCTGCTCGTGGTTCCACTCGGTATGCTCGGGATGCTAACTTTCTGCCTGCTAAGTGGCATTCCCAATGACATTTACTTCAAGATTGGTCTGGTGACCGTGATTGGTCTTGCGGCAAAGAATGCGATTCTCATTGTCGAATTCGCCGTCGATGGGCAGGCCAGAGGCATGACTTTATACGACGCTGTGTTGACAGCCGGAAAGTTGCGGTTGCGCCCGATCCTGATGACATCGATGGCCTTCATTCTCGGGGTTTTCCCACTCGTGATTTCTACCGGAGCGGGGGCGTCATCCCGGCACGAAATCGGTACAGGGGTAATAGGCGGGATGTTGTTCGCGACTGTCCTCGGTTTGCTGCTGATCCCTGTGTTCTACGTGGTGGTGCGGCGTATTCTCGGGGACAAGCTCGATGAGATCCCTAACAAGTTGCCGCATGGTGGCGATGACCGTACAGACATCGTCGCATGACCTGGAGCCAGGCGAACGTCAATTGCCGGCACCAACGAAGAGCGAAAACGTGGGCCGCTGTCGTTCCGTCAACGGCTCGTCCTAATTGACGGGGGTTCGCACACCAATCATATCGCCTTAGCATGGATAGCGGATTCGTTTAACGGAGAGAACAATGACGAAAAACTGGCTGATTACTGGTGCTTCGAGCGGGCTCGGGCGCGGACTAACCGAGCGCTTGCTGGCGCGCGGCGACGCTGTGGTGGCGACGCTGCGCAAACCCGGCGCGCTTGATGATCTGAAGACGCAACACGGCGAGCGCTTGAAAATCGTCCCGTGCGATGTGACCGATTCGGATGCGATCCGGGCCGCGGTCGCAGATGCCTTCTCGGCCCGCGAACGGATCGACGTCGTCGTCAGCAATGCGGGTTACGGCTTGTTCGGCGCGGCGGAGGAATTGAGCGACGCGCAGATCGAACGGCAAATCGCCACCAATCTGACCGGCTCGATCCAGCTGATTCGCGCCGCCATCGCGCGTCTGCGGTTGCAGGGCGGCGGACGCATCGTGCAGGTGTCGTCGGAAGGGGGGCAGATCGCCTATCCGGGCTTCAGTGCCTATCACGCGACCAAGTGGGGCATCGAGGGCTTCGTCGAAGCCGTCGCGCAAGAGGTGGCAGCGTTCGGCATCGACTTCGTGATCGTGGCGCCCGGGCCGACGCGCACCAACTTCGGTGCGAGCCTGGATCGCGCGGCGCCGCTCGACGCATACGACAGCACGCCGGTGCGCGAACTTCGGCGCACGATCGACGCGGGTTATTTCGAATTCGCCGATGCCGGCAAAACTGTCGATACGATGCTTGCAACGATCGACAGTCCGTCTCCGCCGTTCCGGGTGGCGCTCGGAAGGTCCGCTTACGAGTCGGTCCGCGCCGCGTTGACCAAACGCCTCGCCGTACTGGAGTCGCAGAAGACGGTCGCGCTTTCCGTGATGGAGCGCGCATAACGAGCGCGCAAGATCGATCTGGTCATGAATTTTGATCGACAACAGTTGGAGGCATTTTCCGCCATTGTGGAGACGCGGCATTTCGGACGTGCTGCTATGTTGTTGAATATCACTCGCGGTGCGGTGTCTCTCAGGCTCAAGGCACTTGAGGAGGAGTTCGGTACTCCACTGGTTGTACGCGATGGAAATGTTCCCACGCCAGCAGGCGAGGTCCTGCTGCGGCATATCCGTGTGCTCAAGATACTCGAGGCGGAAACGCAGCAGCAGATTAAACCAATGGACGGCATGCGCCCACGCGTGGCTATTGCTGTGAATGCGGATTCCCTCGCAACATGGTTCGAGGCCGTCGCCTGGGAAATCGCGGAAAGAAACGTAGCTCTTGAACTGATCGTTGACGATCAGGATCACACGCTACCACTGTTGACCAAGGGAGAGGCGATGGGTTGTGTTTCGACCTCTAGCAATCCGCCGACTGGGTTTCTCGCTGAACCCATTGGCATGATGGAGTATGAGTGTGTAGCGAACGTGGAGTTCGCCGCAAAGTTTTTCCCGCAAGGACTGGGATTGCATGGCGTCCTTACCGCGCCTGCCGTGCTCTATAACCGGAAGGATGGATTGCACGCGCTGTTTCTCGAACGAGTTCTGGACCTTGAGGTAAGGAACTACGCGACGCATTACTTTCCGTCGCCGTCGGCATTGCTGGCTGCGATCGAGAGGGGGATCGGGTACGGACTCGTTCCCTGTCTGCAAGCCAGGTCTCTGATCGAAGCGGGCCAGCTGGTGCGCCTCGCGCCTCAGCATACGGTGGAAGTCAAACTCTATTGGCATCACTGGGAAACTGCTCCGTCGACTGCTCGGGCGATTAGTGAACTTGTGGTGCGTCATGCGCGTCGGGCGCTCGGTCAGGCGGGTGATGATGCGGTGTCATTCAGTGATGGTGGTGAGTCTACAGGCACTGATCATCCCCTGTGAGCGTTGATATGGCATTGTTTCCGGCATTTGGACAGTATGCGTCTACTCGATCAGGACACATAGTGCCGATACCCCACCGCAAACCTGCAACGATTGCTTTGCGTCTCGGTCTTGAGTCGGGGGGCCAACACCGAACCGTTGGTATGCGTGGGGCGGCGACTGTCCTGCCAGTCTGGCGAATGGTGTTTCTGACTGCCAAAGCAGAGCACCACGCCGAGAACATCGCAGACAGTTTTCATTGGTCGTCCCCGGGCGGTGAAGACGAGCGCGCAGCACAGTCTTCTACAAGCGGCCAACGGCCATTATGCGATGTCACGCACCAATGGCAGGGAATCCATGGACCAATCACCCCTATGAGCGTTGACGGGCTTCTTGCGCACCGACGGGGTTGGGCGTGGTCTGGATGATTGAGGTGCGCGATCGCAAGGCCGCAACTAGCGCGCAGGGCCATGCCAGTACGAGCGGTGTCGCTTCCGGTAGGTGGATAGCGTGTGTGCAGTCGATCAGCACACATAGGGCGGACACGCCTGCGCCGACAAACATAGAACGCCTCGCAGACTGAGCCCGAACCGGATAGCCGAACAGCGTCAATATGAGCAGCGGGACTACCGCCGACAGGTAGACGACGTTTAATGTCACCATCACGTTGATAATGCTTTCTCCGTATAACGCGATGAGTGTCGCCGCGAGGACGGGCAGCATCCGATGGAAGACAGGTGGAATCGAGGCGCCGCGAGATACGGCGGCCGTCGCTTCGATCATGGCGCGAAGAATCGAGCAGGCTGAACCAAGGGCCGTTATCATCAAGACGCATGTGACCGCCAGCGACATGATGTGACTGGAACTGCCAATCACCCGAATGAGCAGCGTGGGGACTACTTGAGCGTGATCGGCCAGATGGCTGAGCTGCCACGAATTTGCTCCGGCGATGACCGCAGTCGCGGGAAGAAATCCAACTCCCAGCACGATCGCCGCGGCAATCAGGCAACCGGATCGAGCGTGCGCCGGCGTTCGCGCCATCGCAGGAAACTGCTGATAGTCAGCGCCGCACAGGACTAGCACGGCAACGGATAGTAGTACCAATCCAGTGTGCTCATCTGGCTGCATCTGTATTGACTTCACGAAGAGCGCCGGCGCGCGAAGCCATAGGATCAAGCTGTGGGTTTCGGCCAGCGAAAAGACCAGTGTCGCGGTGCACCCGAACATGCAGAGTGCGAACACGGCGGAAAGCCATGAGATCCGGAGAAGTGAAAATACCAGCACGAGGAAGTCGACTGAAATAATCGCCGCTGCTCGTGGCATGCCCGATAGTGTCAATATTGCTGATGCGCCGCGAATCTGGGCAGTTAGCACGCCGGTCATCCAGATCAATGAAAATGCAGCGACCTGCTGGCTGACGGCAGGACCATACAGCGAGCCGAAATATGTCCAGATGGACTGCCTGGTCTTCTGGAGGCGCGGAGCGGAAAACGCCAGCGCCACAAGGCCGATAGCGGTCGCGACAGCGTACAGGCAGGCGGCCATGCCTTGTTGCAGTGCGAGTTCTCCGGTTCCCAGGAAGAAACCGATTCCACAACTGGTCGATACGAGCAGGCTTGCGACGTCCCAGACCGCCAATGTTCGATCAGCCATGATTCACTCCCCACCCGAAGACGCTCGACTGGTGGCCACCCAGATATGACGAACATACGATGGCGCGCTCGTTGAAAGCTGGCAGAGTCATCAGTTGCGCATGCAGCTCGGGCAACTGATGGTATGGGACAGCCGGGAAAAGATGGTGCGTGAGGTGGTAGCCGTTGTGATGCGGATGGATCAGCGTCGACAGCACCCCGGTGTCTGGAATTTCCCGCGTAAAACTGAAGATGCCTCCCGGTTTGAGACCGTGATGGTCCGTCATCTCACGGAAGGTCGTGATCGCATGGAAGACGGTAATGCGCGCGCCGAACCAGAAGGCGAGGAATGCCACTGCGAGGTGGACACCGGCGGCGGACAGCGCCGACATCGTCGCCACCCACCACGCCGCGATACAGAGCTGCTGCCGATAGCCGCATTGACCGGTTATCAGATGGCCAGTGATCGACCCGCGAATGAGCGAGAATTTCAGGAGATACCGGGTGTAGACGCGAAACCATCCATCTCCCTCACGGACCAGCGATGGCAAAAAGTCGGGGTCGCGCTCCGCATCACCCAGCCATGCGTGGTGACGTGCGTGCAGTTCACGGTAGATCGTCAGACTGTTCAGCAGCGGTGCGGCGAGCAGCAGGTGCGCAAGAAGATCGTTGAGATGGCGATTCGGGCTCAAATTCCCGTGACTGGCTTCATGCAGAAGATTGCCCAGTGCACGCTGGCGGTTTCCGATAGCGACGAGTGCGACCGGCGTGAGCGTCCAGCCAATTCGATACACGACGAAGACAGACAGGCAAATAATTATCCAGTCGAGAGCGATATCGTAAATCGCATGCCACGTTCTCGCTTTGGGCTGTCGCCATCCAGGGGCACGGGCAAGAAGTGATTGCTTGATCAATACCCGGTCATGCAGGATTCGAGATGTATCGCCATGATTCATTGCAGCCTCCGTCAGAAGGCGTGAACTCCCCGTGGTTCGGATTGGTGGAAGCGTTTACTTGTATGGATGCAATGATCTGAGCATAGGCGGGAATCACTTCTTCATCGGAGCGGTTAAGAATCTTTCCGGCCGTTTAATTTTTCTGGCTGCGGGAAGCGGTCGGCGGTGGTGTAAGGTTCCGACGACGCGCCACTTTCTATGGAGGAAACATTGAGCGAGAAAGACCTTGCAACGCTATGCGCAACGATCCAGCCGGAGATGGCTGAACCGGTCTACGTCTACTGCTCCTTTCAGGATTTCAGGTTGCCTGAAGGCTTGTCGCCGCTTTTCACTTTCCGGGAGATCGAGGGATTGACCGCAGTGCTTGATCTGCGGGATGCCGAGCGGTACGCGCTGCCCTATGCGTTCAAGGCACGCCTCATTACCCTCAAGGTGCATTCGAGTCTCGAGGCAGTGGGTTTCCTGGCCGTCGTGTCGGCGCACCTCGCGAAAGCCGCTATTCCCTGCAATGCGATCGCCGGTTATTACCACGATCACATTCTCGTTCCTGTTGATCGTGCGGACGAAGCATTCTCGGTGTTGAACGGAATACGGGGAGCGGCCGTTTAGCCTGGGGTCTAGCCACGAATTAGAAATGACGCGGTGAGTTTTGCTTATGGCCGGATAGTTAAGCTTCATCTGCCTTGCGTCTTAAGATTCTCCTTTCTAGATTGATTTTGTAGGCTCATACATAAAAGCAATCGGGAATCGGGGATTCGTTGCCCTCATCGCATGACGATGCCAGGGGAAGGAGGGCAGATGTGCCATTCCGAGAGTAGTTATCCACGCGTAGATAACGAAGTTCTCACTGAATCAGTCGAGTATTGGCGAACCCGCTTCGAAAACGCGGATGCCATAGCATCCCGTCTCGCATGCCGTCTGCGAGGACGCGACCAGCGAATCCTGCTGCTTGAGCGCGCACTCGCACGTACCGCAGCGCTCCACCATGCGCTTGAAGACAGTCTGGAGCAGCGCCTGGAGCAGTGCTCGGGATCATCTGGTCATGCCGTGGAGTCTGATCGGTCCACACCGATGCCACCCGACAACGCGGGCAGCAGCGTGACGGTTCGTCTGCCGCACCTGACACGTACGCTTTCGCTTCTCTTTGAGGTGATGTGGGAGCACTGGGCACAGTGGGACCCGGAGCGTCCTCCCAAGTCCTCAACCGTTGCGCGCGCCATCGATGCAAAGCTCGGGCTGAAAGGGCAGGCCGATGGCGAAGCATCCCGTAACGCACAGTCGTTTGCGGCTTTGCTGCGCCCCGATTCTCTTGGCGATGCCGACGGTCGCCATCGTTGAAGGCTGACCATGACGGATGATTCCGTCGGCATGACGGAATTTTCCGCTCCGTCTCCTGCTGCTTGAATCGGATCTGTGCCGGGCAGATCCGGCTAAAGCCAGGAGGACGGAAGTCATGTCGAATTCGACACAGGTGGCGGGCGCGATTTTACGTCGCAAGCAGGTCGAGCAACTTGTCGGACTTTCGCGCTCGACGATCTATCAGCGGATGAAGGACGGTACGTTCCCTCGGGCGATCCCGCTTGGAGGGAGGATGGTTGGCTGGCGTGCATCGGATATCGAGCAGTTTCTCGTCGACCCGGCCGGATACAGGACATCATCCAGCACGCCCAGCAAGGAGCGCGGCGATGATTGACATATCCCGTGCCTCGCTCGAATCCCGGCTGGAGAACTGGGCAAATGCAGCGCGCGGTCCACATGATCCGGTCGATGCGGCGAAGATCGAAGCCGCATGGCGATGCCTCGAACCCCGTCACAAGGAGCTGCTTCGGATGGTGTACCTGTGGCACGCCGGTCGCGAGGTTGTGTGTCGCCGGCTACGGATTCCCCGTCATCCGCGCAGCCGCTACGAGCTGGAACTGGCGTCGGCCCGGCACGCGCTCGCACGTCTGCTCGAGAAGGGGAAAGCGTGAAAATTTTTTCGGACCTTGCTGGACTGCGCCGGAACGCAAGGGATGACGACGCAGAAAACCCGGCAATTTCGAGGCTTGCATCGCTGGAAGATCGAGCCTAGAGTGCAGCCAACAACTTGTTCCGGTCGACGCATCAGTGCAAGACCGAGTACGCGTTAGCGGCCCGATGTACCGACGTGCGTGCGTTGGCATGGTGGTCGCGATGCGAGTAAAGCCTGTGAACCTGACGGTCGCAGGCTTTTTCATTTTCTGGCGCTGATCCCCCTTGAACCCGCGGCGTGCCTCCCCGGCCCCGCGGGTTCCTTTTTCCGCGCACATCCACTTCGGTACTTCGGTGTTTGATCGAATGAATCGATGGAAGGCGGATCATGGAAATTGGTCGGACTGTCTCCTGGTGTACTGGACCGCATGCGATGCAGCGTGTCGTGCGCCGCTGGTCGATCGCGCTGATGCTGTTCGCCAGCATCTCGATCTTCGCGCCCGGCGTGGCCCATGCCGACGACTGGGGCTGCCAGGTGCTCCTGTGCCTTTCCAATCCGGGCGGGCCGGAACAGTACGGCGAGTGTGTGCCGCCGATCGAGAAGCTGTGGAGCGCATTGCGCCACGGCGATCCTTTTCCGACGTGCGACTTCGGCGCTGGCGGTTCCCAGGGGACGTTCGCGACCAATACCTTCGCGAGCGGACGCTACTGCCGGGAAGACCTGCTGTACTGGGGCGGCCCCGAGCAGGGCGAGCTGCTGTGCCGTGCTGCCGGGGCGATCAACGTCGATATCGACAACCAGCTTTACACCCGTGTCTGGTGGGGCGTCAGCGGCCAGGATCGCACACTCACCGAATTCTACGGAGCGGGTAGCACGCAGGTTCTGTACGACCCATCGCAGTCCGCATCCAAGTTTCTGCAGCGGATGGAGCAGCAGGACAGCGCGGGCGGTGGGGGGCAATGATGTTGCCGCTCGACTTCATCCCGCTCGCGAATCAGTGCGCGCCGCAGGTCTCGCTGTCGACGATGGCGGCGATCGTGCGGACCGAGTCGGCCTTCAACCCGTATGCGATCGGCGTCGTGCATGGCCGGCTCGCGCGTCAGCCCGTCAGCGAGGCCGAGGCTATTGCGACGGCACAGGCTCTGGAGCATGGCGGCTGGAATTTCAGTGTCGGGCTCGCGCAGGTGAACCGCGCGAACTGGCCTATCTATGGACTCGACGAGCGAAGCGCCTTCGATCCGTGCCGCAACCTGGCTGCGGGAGCCGCAATTCTTCAAGGCTGTTTCGAGCTGGCCCGACAGGCGCGTGTGCACGCATCGGTCAATTCCCAGCCGGCACTTCGCGCAAGCCTGTCCTGTTATGCCAGTGGCGATTTCTCGACCGGGTATCGGACGGGCTATGTGCAGCGGGTGGTGAGCAATGCGCGTGTCATGCCGGCGTCGTCGACGTCTGTCGTCGTGCCGGCCATTGCTCCGATCCCGGTCATTCCGGTTGATTCCGGTATGCATGAAACGCCGGGGCAATCCCGGACGCGCCGCCACGAGTCGAATCCATCTGATACCTCGCCCACGACCTCTGGCGGCAAGCCAGACAGTAGTGCTGTGGTGTTCTAGCTCGTCTATCGGGCAGTAACAGAAAGATTCAGCACCAAAGGAGTCGCTCATGAAATCAGGACTACTAAAGGTTATTCAACGTATCGACGCTGCCAGGAACAGTGGACGGCGCGCCCGACTGGCAGCCCGGGGGACAGCCACAGCCGCGGCAGGGCTACTGACAACGTCACCGGCGTGGGCGCAGCTTTCGCAGGTCAATACGCTGCTGACCACGATCCAGACCACGCTGCTCGGCGTCGGCGGCGTGATCTGCTCGATCTCCATCATCTGGGCCGGCTTCCGGATGATGTTCCAGCATGCCCGGTTCGGCGACATCGCGAATGTCTTCATCGGCGGGCTCTTCGTCGGCTGCGCAACCGTGATCGCCGGCATGCTGATCCCGACGAGCTGATCCGGGAGCGCGAACCATGAACTCGCTCAAGGATCCCGTCTTCAAGGGCTGCACCCGTCCCGCGATGCTCTGGGGTGTGCCGCTCGTGGCCTTCCTGCTGGTCGGCGGCGGCATGCTGATCCCGGCCATCTGGGCGCTGCTCGCGAGCCCGCCGTTGGGTGTGGCGATTCTCTTCCTGATGATCCCGGTGTTTGTCGTGATGCGCGCGATCACGCGCCACGACGACCAGCGCCTTGCGCAGTACGTGCTGCGCCTGCGCATGGTGCTGCGCCAGCGCAACCGCCGCTTCTGGGGTGGGCATGCCTACGTGCCGGTCCGCCTGAAGAGGAGGGCGTGACATGCCGGCCGAACCGCAGCTCGCGTCTGTCGCCAACCGGGAAGTGCCGCTCGCTGGCTACATCCCGTACTCGACGCACGTGACCGACCGCGTCATCAGGACGCGCGAAGGCGATTACCTGCAGGCATGGAAGATCGCCGGCATCGCGTTCGAGGCGGCTGACCCGGCCGATATCCTCGCGCGGCACGACGGATTCAACCAATTCGTGCGCGGACTCGCGGGCGGCCATGTGGCGCTGTGGTCGCATCGCCTGCGCCGGCGGGTGTCGGACAGCTTCACGACGGAGTACCGCAACCGCTTCTGTGAGGAACTGGCCACCCGCTACTACGCGAGCTTCGCGGGTTACCGGATGATGGCTAACGAGCTTTATCTGACGGTGGTCTACCGGCCGAACCGCACCCGGCTCGGCCGCGTTTTCAGCCGTGCGGCGCGCCGTACGCGCGCCGATATCCGGCGCGACCAGATGGACGCGCTGAAGGTGATGGCCGAACTTGCTGCCCAGGTCGAGTCGAGCCTCAAGCCCTACGATCCGGTCGCGCTCGGCGTCTATACGCGGCGGAGTCCTTTCACACAGCGCCCCCGTCGCTATTCGTCGGCGCTGGAACTGCTCGGCTATCTCGTGAATGGTGTCTGGGAGCGCGAGCCGGTCCCGTCCGGCCCGATCCGCGAGGCACTGCCGACCTCGCGCCTGTTCGTCGGCGCCGAGAAAATCGAGATCCGCATGCCGGCTGCGACGCGCTTCGTCACGATGCTCGACCTCAAGGACTACCCCGAAGATACCGAACCGGGCATGCTCAACGGCCTGCTGTACGGTGACTTCGAGTACATCGAGACGCAGTCGTTCACGATTCTCGACCGGCCTAGCGCAAAAGACGCGCTGGAGCGGCAGCGCAACCAGCTGATTGCGGGCGAGGACGTCGCCGTGTCCCAGGTCGAGGCGATGGACCGTGCGCTCGACGAGCTGATCAACGGCGATTTTGTGCTGGGCGAATACCACTATTCGCTGGCCGTACTGGGCGACACGCTCGACGAAGTGTCGAAGAGCGCTGCGAAAGCCCGCACGCAGCTAGCCGATGCCGGTTTCCAGACGGCGCTGATCGACCTCGTCGCCGATGCGGCGTGGTTTGCCCAACTGCCGGGCAACTGGCGCTACCGGCCGCGCGAAGCGAAGCTCACCTCGCGCAACTTCTGCGGCCTGTCGAGCCTGCACAACTTCGCGACGGGAAAGCGCGACGGGAATCCGTGGGGCGAGGCGATCACGATCGTCAAGACGCCGAGCGGCCAGCCGCTCTTCCTGAACTTCCACGTCACGCCCGACAAGCAGGATTCGCTCGACGAGAAGGCGCTCGCCAATACCCAGATCGTCGGCCGTGCCGGCGCGGGTAAGACCGTGCTCGAACTGTTCCTGCTCGCAATGGCGACGAAGTACGGCATCACGGCGGTGCTGTTCGACAAGGACCGCGGTACCGAGATCGCGATCCGGGCAATGGGCGGCACCTACACGGTGTTCCGTCGCGGCGAGCCGACCGGGCTGAACCCGTTCCAGATGGAACCGGGCGAGTCCGTCATTGACTTCTGGGAGCGGCTGGTTCGCAAGCTTGTCGATATCGGTGCGGCGCTGTCTGCGAAGGATGAACTCGACATCTCGCGCGCGGTGCGCGAGGTCGCGCGCATGGACAAGCCGCTGCGACGGCTCTCGATGGTCCAGCAGCTTCTGCCGAACGTGGGCGAGAACAGCCTGCATGCGCGGCTCGCCAAGTGGTGCGCGGGCGGACGCCTCGGCTGGGTGCTCGACAACCCGACCGATCACATCGATCTCTCGCAGGCGACGCTGTTCGGCTTCGACGATACCGAACTGCTCGACGACGCCGAGGTTTCCACGCCCGTCACGATGTACCTACTGCACCGGACGGATAACCTGATCGACGGCCGGCGCTTCGTGTACGTCATGACCGAATTCTGGAAGCGGCTCGGTGATCCGGTCTTTACCGATTTCGCCCAGAACAAGCAGAAGACGATCCGCAAGCAGAACGGGCTTGGGATCTTCGATACGCAGTCCCCGGCCGACGTGTTGCGCAGCGAGATTGCGAGTGCGCTGATCGAGCAGAGCGCGACGTTCTTTTTCCTGCCCAATCCGCGTGCCGATTACGACGATTATGTGCGCGGCTTCAAGCTGACCGAAGCCGAATTCAATATCGTGCGCAACCTCGGCGAGAACAGCCGCATGTTCCTCGTCAAGCAGGGGCATCGGTCGGCGATCGGCCGGCTTGATCTTGCGGGCCTTGGCGATGTGCTCGACGTGCTGTCGGGCACCACCGACAACGTGGAACTGCTCGACACGATCCGTGCCCAGGTTGGCGATGCGCCGCAGGACTGGCTGCCCGTCTTCCACGAGCAGCTCGCGAAGCGCCGCGCCACACAGTCACAACAGGCCGGCGCGCGTCAGTCCCCGTCGCAATCCCAGTTGCCAGGGCCGGGAGGTGTGCGATGAGCGGCCTCTTCACCGCCGTCGGCGGCACGCTCGAAAACGGCATGTCGACCTACGTCACGAACGTGTCGTCGGCGCTGTCCGGCGCGCTTGTTCCCGTCGTCACCACGGGCGTCACGATCTGGGTGCTCGCCTATGGCCTGGCGGTCGTGCGCGGCGAAGCGCACGAAGCCGTGCCGGCCTTCGCCTGGCGGGGGCTGAAGGTGGCGATCACGCTCGCCTTTGCGCTCAGCGCCGGCATCTACCAGCAGCAGGTCGTGACCGCCGTCGACGGCGCGACGTCCGGGCTCGCGCAGACGATCCAGAACGCGGCGAATACGACGGGCGGCGGCAATCCAGGGTGCGGCTCTGTCAACGGCAGCAGCGTGACGGGGCAGGGGGCTGCGACCAACATCTACCACACGCTCGACTGTTACGACCAGCAGATCGATCTCGTGATGGACGCCTACTTCGACAAGGCGACGCACGAGGGATTCAGTCCGAGTGGTCTGGCTGCGGCTATCGGCGATTTTACGTGCGGGCTGGTCGCGGCGCTCGGCGGCTCGATCTTCCTGATCGTACTCGCATTCGAGGTTGTGATGGCGCGGATGCTGCTCGATCTCGTCCTCGGCCTCGGCCCGGTTTTCATCACCTGCGCGGCGTTTGCACCGACCGCGCGTTTCTTCGAGGCGTGGACCGCCAAGGTCGTCAATTACGCGCTGCTGCAGATCCTGGTCGCCGCCTTCCTCGGCATGGCGCTCACGGCGTTCTCGGCTGACCTGACGGCGATGCATGCGACGGGTGGCTCACCTGGCGCCGATGCGTCGGCCGTGGTGCAGAGCATTTCAGCGGGACTCGATGATGCCGCGGCGGCAGCGACCGCGATCGGCCTGTTCGCGACCGGCGTGTTTCTCGCGATGGTCGGCTGGCAGTTGCCGTCTGTGGCGGCGGGCCTGTCTGGCGGCGCAACCGTGTCCGGCTTCGGTGCCTTCGTGGCCGGTATTGCTTCTCGCAGCCTCGTGACAGCCATCGGACGGGCGCTCAAGGGCAATGGAGGCGGGCCGAAGCCGGGCGGCGAGATTCATGACCGGACGAGTTCGACCGGTGGACCAGGTGGTGGCGCAATGCCGGCCTATCAGCGCGCCGCGCGCGCGAATCTGGGCCAGCAGGGCGGTTGACGACGGATTGAGGTGACGACGATGAACCAACGAATCAGATGGATAGGCGCCGCTGCGATCTTCGCGGTATCGGCGGCGTGCAGTGCGGGTGCATACGCGCAGGGTATCCCGGTCTATGACGCGCAGAACGTCTTGCAGGCCATCGCGACGGTGGCCCAGCTCGAGCAGGAAGTGCAGCAGGAAATCCAGATCTATCAATCGACGGTGGGCACGCGCGGGTTCGGTGCGCTGATGAGCAACCCCGTCGTCGTGAACTCGCTGCCGTCGAACTGGCAGGGCGTCTATACGGCGATCCAGAACGGCGGTTATGCGGGTCTGACGGGCAGTGCCCAGGCTTTGCGCTCCGCGAGCCAGATCTACAACTGCGAGGACCAGACCGGGATCGACCAGCAGGTGTGCCAGCGCGCGCTCAACAAGCCATTCCAGGACAAGGTGTTTGGCCAGCAGGCGTATCAGACCGAATTGCAGGAGCTGAATCAGATACAGAGCCTCGCGCAGCAGATCGATGCGACCCAGGACCCGAAGGGTGTGGCCGAGCTGCAGGCGCGTATCCAGGCCGAGACCACGACCGTCAGCAACGAGATGACGAAGCTGCAACTGTTCCGGTTGCTGTCCGACGCCGAAGACAAGCTCGTGGCCGAGCAGCAGGGCGAACTGGTGCTGAGCCGCGCCGGCAAGACGAACCGCCTGCAGGACCGGATGATTCCCGCGTCGTTCGGAAACTGAGGAGGGCGCCATGTCTATGCCAACTTCATTGCTCCTCGCCGGCTGCCTTGCCTGGAGTCTCGCCGCCTGCAGCAGCTCTCCTCCGAAACCCGTGTTGCCGGACGGACTGCATCGCGTGCCGGTTAACCGTGTGCCGCCTGTGCCCGATGCACCGAGTACGACGCCGCCTGCTGCCCATCTGTCCACGTTGCCCGATACCGGAGACCGGTCATGAGCGCGCCGCACGACTACGGCCGCGTGCTCGATATCGAGGCGTCGCTGACCTGGCTGCAGGAGCGCTCGGAGCGCCGCGCCTGGCATGTCGCCTATGCGGCGGTCGGCGTGGCCGCACTGAGTACCGCAGCGCTTGCGGTGATGGTGCCGTTCTATCGCGTGGTGCCGCTGCCGATTGAGGTCGACCGCCTGACGGGCGAATCCCAGGTGATCGACGTACTTGATGCCCGCCATGTGCGCACGAAGGAAATCCAGGACAAGCACTGGGTCGAGACCTACGTGCAGGCGCGTGAGCGCTACAACTGGGGCCTGCTGCAGATGGACTACGACGGCGTGCTCGCCATGAGTGACGACGTGGTCGCGCGCGACTATCGCGGCATCTACAGCGGCCCTGATGCACTCGACCGGCAGCTCGGGGCGGGCACCGAGCGGCGCGTGCGGATTCTCTCGGTCACGCTGCCGCCCGATGAGCCGGGTCACGCGGTCGTGCATATCGAGCGCACATCGTTCAAAAACGGCCAGGCCGACGCCGAGCCGACGCAGCGTTTCGTGATCACGCTGGCCTATACCTATCGGCCACCCGTGTTTACGCGCGAGAGCGTGGCGATTGCCAACCCGTTCGGCTTCAAGGTTACGGCCTACAGCCGCGATCTCGAATACACGCCACCGGCATCTGCCGCGGCCGCGGGAGGCACACCATGAATACGCTTCTGTCTGCGGCTTTCTCCGCGCGTCTCTCCACTATCGCGCTCGCGAGCCTGCTGTTTTCGGGCGTGGTCCACGGGGTCGATCTGCCGGGCTGGAATGACGACTCGCGCGTGCGGCAGGTGATCTATCGCGCAGACGAGGTCGTGCGCGTCGAAGCACAGCGCGGTTTCGCCACGCATATCGCGCTCGATCCCCACGAGCAGATCCAGGTCGTCGCGCCCGGCGACCGGGACGGCTGGCAAGTGGTGGCGAATAAAGGCGATCACGACGTGTACCTCAAGCCACAGCTTGCCGCGCACGACTCGAACCTCGAGATCCGCACCGACCGGCGTAGCTACAGCTTCGATCTGGTAGTGCTGCCGCTCCAGTCGAAGTTCGGCAACGACCGGGTGATGTACCGCGTGACCTTCGTCTATCCGGATGACCTGGCGAAACAGGCGCACACCGATTCGGATGCAGAGCTGATCGCCCGGCGTCTCGCGCAGCCGCCCGCCGTTCGTAATGCACGGTACTCGATGCAGATTATGCGCGATTCCGACGATATCGCGCCGACCGCCGCGTGGGACGACGGACGGTTCACCTATCTGCGTATCCCGAACAACCGGCGCATGCCTGCGGTTTTCCGGGTGGCCGACGACTGTACGGAGAGCGTGGTCGACAGACACGTCGAGGGCGACACGATTGTTGTGCATGAAATAGCAAAACGCTTCGTGATGCGGCTTGGTAACGAGGTCGTCGGGATCTGGAACGACGCCTACGACATGGATGGCGTGGCACCCCATGACGGCACGACGGTCAGCGGCGTAAAGCGTGTCCTGCGGAGTCACGACGATGAATGACGATACCCCGCGCAATCTGATTGAGCCCGATGATTCTCACGCATCGCGACCGAACCCCGGCAGAAACGATGGAGCACCGGGCGCATCCGCCGATCGCGGCATGCCCGCGCTGGCCCAGTACCGTAGTGCGCGTCCGCGGGCCTGGTGGCTGACGCCGATTGTAATCGTGCTGGTTGTCGGTGCCGGCGCGGTATGGACCGTGCATGGCTTTCTCGCGCGCCATGATGCCGAGGCAAAGGCGCGGCGCGACTCGGTGGCCGACACGTCCGCGCAGGGCCGCACGTTCAGGGATGCTCCTGCGTCAGCAGTTATCTCGGCGTCAGCGCCGGTGTCGGCGAGTGCTTTTGACGTTCGTCGCGTGCCGGCTTCGGGTGTGGCTGTCACGCCCGTCAGCACCCAGCGCGCAACGGCTTCCCGCAGCTATTACGACGCGCCCCTGCTCGCCACGGGCGGCGGGCAGGAGACGTCGGGAGGATTGCCTGGTGCGCTGGCGACTGGTGGTCTGGCCGGTGCAGCGTCGTCGGTCGCAGCAACGTTGTCGGGTGGCGCGGCTACGCCTTATGGGGGATCAGGGCAGGCGGGCGGCGCGCTCGCCGAGGCACTCACGCCGACGGCGACGCCGCGCGTGCGCGCCACGATGCTCGGCAATCGCAGTCTCATCCTCGCGCAGGGCGCCAAGATCGACTGCGTGGGCGATACGGCCTTCGATTCGACCGAGGCCGGTATCTCGACCTGCACGGTCACGAAGAACGTGTATTCGGACGACGGCCGTGTGCTACTGATCGAGCGCGGCTCGCAGATCAACAGCCAGTACCGCTCGAACCTGTCGCCCGGCCAGAAGCGCGTATTCGTGCTGTCGGCTCGCATCAAGACACCGGACGGCGTCACGGTCGAGATCGACTCGCCGGCAGCCGATGCGCTCGGTCGCATGGGGATGGACGGTTACGTGGACAACCACTGGGGCCAGCGCATTGGTGCTGCGATGCTGCTCGGCGTGACCCAGGACGCGATCGGCTATCTGGCGACGCGCGGCGGCAACAGCAACGGCTCGGTCGTGTTCGAGAACACGCAGCAGCAGGGCAACGACATGGCCACGCGCGTGCTCGACAGCACCATCAACATTCCGCCGACGCTGAAGCAGAACCAGGGCGCGGAGTTCACGATCGTGGTCGCGCGTGATCTTGATTTCGGATCGGTCTACGCCCTGCAGCCGGAGGCCACGCCATGACGCCCCACGCCGACATGCCCTGTGCACCCGACACGCTGGATGCATCCCGCGACCCGGTTCTGGCCCGGTTGCCCGACGACGCTTCGGTGCGTGAGTTGATGCGGCCGTTCGCGCCTCTGCTCGACGACGCCGACGTGACGGAACTGGTGATCAACCGGCCGCAGCGCGTGCTGACCGAAAACTCGTGC
The DNA here is from genome assembly GCF_001534535.1 of Burkholderia sp. MSMB1459WGS. Taxonomy (NCBI): domain Bacteria; kingdom Pseudomonadati; phylum Pseudomonadota; class Betaproteobacteria; order Burkholderiales; family Burkholderiaceae; genus Burkholderia; species Burkholderia sp. MSMB1459WGS. The sequence continues at coordinate 475,555 of NZ_LPMU01000044.1, forward strand.
GGCTGGCACGGCCACGACTACCCGGACCTCGATTTCGACCGGCTGATCTCGTTCGCGGTGGCGGTGGCCACGCTGACCAGCCAGGAGATCTCGGCGCAGCATCCAGTCCTGTCTGCGCTGTTGCCGGGTGACGCCCGTATCCAGATCGTGGTGCCGCCGGTCGTTTCGCCGCGCACGGTCTCGGTCACGATCCGTCGCCCATCCGCGCGCGAGAAGAGCCTCGATGCCTATCGCGCCGATGGCCTGTTCGACGACACGGTATGGCATCGCCCGGACGGGCTCGATGCGGCGTTGCCCGTGCTGCGTGCGGAAGACCGCAGGCTCGTCCGGTGTCTGGAAGAGCGCGACTGGGGTGCATTCTTCGAGCGTGCCGTAACCGACCGGCTCAATCTCGTGATCGTCGGCAACACGGGCTCGGGCAAGACCAGTTTCATGAAGACCCTGTGCCGCTCGATTCCGGCCAGCGAGCGGATCGTGACGATCGAGGATGTCCGCGAGCTGTTTATCCGGCATATCGAGAACTGCGTTCATCTGCTGTACAGCAAGGGCGGCCATGGTCAGGCGCGCGTCACGCCCGCCGACCTCATCGCGAGCACGATGCGCATGCGTCCCGATCGCGTGCTGCTTGCCGAGCTGCGCGGCGCTGAAGCCTACGATTTCCTCAAGCTACTGACGACGGGCCATGCGGGTTCGATCACGAGCTATCACGCGCCCAATGCTGCGGTGGCGATCGAGCGTTTCGCGCTGATGGCGAAGGAACACCCGGAGGCTGCGGCCTGGGACGATGCCGCGCTCAAGCGCCTGCTATTCCTGACGATCGATGTCGTCGCGCACATGGAGGTGCATCCGGTACTCGATGCGGCAGGCGAGCAGGTTGGCCGCCGCTGGAGCATGACCGAGGTCTGGTTCGATCCGGTGCGCAAGGCGCGCACCGCGTTCGTATAGGGGCGACAATGGTCCAGACATCTTCGCACGAGATGCAACGTATCCGGACGGCTGTCATAACGCTGATCGTGCTCGCCGGCCTTCTTGGCGGGCTGGTGGCGTCGCTCTGGCTCGCGTCGTTCTTCCTGTACGCCAGCCTGCGGATCAACCCGCTGCACGCGGGTCTGGCCGGCTGGCTCGACGCGCTGCTGGCCTGGCGGCACGGCCTGATGCCGAATGCCGGTCGCAAGCTCGCGGGTGCCGCGCTCTTTGGCGTGCTGCTGCCGTTCGGCGGTCCGGTGTTCGGCCTGCACGCATTGTGGGAGCGCTCGGGCCGGCGCCGTCTCTACGGCAGCGCGCGCTTTGCGAGCGAGGCGGAAATCCGCCGGGCGGGGTTGCTATGACGATACCTGCACACCTCGGCACCTCGCCACCGATTGTCGTCGGCGTGTGGCGTGGCCGTTACCTGCGCTTTACCGGCCAGCAGTTCGTGCTGCTGGCGGCACCCGCTCGCTCGGGCAAGGGCGTCGGCATCGTGATCCCGAACCTGCTCAGTTTCCCCGATTCGGTCGTGGTGCTCGACGTGAAGCAGGAGAACTACGCCATCACGGCAGGCTTCCGGCGCGCGAACGGGCAGGAGGTGTACCTCTTTAATCCGTTCGCCGAGGATGGCCGCACGCATCGCTACAACCCGCTCTCGGCGATTTCGGACGGGCTGTTCCGCGTTGGCGACATTCTGGCGATCGGCTACGCACTATATCCGCCCGGTGGTCACGACGACTTCTGGAAGGACCAGGCGCGTAACCTCTTCCTTGCCATCGTGCTGCTGTTGTGCGAGTGGCGCGACGCGCGCCGTGCCGGCAAGGGCGCGTCGGTCCCGAACTATCCGGTCACGATAGGCGAGGTGCTGCGGCAGTCGTCGGGCAACGGCATGCCGGTCAAGACGTACCTGCAGCGCGCGCTGGTCCAGCATCGCGATCTGCTGTCAGGGCAGTGTATCGACGCGCTGAACCGTTTCCTGTCGAACGACGACAAGGTGCTGGCGAGCGTGCTCGCCACCTTCAATGCGCCGCTGACGATCTGGGCCAATCCGGTGGTCGACGCGGCGACGAGCGCGAACGATTTCGATCCGCGCGATCTGCGGCGGCGCCGTATTTCCGTCTATATCGGCGTGACGCCCGATCATCTGTCAGAAGCAGCACTGATCGTGAACCTGCTGTTTTCGCAGGTAATCAACCTGAACACGAAGCAGTTGCCCGAGGCCGATCCCACGCTCCGGTTTCAGTGTCTGCTGCTGCTCGACGAGATGACGGCAATCGGCAAGATCCATATTCTCTCGCGCGCGGTGGCCTATATGGCGGGTTACAACCTGCGGCTGCTGTCGATTGTGCAGTCGATCGCGCAGCTCGAATCGGTCTACGGACGGGCCGATGCCCGCACCTTCATCACGAACCACGCGATGCAGATTCTCTATGCGCCACGCGAGCAGAAGGATGCCAACGACTATTCGGAAATGCTCGGCACGTTCACTGACCAGTCGCGCAGCGTCAGTCGTTCGAACGCGATCTTCGGCGGCCGGGGTGGATCGAGCGAGAGCGTGTCCGAGCAGCGCCGGCCGTTGCTGTTACCGCAGGAACTGAAGGAACTGGGGCGCGGGAAGGAAATCATCGTGCTCGAAAACACCAAACCGATCCTGGCCGACAAGATCTGCTACTGGCGTGATCCGGAGTTTGCCTCGCGCGTGATGTCCGCACCCGCGGTGCCTGCAATGAACCTGGACCACTTCATCGCCGTGTCCGAGCGCCGGCTGCGCGACCTGCAACCGGACGAGATCGATCCGGATGGTGCGGGGCTGATCCATCTGCCGCCCGAATATCTCGAGGTGCTGCAGGCATGGGACCCGCGCGACCTGCCGCCGGATCTGGCCGACATCAGCGAGGACGACGCCGTCGCTTATGTGGAACGGCACTTCATGTTCCTGGGTGTGCCGGCCCGCAAGGTGGTGCAGGCAAGGCGCCACCTGAGCGCGGACGATCTCGATGTGGGTGAACTGGATTTCGTTGAGCCGGCCCGGCGTGCTGCCCGGCCTGGCTCGCAAGTGGGTTCACATGCCACGGGAGCCCGGCCATGACGACGCCCTATGTGAACGAGGCTGATCGCGCGCGTGCCGCGCTTGCCGTGATTCCGGCGGACGACTACGGGACCTGGGTCGACATGGCGTTCGCGCTCAAGCACGGTTTCGGTGATGAAGGCTTCGAGATCTGGGATGCGTGGAGTCGCACGGCCGCCAACTATAACGAGCGTGCGGCCCGTACAACGTGGCGCTCAGCGAGCGCATCGGGCGGCAAGACCCTGTCCACGCTGTTCTGGCATGCACGTCAGCATGGCTTTGATCTCCGGCGCGCGCATTACCCGGACCAGATGACCGCCGTGCTCGCGCCGTCCGCCGACGTGCTCGCGCAGCGCGAGCGTGAATCTGCACGGCGCGAGGCGCGCCATGCGGCCGTTGCCCGCGAGGCGGCGTCGATCTGGGACTGGGCGCGTCCGGTCGGGCCGGCCCATCCGTATCTCGAACGCAAGCGCCTCCAGCCGATTGACACGTTGCGCGAGCTGGATGCGCTGGAGCTGCGCGCGCTGCTCGGCTATGCGCCGGCCAGCGAGGAGGAAACGCTCGCCGGGCGCGTGCTGCTCGTGCCGGTCTGGAACGGGCCGATCTCGACGCTGGAGCTGATCGACGAGCAGGGGCTGAAGTCGTCGCTGGCCGGCGGCGTAAAGAAGGGCGGTTACTGGATGACCGAGCCGGCACTGGTACCGGCTGGCGAGTCGTCGCTGATCCTGATCGCCGAGGGTATGGCGACGGCCTTGTCTGCCTCACATGCGACAGGCTGGTTCGCGGTGGCAGCGCTTTCGAGCGGGAATCTGTCGCTGGTGGCGACAGGTTTGCGCGAACGATATCCCGATGCGGATCTCATCGTCCTGGGTGAACTGGGGCGCGGCGAGGCGCAGGCGCATCAGGCAGCAGAAGCCGCGAAGGCACATCTGGCCTGGCCGCAGTTTGCTGACGACGCGCGCATCGACGACAAGGTGCCGAACGATTTCAGCGACATGGCCGTGCTTTCGGGCTTCGATGCGGTCGGCGCACACCTGCGTGAAGTCGTGCGTGCCATCGCGAAAACCAGCAGCGAGCCGAGACTGGATGTCCCTGCCGTGTCGGGCGTGACCGTGTTTGGGATGGGCGAGCATGAGGAGGGCGGAGAGATGAGCAACGTCAAGGAAAAACTACTGGCCGATGACGGAGGCAGTCCTCGTCGCCGGTCATCGAAACGCAGTGCGTCGAAGTTGGCTGAGCCGGATGTGTCGGTCACCGGCGAAGGGGTGTCTGCGGCGGCGCCAGCGGATCCGCCGGCTGCGGCATCGCCGGCGGCCGACGCTCCGGGCACACATCCTTCGCGATTTCCTCCGTCTCGCCCGCCGGTGGGCGACCCCCTATTTGCCATCAGCGACGTGCCCAGCGAAGTCCGGGCGCTTGCCGAGCACCGGTTCGGCTCGCCGCTCAGGATGGGGACGCCGCGCGAGAACGGCGGCCCCTACCGTGGCGAGGTGTTCAACACGGAGCACTACCTGATCCAGGAGGTCGCGACGCGCAGCGTTGTGTTCCACCGCAAGACCGAAATGACGTTTGTTTCCGAGCGCTTGAAATGGATGAATGAGAACGCACGGCTCAACGGCTCTGAGCTACAGGTCGGCTACGACGGCAGTCACGCGAAGGTCTATCCGTGGGACCGTGCCCGCGATCTGCTGGATCGGGCCGTGCGTTCGCTGAAGAAGTCGGCGCAGGAGCTGAACTTCAGTCCCAATCTCGAAGGGATGCTCGACCAGTTGCAGGCTAGGTCATGGGCACGCATCCGCGAACTGCGCACGGAGGCGCTGGAGAAGTCGAGGGAGCCGGGTGCATCGCGCGAGGCGGGTACGGAGCCTGACCGGTAAGCCATCGCAGGGCGGTACCGGACGGAAGCGTTTTGAATATGTGAGGTGACGACATGGCGCAGACAGCTTCGGCTCCAGAGGCCGATCCGGTCATCAACGTGATCGAGCAAGATGTGCAGGGTAGCGGCGGGCCGGCTCCATCAAACGATCATCGGGAGCCGCTCGATACGGCCGCGATGGACGCGGTGTCCGCACGGCGTAGGCGCGAGTTCGATGCTGCGCGCGCGAGGCTGCGTGATCAGGCCATGGGTGACGATCGCGGTGCATCGACGCAGGCGGGTGCGCAGGCGCCTACTGAGTCGCAGCAGGAGGCGGATCGAGGGCACGCGCCGCTTGACCGGCCGCCGGAGCGTGTGAGCAAGCGCTACCTGCGCGCGGGTAACCAGTATTTCCTGAAGGATGCGCCGTACCAGCTCGCGTTCGAGGATCTGGGGCCGTACCTTGTCACCGAGCACAACCGGCCGGACGTGGTCGAGTCGATGGTCGACATGGCACATGCGAAATCGTGGCAGCGCATCCGCGTGTCGGGCCACGAGGCGTTTCGCAGCGAGGTCTGGCTGCAGGCGACGCTGCTCGGCATCGACGTCAGCGGATACGAGCCGAAGGCGGCCGACCTGGCCCGTCTCGCCGATGCCCGGCAGGCGCGGCTGGACAATCGCATCGAGGTCGCGGCCGATGTTACTGCGACCGCTGCTTCAGGAGCACAGGGGCGCAGCGATCCGAATCGTGCACCCGCGGACGCTCAGCCAGTTGCTCCCGCCGTTGCCGCCAACGGAACCTCGCCAGCCGCTCCCCGACGTGACGCCGTTTCGGTGCCGCATGCTACCGCTGATCGAAGCACTGCGGGCGATGAGCCCGACGCGCCACGGCGGTATGTCGGCCAGTTGCTCGAACATGGTAGTGCGCCGTATCTGCATAACCCCGCGCGTAGCGACTCGTATTACGTGGTGTTCCGCGATCAGGCGGGCGTCGATCAGGCGGTATGGGGTGTCGATCTCGAGCGCGCCATCCGCGAATCCAGTGCTGGCATCGGGCAGCCGGTGGTGCTCGAAAATCTCGGCAGGCGACTCGTGACCGTGCGCGTGCCGGTCTTCGATGGCGCGGGAAACGTGATCGGCGAGGAGGACAAGGACGTTTACCGGAACACCTGGCAGGTCGAGGCCGCGCAGCGCAGCCGGGAGGCTGCTGCTTCGCCGGAAGGGGACAATCGGCCGGATGGCGACGTGAGTACCGTCGATTCGCGAACTGCGCCTGTCACCCAACATGAGTCGCGTCGTCGCCGCGCGGCACCGCGTCAGGAAAACGACTCGGTTATGCACCTGGCTGTGCTGGCGACAGCCATGCGCGAACAGGGCTTCAGCGATCGCTCGATTGCCCGTGTACGGCAGCGCGCCGAACGCCTGCTGGTCGCGTTCAGTAACGACGGCACGCCTGTTCCTACGCCCAAGGTGTTCGATCCGAAAGCGCCATCGGGTCGCGATCAGCGCCGGCGTTCGTCGCCGGAACGTGCCCCGGCTCCCGAGATCGACCGGACGCCGGCCGAACCGTCGCTTTCGTCTCCGTCGCGCTGAGGTGGATCGTGGTTGTGCGCGAGCGCCTGTGCGTTGAACTCGGTGCGATCAGGCTGCGCTGGGACGACTGGTGCGCCCGGCGTGGTCTGACGGCAGGCGAGGGTGCGCGTCAGTTGATCGTGGCTGCGATACGCGATGACGATGGCGCGCAATCCGTTACGGCCAATCCAGATCTGGCCAGGCCCGTTGTTGGCGAGCCGCGTACCCGCATTGAAATTCGCCTGACGGCGGTGGAGCTGGCCGCCGTCGAGCAGCGGGCGACGGCATCAGGCCTGAGCGGCAACCGCTGGATCGTGTCGCTGGTGCGCGCGCAGTTGACGCGTGAGCCGCAGCTCGGCGAACACGAGATGCGCGCGCTGTCGGAGTCCAGTAAGCAGCTTGCCGGTATCAATCGCTTGCTGGGCCAGCTTGTGCGAACGCATGGGAACGGATCGACCGGGAGCGAACGGATGCCGGACTGGGCGGACATGCGGGACCGGATCGACGCGCACCTGCGCGCGACCTCCGCTGTCATCCGCGCGAACCTCGATCGATGGAGCCGCTGACATGCCTTACCCGAAAATCTACATCGACGCGATGCTCGTGAACTGGGGCGACCGGTTGTTCCAGGAACCGCTGCGACACGCGCGTGCCGCGCGACTCTCACACATCGATATCCGTGACGAAGCCGCACGCATGCGCGCCCAGATCGCGCGCACGCTCAGGCGCACGCCGGAGGTGATGGTCAAGATCACGAACAAGGCTGCCAGCGCGCAGGGCATGGCTGCTGTGCGCCGGCATCTGCGTTACATCTCCCGTAATGGCCGGATCGAGCTGGAGGACCAAAACGGCGACCGTGTTAGCGGCGCCGACGCGTTGCGCGATCTCACGAAAGCCTGGCAGCTCGGCGGATGGGGCATCCCGGAGAGCAGCACGCGCCGTGAAGTATTGAACATCCTGCTGTCAATGCCGCCGGCCACGGACCGGCAGGCCGTGCGCGACGCGGCGCGGGCCTTTGCGGCACAGGAGTTCGGTGATGGACGCGCGTATGTTTTCGCAGCGCACGACGACGAGGCACATCCGCATGTGCATCTGAGCGTGCAGGTGCGCGGCCCGGATGGACGTCGCCTGAATCCGCGTCACAAGGATCTGCAGCGGTGGCGGGAGCGTTTCGCGGAACAACTGCGTGAGCACGGCGTCGAGGCGAATGCGACGCCTCGTCGTGCGCGTGGCGTGACGCAGCGTTATCCGAAACCTGCAGTGGTGCACATGGTTGCGCGCGGGGAGACACCGAGGTACTGGAAACCGCTGCCGATCGATACGCAGCGCGACGCGGGGTGGATTGCGCACGGCGGCGTATTTGCCGCCTGGAGGGAGATGGCCTATGCGATGGCGAGATCGCGTGCGCGCGAGGATCGCGCGATGGCGGTCGAGATGGCGTATTTCGTCGGTGGCATGCCTGTGCAGCGAGACCGGCCGGTTTCGGAACGCGCGCCGGATGCACGGCGCGAGCCGGGGTCGCAGGCGCCGGAAGCTGGAGTGCGGTCAGACGGTGCTGCGCCGGACGTGGAACGTTGACGCCGGGAGGGCAGGATGGCCATACCTATCGTGCCGTGGATTGGTGGCAAGCGACGCCTGGCCGATATCCTGATTCCGCGTTTCCCGCCGCATACATGTTACGTCGAGGTATTTGCGGGTGCTGCGGCGTTGTTCTTCCTGCGGTCGCCGGCGGAAGTCGAGGTGTTGAACGACGTCAATGACGATCTCATCAACCTGTATCGCGTCGTACAGCACCATCCCGAGGAGTTTATCCGTCAATTCAAATGGGCCTTGAGTAGCCGGCAGGTATTCAAGTGGCTGAACGATACGCCGCCCGAGACACTGACGGACATCCAGCGTGCGGCGCGTCTCTATTACCTGCAGCAGAACTGCTTTGGCGGTCGTGTAGAGGGACGCAGTTTCGGCACAGCCACGACTTCACCACCCGGACTCAATCTGATGCGTCTCGAGGAAACGCTGTCGGCGGCGCATCTCCGTCTGTCTGGCGCCTATATCGAAAAGCTGGACTGGCAGGTGTGCATCAGCCGGTACGATCGGTCACACACGTTCTTCTTCCTCGATCCGCCGTACTCGGAGACCGAAGGGTACGGCGTGCCGTTCGGTATCGAGCAGTATGAACGGATGGCTGCCGTGATGAGAGAGATCAAGGGGCGCGCGATCCTGACGGTGAACGATTATCCGGATATGCGGCATGTATTCGTCGGACTCGATTATGAGCGGACCGAGATCCAGTACACGGTCGGCGGTTCGACAGGCACTGCGCCGAGCGGGGAGCTGATTCTTTATAGATGGAACAGGGCCGACGATACGGCGGGTCTGTTCTGATGCGCGGGGAGTCAAGCGATAGCCTCGTCCTGTCCCTGTGGACCATCCGGCGTAGCCTGGAATCTACGAGTCGGCGAACCATGCGGCAGGGCCGGCCTTGAACGTGAGGAAGAGCAGAAAAAGTATGGCGATCAGAAGCATCGGGACGCCGTAAATCGCCAGCGGGAAAAACAGCACGAGCTGGAGCGCCGAACCACCCGAGCCATGAAGGACGTCGGTGTCCCGGATGTTTTCGTAGATCAGCCACGCGATTGCGGCCAGTCCCATTCCCATGAGGATGATGCCGCCTGATTGCGCGTCATGGTGCATGTATGCAGTTCCCCACGCATAGAATCCCCACCACAGGAAATTGATGCCGATAGCGGCGAGCCAGAATCTTCGCTTCGTGAACAGGCGATAGCCAAAGCGGCGCCGGCAACGGTGGCTGAAGAGCTGAATGCCCTTGGCAATCCCGACGACGGTACCGAGGGTGATGGCTATTTTCAGAAATTCCATGGAGCGCTCTCCGGGCGTCCGGCCTCATCCTTTGCGTTTTCAACGATCAGAAAAGCTGGATTGCGAGCAACTCGCATCGGCCGCTTCATTCAATATATATGGTCGTATCAAGAATGCAATGACCTGGAATTTGATGCCTTTGCGCGGCCATGAGAACACTGGAGCGGATAGCCTTCGGTCGGCAGCGGGCTAATCTCTGTCGATATGAAAAGTCCTCCGCCAGTGGCTTAGCCGCTGCTGGATCAATATCATATCGCAGCATATCGATTCGATGCTCTGCGGGCTCGTCTTGTCACCCTCCAGTGGTCGGTCGTACAAGTCCAGAAGGAGCGCGCTTGTCAACAGCCTAAAGAGCTAGAAGGGAACTGGGTTAGGTGCGGCCTCCTGGGGCGAAAGGTGGCTCAGGAGCAATCGCAATTTACCGAGCAGCTCGTCGAAGGTCACCACTTCTACGTTTTTGCAGGCATTCCGGAAAATTTCAAAGCTGCGAAGTTGCGTTTCATCAGTCGGTGTAATTCCCGCGATGACGACGCACTTGGTTGCGTCGGGCCGCGATGCCTGTAGTACAGGACTCACACGATGGACCAACCAGTTGCTGTGAAGCATGCTTTGCTGGTAGAGAACCTGCGTAACCGCGCCGCTGAGATCGGCACTGGGGCCATAAACTTCCCTATTCCGATAGGGCGCATTGAGCATCAGCGCAGTAGTTGGCCTTTTGATTTCGACGATTGCTAATGATTGGCCTTCTCCACCCAAAAGGAAGTCGCCCACCTGAGCCCCTGAACCATCGAGGTTTGACCCTTGAGCATGGAACTGGGTATGTAAGAGGCGTACCGGCCGAGCAAAGAGCATGGTTAGGATGAAGACGTTGTTCTCGAAGAACCGTTGCCAACGTCCTTCAGGGAGTGATTGCTGCAACATGCTCTCGTACCTTTCGATCATATTGACGAGGGTCACTCGCTCAATTTCGGCGTGCAGCGCCATCAGCTCGCCGGGCGCTTCCGCCGCGAGCAGCTCCACGTTGGCGCGAACGGCTCGGACGGTTGATCTTCTCTCAGAGCGGGCGACGGCAATTGACGGGCGCATTCGATCCAGTCGCACTTGCACCAACCGACCAGTTGAGCTGACCTCGACAATGGGCGGGAATCGTTCTGGATTCAATCGAGAAAGAAGAGCATTTCGTACGTGTGTCTTCTTTGCCAACTTGACACGCTCACGCTGGCCGCGTTTCGCTCTATCGAATGCACGTCGCAGAGCGTCCAAATCGTCTTCCGTAATCCAGACTGCTTGATCAATGACCTGAGTGATTCCATCATTAATGACGATGATGTCGACGTCTGGCAGTGCAGCGAGGCTCTGCCAGACAGTGTCAAGTTCATCCTTTAGACCCAAACCAAATATGCATTCGTTGAAGACCCGCCAAGGTTGCCGTGATTCGATAAGTGCGACCGCGTCGTCTGCGCTATCGGGTAATAACTCGTCCTCGACGCGCTGGTAGACTAGCGTCGCGAAACGCCCGTGCCTGGGACTCAGATAGCGTTGAGCATGGGGATTCGTATGGACTGGGTAGGTGACGATCTTTTCCGGGGAGATCCGCGCAAGCAAGTGCCAGTCGCTTTCCGGAAGTGATACCCACACGTCGGAGTTTGATTCGGACCGGGCGAACGTCTGCAAGTACAGGTCTCTGCATGGGATATCGCCGGCGGCAGCGACCTCCAAACGAAACCGCGGCTCCATCACGTCGCGATGATCGAATTCGATTGGAGCGTTCAGTTCACTCCCTGTTTCACTGGCCATTCCCGTCTCCGCTATTCCTGCAGGTGGTATTGCCTAAATTATGAGCGAAAATAGAACAAGTGGGGTGCCGTAGGCATTTTCTGCTCGATTGCGCTACGGCGTTATAAGCCGATTACTAAGGGACCTGCCAATGCAGCGTTGAGCGAGACATTTGTGATCCGGCCGCGGCAACACAATGCGGGTGGCCCGTTCGCCTGATGGTTCTCTGCCGTCAGCATCCGAGTGCTCTAAAATATTGCGGCTCGCACGGACCTCTTATGGGTTTGAGGTGTCATAGCGAGGAGGCGCTGCGGGTACATCCCGATGGACATTGCGGCAACTAACCGATGTGGGAGGCGTCGTTTCGACGACGAGTTATGTCGATTGAAATCATTGGGCAACTTAAGTACCGGCTGCAAGATCATGTTTGTGCGCTGCTAGCAGTGCTTGGATCCGGCAATACTGAAGTTTCACTTCAGGTCGAGCCGAAGGATGGTGAAGATGCTCTGCTGACCCTGCCCGATGGCGTCACCGTCCGAACTTTGGAGGTTCAGGTCAAAGGTGCGGACGTGCGCGTCACTCAGGACGTGCTGGCCGATTGGCTTGCGCACTTTCCGGATCGTGACCACAGCGGTTCACTTCTGGAAAGGCTTATCGCTGACCAAAAGAAGTCGGTGCTTTTTGTGGCCAGCGGTCGATGCAATGATGAGGTCATGTCTCATGCTGTAGAGCTATCTCCATATACAACAGAAGTAAAAAAGGGCTCTGTGACGATTCAAACAGAGCGCGCGATGCGGGCCGGTCTGCAAAACTACGCCAACGCGACGCCGACCGCAGACAAAGAACTGGCCAAGAAGCGTCGAGCACACGTCGGAAGGCTACTATCGATTACCTCGACGACTGTGCTGAAGACATCGCTTCAGCGAGTACTTATTGCGGAGCAGCTCGATGAGCCGGAAGTTTTGCGACGCATTCGGGACGAACTAGTTTCTCGTCATCGAGTAGTTCCAGATCGTGTTGAGGAGGTAACGAGGCGCATTACCGAGATAATCGTACGCGAGAAGCGGACCGGCGTCGATGTGATGCTGGAAGTGAAAAACGTTATTGCGTCTGGAACTGCTGCGGATCCTTTGGTGGCAGCATCGTATGTTCCCAGAGGTGAGGAGAAGGCATTGCTGTCCCAACTGGCGAGAGACTCTGCACTCCTTCTCACTGGAGCACCTCGGGTAGGCAAGAGTTCTTGCGCTCGTAGCCTCGCTTCCTCATTGCAGAATCAAGGTTACAGCGTTAGGGTCTGCTCCGACATTGCCGAGGCGGATCGCTACTTGTGCGAGCCAGTGGCGGGTAACCGAGTAGCGCTCGTAGACGATCCGCTGGGAGGAGCACACGCCTCAGATTACGCATCTCGAGAGTTGATATTGCTTGGCGCGCTGATTCCGAAACTGGGGAATGGTAGACGCCTCATCGTTTCTCAAGCCCAAGACCGGCTACTTGAAGTCTCTAGATACAAATTCATCGATCAAATCCGCATAGGCAAGTTATCGTGGGTGGAGATGGGAATCGGGAGTGCAAACTTTCTGAGCGCTCTTTGGGACATGTCGGCGACTGATTATGCTGTTCCCGCAGGTTTGAAAGCTCAGGTCGAAGATGCTATACAGGCTGGGCAGCTGGACCTCGAGCCGGGCTGCCTCGTGTATCTCGCTGCTAACCATGATAGGTTGGATGTAGCGGCTCCGCTCGAAGAGGTGATCCGCTACGCGCGCCAGGACTCAAAATCCCTGGGCAGCGCGCTTCGGCGGGAACAACTTGCGCCGCTCATGAGCGCGCTGGCAGTTGCCTCAACGCCGGCGTTGCTGATTGCGGAGCCCGAGTTAGCATTCATTTTGGATGATGGACGGGTCGATCGTCCTGGCGAATCAGACGTTCGCGCCATCATGAGTTCGTTTGGTCAAACCTCGACTGCCTCGCCGGCCCCGCCTCCCAGCTATGTCCCTCTGCCGGTCTTGTCAGCCCATCAAAGTGATTCTTTGGAACAGCTCGAACTTCGCCGGATGGTGAGCGTGACGTCTCGGCGTTATACGTTCAGCCATCCGTTCTATCGGGCAAGTGCTGAGTCACTTATAGATGCAGCTACGTCCCGGTCGACGGAAGCGGCGCTTTCTCTCTTGGGGAGGGCTCTATTTACTATCGACGCTGACGCGGCACGTGCGGCTGCTACAAACCTTGGCTGGATCCATCAAAATCTGGATAGCCAAGAAGGCCGACAGGGAGTAGTTGACCTTGCTATCCGTGGGCTGCGCTCAATTTTCCCTGTGGTGCGTGATCTATGCTTCGAGTTCCTCGTAAGGAGACTGGCTTCGCTACCTGTCGAACTGCAGTCTGACGTGTCGGTGTGGGTTCGTAGCGTGACTATGATGGAGCTTCCATATGTTGAATGGTCGGGTGATCAACCTCGGATCCCTGCAGCTACATTTGCGGATTCGTTGGAGGTCGACGCATTCCCAGCAGTGGCTTCTGCGACAGAGGTTAACGGTGCGTTGGAACTCTTGGACAGCGCTCGACCTGATCCGCTCTCAATTCGGGATGCTGCAAAGGTCGTCACTTTTCTGGAGGAGTCGCCGAGCCGATTGACTTCGCAGATGACCGCCCGACTTCTCAGCTTTGACGTGTCGATGGTCCGTGCACCCGTTGTGCGCCTGTGGCTGAGCCAGCCTCGCAGTAATGACCAACATCTGCTGCAGCGTATCTTCAGCGAACAGCACCCCGCGGTTACACGGGCTGCGTATCAGGGCGTTGTGGCGGCCTGGCCTTTCTGTGATGACGAGCGACGTGGCGCTCTGACTAGTGGGCTGCGAGCGATGGCAGACTCGCCAGTTTCAGCTGCTGTTCTTATCGATGACCTAGTAGTCATTGCTCGCGACGAGTTTGGAGGTCAGGATACCCCATGGGCGCTGCTCGAAGCTCTCATGCCGAGAGTTCTTCAACAGCTCCCACCGGGGGTATCCTTCAGAGACGAGCGTCTGTATGACGTGATGGATCAAGCCATTGGAAATATCTCCCTGCAGAGCTTGCTGGAAATTGTGGACCGTTGGATAGAGCTTGTTCAGCAGTACTCGCTGTCCGGCACCCCAAGCGACTACATTCTCGGCGTATCACACATCTTGATGTCCGGCGTCTCGAGCGAATCTGGGGAAAGAGAGGCGCGTATTGAAAGACTGCTTGCTCTGCCGGGCACTGCCAGTCGAATCCGGGTGGTATCGGATCTCGTGGATGCTTGGGGCGACCTCTCAACTAAAGAGCGTACGCGCTTGCTTCAGCATCTGACGACGAGAGCGTTAGACGAGGTTTGGCTGAAAGCAGCCGCTCTGACACGCTCCGCGGTTCCGGCTGAAATTCAAGCGGCACTGCTTCCCGAAGGAATCGACCTGGAATCGTCGCCAGAAGCAATTCTCAACAGACTGCCGTCCCAATTGTTTGCTGCCTGCGTGCAGGTTTTCACCGGCCACCATCCTGTCATTTACTACGTTGGTGCCCACGGATCGCGAAACACTGCGTGGAACGCGATTCTTCGAAGAGTCGTTCGGTTACCGGGGCACACCATGTTCACTGTGGCTTGGGAGTGGCTGTCGTTCATCGGTAAGCCCGCGGAGTTGGCTGAGGTCGCACGTGAACTCGGGCCGGAACAAGCAGAGCGCTTGGCAGGCCTATTACTCGAGCGCAAGCGGCATACCTCTGGCGACTTCATGCAGGAGGTGTGGGAGGCGCTCTTTGGTCTTCCTGTCAGCGATGAGATGAAGTCGGATTGGCTTTCCCGGATGGCGGCCTTGGCGCCCAATGCTCTTGATTCCTTGGAGGAGCACGAGAGCTGGATTCCCGAGTCGCAGCGCGAGAAGTTCTTATCGCACTTCGCTGAGGACTTTGCACTGCGGGAACTGCTTGGTGTCTTGCTGCAATTGCTGAGTAACGGGGGAGATCCGTCAACCTCACGCTCGCTGCTAACGTCCAAGGCTGCCGAGCTGATTGATGTCATGGTTGAAAGGGCACCTCCTAAGCATTGGCACACGTATGAAATAATTCTCAGGTTCTTGAACCTGACCAAGATCTCTGACGAGGCACTGAAGAACAAGTTGGAGGAGCGTCGGTCGCTTGGTATTGAGCGAGCTCACGAGCGTCCAGAAAGGCATACGCCAAGGCTGGAGAACTGGAATGGGCGCTCTTGACATGGATGCCCGCCATTGGATTTCCGAGTTCAGGTATTCATCCGCCCTGTGAGGAGGTACACCGCAATGCCAACCTTTCATACGGATGTACGCCACTTGGTCCGGGAAGACTTGATCTTCTGAAACCTCTACAAGTTGGCAATCAGCTGGCAGGAGCGTCCACCCCGTTCTAACTCAGCACAGGCTGCACCTCGCCTGAAGTGTGCGCCTAAAACCGGCGCAAGCCTATCCTGCCATTACTTTTGCAATATCGTTTTTCCGTTGCTTAGCTGGACGCTTTCCGTTAAGTCTGCCCCTCGGGTCTGTGAGGTCATTCGCGCCATTCCGTTAGCCCACCAGCAGTAAAGTCTGCTCGTGCCTCGGGTCTGGGGGAGTCGGCTGGTCGAGCCAAGTTTGTGAGGTCGGCACAGCGAGTTCGTTCCGTTTGGCGCAACAGTTCGGGGGTTCTTGGCCAGGAATCGGAGAGGGCGCTCCCTCGCGTCGCATCAATCGGCAGTCATAGTCCGATTGGTTGCAGCCAGATGTCGGCTCGCTCCAGCGGCACGGTTTGCGATGTGCGGATAAACAATCGTATCGGTGCGCCATAACGTCTGCGAGCGCGAACGTTAGCGTTCGTTGGCTTCATCCTCGGAGGTCACATGTCGAGCGACCGTAGTTCGCGGCATGCAACAGCCGTTGTTGCCGATCGCCCTGGAATAGGTTGCAGAGCCCCGCGTTCCATTCTGCGCGCCTCGATCTTCGAAGTTGTTCGCTTGGAAAGTCCGACAAAAAATTTTTCTATTCCGTCTATTTCCGAAGCATTCCAAGCGCTTCCGAAACTGCCGAATGCGCGCCAGACCCGGTATTGACGTGCCTTTTGTTGATTCGCATGATGATCTCGACGGTGACGTATGGGAGCGAATCGTGCGGGGTGCAAAGAGCTATACGCGGGCGCAGTGGGACGACTTTTTCCGCACGCTCGAAGCATTGCCTGAGAAACCCAGGAATGAACAACGCGTCACGGTCAGCGACGCGATGAAAGAGAAGCGCGTGCAGATCGCGGCGACGCAGGCGAAGGGCTATACGCTCGAAGAGATCGTCCAGGAGGCCGAGCGGAAAGGGATCGACGTCACCATCGGCGCAATCAAATATGCGCTGTATCGTCCAGCGCCTTCCGATGGGAACGCCGAGGTAACCGATACGCGAGGCGGGGGCAGAGGACAACAACCGGTGGGTCGAAGAAAGGCGGGAAAGCGAGCAGGCAATGCCCGCGACGACGCACGACAACAAAGGGAAAGGGGCGTAAATCAGCCGGGATCGATGCAGATTCAGGACGCCTTCTCGTTTGAGATCAGACCTGATATCGAAAACCTGTAGGAGGAAGTTGAGCATGGATGCGACCCAACCCATTTATCTGGTCGGGGGTAGCAAGGGCGGCGTAGGCAAAAGCATGGTGACGCTCGCTCTCGCAGACCACCTGCAGCGAAGGGACACGCACGCAGTTCTGGTCGAAACGGATACGTCCAATCCTGATGTCATGAAAGCGCTTCGGGATGAGATGAAATGCGCAGCGTACGATCTCGACGATGCGGACGGCTGGATCGGCTTCGTCAACTTTTGCGATGCGCACCGGGGCGCAGCCGTTATCGTGAACACAGCAGCGCGCAATCAAACGGGAGTGGCCCGATATGGCGGGACACTGGCCCGGACGCTCGAAGAACTGGGGCGACAACTCGTCGTGCTGTGGGTGATCAACAGGCAGCGCGACAGTCTGGAGTTGCTGCACATATTCGCGCAGACGTTCCCCGATACGTTAACGCACGTCGTTCGCAACGGTTACTTCGGCACGCCCGACAAGTTCGCGCTGTATCAGGAATCGCAGCTTCGTAAGTCGATTGAAATGAAGGGCCGTTCGCTTGATTTCCCTGATCTTGCCGATCGTGTTGCCGACGAGCTGCGCAGTCAACGTATCTCGATCCGCAAGGCGGCCGAGACAATGCAAATCGGTCAGCGCGCGGAGCTGTTCCGTTGGCGTGAGTTGTGCGACGCCATGTTCTCCAAGGTGATTAGCACCAATGGCCCGGACCATGAGCAATAGGCAGTCGAGAACCATCGATCCACTGATCCGCCTATTTTGTGAGGTGTCGGGCGATGTTCCGGAAGAAGCCAGCCTGGCTCGCATGCGCCGGGTGTCCGGTGCTCTGAATCTACGTGACAACGATGCGCTATGGGCGATGATTGCTGTGCTCGAATACTATGCACGGCTGTACGAGGCTATGCCCGAACGTATCCGATGGGCAAGTGAGGGGAGCCTCGAAGCCGCGCGCCGGGAAGTCGGCGGGGCGACCGACGCATTGATGCAGCAACATCAGGATGCGCTCGAGCGATGCAAGGCGACGATCGAACTGGCGGAAAACCTGATACAGGAACATGAAGTGCGGTATCGGGCAGCGTTGGCGAGCGTGAATGAGGCGGCGATGACGGACTTGATCGAACGGATGGCGAATCGGGTATCGCGCGTGGCAGGCAACCGGCTGATTGGTGCGGCGGCGACTTCGGCACGCGAGCAACGTGAGCGATTGGACGACACCATCAGCACATTTGAGCGGACGGTCGAGGCGTCGGCGGCGCGGATGGAGGCAATGGCGACACAAATGGGAAAAGGTTTTGCGCGCTCGATGCATCGGTTATTGCTGGTTGGGGGTGCCCTGCTTTGTCTGCTACTGGTTGTCGCCTCGGGCACAGGCTGGTGGATCGGAGGCCACGGGGCAGGCGCGGACTGTCGTGCCGTGCAGGTCCGGCACGCAGACGGCAGGCCGTAAGGGGCGCTGCCGTCTGCTCTGTCGCGCTCTGAGGCACGGTGGCTATGCTACGCGGTGCGCGAGTCAGCTTGCGCCGAGTTCAGCGGAGCGGTAGTCGGGAAGGGCCAGGGCGGCTGCTCGGTGTCTGTAGCGGAAGGCGCTTCCGGGCAAGGCGTGTTGTTGACATGCTTGTCGCCGTCGCCAGTACCCGACTCAGCATCGGTATCGTCGTCACCCTCCGCATCGCCGCCATCTTCCTCGGTACCCGCATCGTCCTCATCCTCGTTGTCCTCGCGGACAACCCATGACTGCATGGCCAGGGTTTCGCGGTCGGTGAGGATTTCCGGGAGCCATGCGACGTTGGCGAGGCGCAGTTCGGCGGCGGCAGCGGCGTCGGCCTTCTTCATCTTTACGAAGTCGGCAGCCACTTTGGGTGACACGGCGGCGGATACGACTTCCGCGATGCGAGCCTTGCTGACATGGTCGAAGTACGTGGCGCGAGTTGGCCTCCAGTACTTGGCCATATCGAGGTTCAGCGCCTCCGCGAGCGCATTGATGGCAAGCGGCTTTTCCTCGCCCGCGATGCCATCGAGCAGCGTACCGGTACAGAAGGCGAGCAGATCAAGTAGCGTCGTGCCGGAGTCTTGCTGAATCAGCCAAGGGAGCAGGTCGGATCGTTTCGCCGGCAGTTCCTCGACCCACCGTGCGCGCTGTGCTTCGATAGTGCCCCATGCTGGGCTCTCCGTCAGGTCGTCTGCCGCCCTCAGTAGATGGTCATGATTGTTTTCTGCGGACAGTGTCAGATAGTCCGGCGCGGATGTATAGCCATAGTGCTCGGGCAGCGCCTGCGGGATCAGGTGTCGGAGCAGCGCTGCGAGTGCAACGGCGGGCTGTGCGACCAGTTCCGCATGGATGGCTGCGGTGCGGTGCGCGGTCAGCCGCTGACAGAGCTTCGCGCTGTGGACCGGTTTAACCTTCGGAGCCGGTGCTCCCGCTGCGTTCGGGGCTTCGGCTTCGGGCGTACCGGTGATGGTCGCGCCTGCCGCGTCCAGTGCCGCGCTATTCTCGCGCCGCACGAGGCCCCGCTCGACGGTGAGTTCGCCCTGCGGACCGACGATCACGTATGCGCCAGACTCGGCCATTTGCGACGTATCCCACACGACAGCGTGGCTTTCAATTGCCATGATTGCGGCATTCATCCGCTCGATTTCTGCGTCGAGGCGTTCGGCTTCTTCGTAGGCGTTTTCATCGTCCTCCGACATCGCGTCGAGCTTTTCAACCAGTTCGTCGTGCTGCGCCGTAAGCGCGTCGATTTCGCGCTGCTCATCCTGAGTGTAGGGGCGATGGAGCGGTTGCAATTTTCCGTAGCGATTCAATTCCAGCACGTCGCGCTCGACACGCGTTTCGACCCAACCCCAGCCTTCGGCACGGACTTCCTCGGCGGCTACGTCGAGCTTCTGCGCAACCAAGTGTTGTAGCAGGTCGGCGTCGGCAATGTAGCCCGCGTTTTCGTCGTCACTGAACAGGTCACGACGCACATACCCACCCGCTGCCTCATAGGCGGCGAGGCCAACGAAACGCACTAGACGGCTTCGGCTCGCGTCGATCTCGGCGCGGGTGATCGCCTGCCGCAAATAATGCGGTTGACGCTGCCACTCATTTGCCTCAAACCAGAGACGTTCCTGCGTTTCGTGGTCATCCGCGAGGGCGAGCGCGGACAGTTGGTCTAGCGTGATTGCGTCCTCGCGCAGCAGCGCGAGCAGCTTGGGCGACACGTTGGCGAGCTTCATGCGCCGTTTGACCGTGATGGGCGAGGCGGAAAAGAGCGCGGCGATGTAATCGACGCTTCTCCCTTCCTCGGCCAGCATCCGGTATGCACGCAGCACGTCGAATGGATCCAGCCCCTCGCGCTCACTGTTCTCGATCAGCGAAATGGCGAGCGCTTCGCCTTCGCTTACGATCCGCACGGGCACCGGATAAGCGGCTGTGATGTGCTTCTGCTCGAACAACAAATCGAGTGCGGCTTTCCGGCGCTGGCCCGCGCAGACACCGTACTTGCGGTGTTTCCCGCGCGAGCCCTTGATTTCATGGACGACGAGGTTTTGCAGCAACCCCTTTGCGCGGATGTTGGCCGCGAGTCCCGCGATGCCAGCGAGGGGCTTCGTGCGGACGTTCAGCGGTGAGCGCCGCAGGCTCGAATACGGCACGATTACTACTGGCTGCTCGTCGCCGAAATTCGTTTCGAGCAGGGTTGCGGGTTCGGCAGCGTCAACGGCGGCAGTGACGGTTTCGACATTTTGGGCTTGCATGATCGACTCCGGAAAGTGAAAAAGAAGGCGCCGGGCCATTGCGGTGTGAATGCGTCAGGACGTGACCCGGCGGGCGTCACGACGCGAACGCGGCGAGGCGGGGCGGCGTGAGTGCGCCACCCCGAAGTCGCTACGCCTTCATCTGGCGCATGGCGTCGGCGAGCATCCACAGCGCGCGGTTGAGCTTCACGTTCTGGTCGATGCCGGTGATCGGACGCGTGGACATGGAGCGGCCGGAGCGCGAGCGGCCGTGCAGCCCGCCCTTCGTGAGGTTTTCCTGCACGCGGTTAAAGACGGTCCAAAGGTCGTCGCGGCGATCCTCGAAGCGACGCGGGGCGAGCAGTTGACTGTCCGTGATGGGGGCGGGGGCTTCGGTGTCGGTCGGGTCGTAGCGCAACGCGAGGGCGGAGCGGGCGAACGCGTGTTGCTCGTCGTGGTCGAGCGTCACAGCGCGCATGCCATCCTTCTGCTCGCGGATCAAGTCGAAGCCATCGAGCACGTCGAACGCACCGTTGATTACGTTCTGGACGACGTTGCCTTTATGCGGCACGCGGATATCGGCGATGTTGTCGCCGGCGACCATGCCGTTTTGGCACACAAACCGGAAGGTGCCTGCGAGCATCTGATAACTACTCGTGCCGTCGTGCGAGTTCAGCATCACAATTTCGTCGGCTTCCTCGCCGGTGATCTGATCCGCATGGCGCAGCCGGAGCATATGCTTGGTGAATTCGCGCTTGCCCTCATCGCGCACGCGGGTCTGGCAGATCATGAACGGCTGAAAGCCTTCGTTGCGTAGGCCGCGCAGCACCTCGATGGTGGGAATGTAGGTGTAGCGCTCGGAGCGGCTTTCGTGCTTCCCTTCGGCGAATATGGACGGGGCAATGCGGCGAATCTGATGGTCTGAGAGGGGCGAGTCCGCGCGCAGCATCGGGGAGCCGTAATGGAAAGAGGAAGCGAGTTGCATGGCAGTTCTCCACAGTCAAGGTTGAGGACTTGAACCGGGCGAAGGGATGTAACTTGGCCGTTGCGGCTGGACACCTCCCGGTGGAACCCGGGGTTGGCTTTGCTGCCGCCAGGCTCCCGGGTTCCCGCCCGTGCGACTGGAGGAGCCGATAGCGGGCAGGCGTCAAGGAAAAAGGCGAGGGAGGGGTGCGGGCAACACGGTCCCGAGCCCCTTGATGCCTGCCCGCTATCGGCTACGGTCGCGGGTCAAGGGCGGGAAGCTGGGAGTCGGGTGCATGCCATGCCGCAGGTTGACCGGGCAGACATGGCGTGAGCCGAGCGCTGCTGCATGGCCGTGGGGGCTGCGGCTGGGATATCAGTTGCACCGGGCGTCGAGCAGTCTTGGGCAGACCAACCGATCTGGCCGTGTCTAAGCTGATGTGAGCGGGGTGTTTGACGCGAAGATACGGCAGCTACCAGGGAGCTTTAGGCCGACTTTTTCGCTAGATTCATAACGATGTTGTTCGTAATCGCCGACTTTGGACGTGGCGGTTTCGGGTTTTACTCCTTCGCGAGCCTTTACAATGTTTGAAGGCAGCGCATGGGCTCGTGTCATCCTGGTGCTGTGGCGATCCATATGGCGGCAAATTGACGACCAAGCCGATGTCAAAAACATGGGGAAGATGGCGTGGCGCGAATATTGAAGATCGACATCCAGCATTTCAGATCAATTCACTCCCTGAGCTGGTTGCCCTCGCTAGGCTTGAACTGCCTGATTGGCCCTGGCGATAGCGGCAAAACTACGATTCTCGATGCCATCGACCTGTGCCTTGGCGCCCGGCGAAATGTCTCATTCGGCGATACTGATTTTTTCGGTCTGGATGTCACCCAACCTATCCAGATCACGCTGACGCTGGGCACGCTACCGGATTCACTGAAAGACCTGGATACCTACGGCCAGTACCTGCAGGCTTTCAATTCCAACACGGGGCTTATCGAGGAAGAGCCCCGACAAGGGCTGGAAACCGTCCTCGTGCTACGTCTGACCGTCGACAGCGAACTAGAACCGGTGTGGTCGCTGGTGTCCCAACGCGCCCTGGCGCTCGGGCAGGAGCGCAGCGTCGCCTGGAAAGACCGGCTTTTGTTGGCGCCCGCGCGGCTCGGCGCTTACACCAGCTCCAACCTGTCGTGGACCCGCGGGTCCGTGCTCAACCGCGTGTCTGAAGAGCGTCCCAATCTTGCGGCTGAACTGGCAAATGCAGCCCGCGAGGCGCGAACTCAGTTCGGAAACCAGGCGGGTGCCCAACTGGCTGAAACGCTGCAAATCGTGACCCGGACGGCCGGCCAATTGGGGGTTCCGGTCGGCGCGCAGGCCCAGGCGCTGCTTGATGCACACTCCGTCTCCATCGGTGATGGAGCCATTACGTTGCACGATGAGCGAGGCGTACCCCTGCGCTCGCTGGGCACCGGTTCATCCCGGTTACTTGTCGCTGGCCTGCAGCGCGCGGCAGCGCAGCGCGCTTCCATTGCACTGGTGGACGAGGTCGAGTATGGCCTGGAGCCGCACCGGCTCGTGCGCCTGCTCGACTCGCTCGGCGCCAAGGAGAATCCCCCGCCGCTCCAAGTCTTCCTGACCACCCATTCGCCTGTGGCCGTCCGGGAGCTCAGCGGCAATCAGATCTTCGTGACGCGAAAGGGGGCCGACGGTGTCCACCAGGTTCGCGTGGTCGGTATCGCAGACGACGTGCAGAGCACGATTCGACTGGATCCAGAAGCTTTTCTCGCGCGCAGTGTCATTGTCTGCGAGGGTGCGAGCGAGGTCGGCCTCGTGCGTGGCCTCGACCAGTATTGGACGGAATTGGGCTTTCGATCGCTGTTGGCGGCAGGTACCGCCTATGTGAACGTGGGCGGAGGCGACCCCGATCGATGTTTTGTCCGTGCCCTGGCCATGCTAAATCTCGGCTATCGCGTCATGGTGCTGGTCGACGCGGACAAGCCACCGACGCAGGCACTTGTCGATAGCTATCGTGCCCGCGGCGGCGAGTTCATCACATGGAGGCTACCGCGCGCGTTGGAGGATGAACTCTTTCTCAGTCTGCCGGACGCGGCCGTGGATGCCTTGCTTCAGCGTGCCGTCGCGTTCTTGGACGAAGAACTCATTGGATCTCACATCGCCGCGCAGTCGCAGGGGCAGGTAACGCTTTCCGGGATCAGGCAGCAGCGTCAGGAGGGACAGCCGTACGCTCTGGATGTCAGGTCGCTACTGGCGCTGACGTCGCGAAACCGAAGGAACGGCTGGTACAAGTCACTTACCAGATTCGAGATCCTGGCTCGCGAGATTGTTGGCCCCAACCTCGCGAGCTCAGAAGCGGGCTTCGGGGCGCTGATCAACCAACTCTTCCGGTGGGCTCATGCCGCCTGAGTACGATCTGCTTGCTTTCCGTCACGGCGCGGTGACGGCGCCGGCGGGCTGCGGCAAGACGCAGATCATCGCCGACACCCTGACGCTACACGCCGGGCCCAAGCCCGTCCTCGTCCTTACCCACACGAACGCAGGGGTGGCCACCTTGCGGCTTCGTATGCAACGCGGCAACGTCCCAGCGTCTGCGTACCGTGTGGCCACCATCGACGGCTTCGCGATGCGGCTGGTCGGCATGTTTCCGGAGCGAAGCGCCACACCTGCTGCTGTGCTCGAGTTGAGAAACCCAGGCGCCGACTATCCCGCCATCCGTCAGGCCGCGTGCAGGCTGCTGCAGGGAGGTCATTTAAACGACATCCTTGCGGCCAGCTACGCTCACGTCATCGTCGATGAATACCAGGACTGCAACCTGGTACAGCACACTCTGGTCGTGGCGCTTGCCGCAGTATTGCCCACCTGCGTGCTCGGCGACCCGATGCAGGCGATCTTCGGTTTTGGCGGCAATCAGTTGGTCGACTGGGATGCGCACGTGCTGGCGCAGTTTCCCTCGATCGGCGAACTCGACCGACCCTGGCGCTGGATTAACGCCGGTACTCCCGGTTTGGGGCAGTGGCTTCTGGCGTGCCGGCGCGTGCTGCATGGCGGCGGGCACGTCGACCTGCGTCAAGCACCTGCCGAGGTCACGTGGATCCAACTGCAGCCCGCAACGGCCGACCGGCAGCGTCTGGCAGCCGCATTGACAAGGGCGGTGACGCCGGAGGGGCAGGTGCTGGTGATTGGCGACAGCCGCAACCCCCGTGGGCGTCGGCAGATGGCAAGTCAAACGCCTGGAGCAACTGCCGTTGAACCGGTCGATCTGGCTGACCTGACAACCTTCGGCCAGCAGTTCGACCTGCAGGCGCCGGATGCGTTGACGCGGCTAGTCCATTTCGCGGCCGACACGATGACGCAGGTCGGTGCCGCTACCCTGTTGCCGCGGCTGGAAAGCCTGAGACGTGGAACGGCACGTACTCCTCCTACACCGGCCGAAGCCGCACTGGTTGCGTTCGCGGCGACGCCGACCTTCCCCTTGGCAGGGGAGGCACTGAGGACCCTGTCACGCCAGGAGAACGCCCGCGTGTATCGGCCGGAGGTCCTGTATGGTTGCTTGCGTGCCATGCAGGCGGTGGCCACCGGCCGCTGCGCCTTCGCAGCGGCCACCGTGCGGGAGCGGGAACGGAATCGGCATGAGAGCCGGCCGCTGGCGCGCCGCGCGATCGGCAGTACTTTGCTGTTGAAGGGACTGGAAGCAGAAGTCGCGGTCATATCGAATCCGGAAACTATGGACGCCAAGCATCTCTACGTTGCTATGACGCGCGGATCGGCGCGACTGGTCATCTGCTCCGCGACTGCGGAACTCGTCCCTCGATAGGCGGTCCGTAAAGCGACAAATCGACATAGTGTTGCTGGTTGTGCCCCCATATGCACACCGCTTTCCTTCCATGTAAGAATCGTGACCCTCGGCCGGTTCCGCGTCGCAAGCCTGATTTCGACGAGCGGCGTGAGGGCAGCGCGTCCGCACAACTAGTGGCGAGGATGGCCAAGGCGAACTGGATTAACGCATACGCGGCATGTATCGGTACCTGCTTGGGCAACGGGCTCGATGCGTTCTTCAAAAGACTCGATCTAGTGATTCATTGACTAAAACTGAAAGGGTTATTATCTTCTTGTTGGCTGGACTACTTCGCCACTAACTGTCGCCGTATTTCAAAGTTTTATAACTGCGGACGAGTGAGCGATGACGACCCGGGGAATGGTCATGACGATCAAGCGTTTGCTGCTTCTTAGCGGTCCGATGCGATCTGGAAAGACTTCCGTCGCGGAGGTTTTGAAGAGAAGTTACGGTTTCTCTGGCATTAGTACCGGGGGGTATCTCAGGAGCTGTATTCCGCCGGGGCGTGGCGATGTCACGCGTTCATCGCTTCAGGATCTTGGCGACCGTCTGGACTTCGAAACGGACTTTGCGTGGGTCGTTGACGCGGTCTCTATTCCCGCAATGGCGGCGGCTCCTACAACCGAAAACTGGTTGCTGGATGCCGTTCGAAAGCCGCGTCAGATCGAACACTTTCGCGCGCAGTTTCCCCGCGTGTTGCGGCACGTTCATCTCCATGCGCCAGAATCGACTTTGCAGAATCGCTACGCGGCGGGGCTTTCACCTTCTGCCACTGCCTATACCTTGGCGTTAGCGCACCCGAATGAAGTAGCAGCCAGATCGTTAGGCGATCTGGCGGATGAAACTTTCGATACCGCGCGAGCTTCAGCGTCGGAGATTGCGGCGCAAATCGCTGACCTCTGGAGGGAATGACCCATGCGTAATCGCCAGATCGTGGTCATCAGCGGTAAGACGTGCAGTGGGAAGACGGGGCTGGCAAATCTCCTCGAAAGGGAATTCCAGTTCCGTGTTGTGCGCACCAGGCAGGTATTGGCGGGAATCGGTGATCCGGAAAAATCCCAAGATGACCGGCGGGCGTTGATCGAACGTGGGCTGCAAGCCGATAAAGCCACCGACTCGAAATGGTTGCTTTATGCGACGCAGGAGGTTTTGAAGGGACTGGATCCAGCCAGATCGCTCGTTATCGACCATCTCAGCACTCCTGCGCAGGTTGCCCAGTTTCGCAAGGCTTTTGGGGAAGATCTGATTCACGTGCATCTGTATGCGAGCAACCAGACATTACAGGAGCGTTACGCACGTACAGAAGGACAGGAAGCAGGAGCGCCCCCGTACGCGGAGATTGACCACCTGAAGGATGAGGACGACGTTCGTGCACTCAAAGAGGATGCCGATGTCCGCATCTACACGACTCGGTCAGACGCAAGAGATACGCTGGTTCGGGTGGCGGCCAGGTTGCATCTCTACACGCCGCCCGACATCCGATGTGTTGACGTGCTGATCGGCGGTCAATATGGAAGCGAGGGAAAAGGTAATGTCGTTTCCTATCTGGCTCGTGAATATGACGTCATAGTAAGAGTGGGTGGTCCGAACGCTGGGCACACCGTTGCCAGCGCGCAGGGCCCATACACGTATCATCATCTGCCGTCCGGGGCGCGTGATGTTGCTTCGCGGTTGCTGCTCGGTCCGGGAATGACTATTCGCCTGAAAGGACTCTTCGACGAAATTTGCGACTGCGACATTGGGCCGGATAGGCTGTTTATCGATCCGCAAGCTACCATCATCGAGGACGAGGACGTCGAGAACGAGGGAACCCATCTCGTTTCGACGATCGCATCGACGGGGAGCGGTAGTGGCGCAGCAACGGCGCGACGTATATTGAGCCGCGGGAAAAGTAATTTTCGTATGGCCAAGGACGTG
Source organism: Burkholderia sp. MSMB1459WGS (assembly GCF_001534535.1). NCBI lineage: Bacteria > Pseudomonadati > Pseudomonadota > Betaproteobacteria > Burkholderiales > Burkholderiaceae > Burkholderia > Burkholderia sp. MSMB1459WGS. Next base: position 502,691 of record NZ_LPMU01000044.1, read on the forward strand.
CCCGCCCTCGCCCCCTACGTGGGTACGGAAGGAAATTACCATGGCACCACTGCGGACAGGCTTGAAGAGGCTTACCGTAACGGGCAGTCTATCCTGCTTGAGGGTACCCAGGGAAGTGGGCTGAGTCTCTTCCATGGTACCTATCCCTATGTGACGTCACGCGATACAAATGTCGCGGGGTGTCTTGCAGAGGCCGGTATTTCTCCGAGCCGGGTCCGAAAGATTCTGATGGTGGTACGGCCGATGCCCATTCGAGTGGGCGATCCGGACGGGGACCAAGGACATACATCCGGTCCGCTCAAGCACGCTACAACGTTTGACGAGATTGCCCGGCAAGCAAAGCTCGATGCCGCCGCTTTGCATAGGGCAGAAAAGACGTCCACAACGAAACGGAAACGTCGGGTCGGGTGGTTCGAGTGGGAACAATTCCGCAAGGCTTGCGCTTTGAATGCGCCGACAGATATCGTCTTAACCTTCGCTGACTACCTTCACGCCAGCAATCGAAATGCGCGGCGGTTCGAACAGTTGACTCCTGACACGATAAAATTTGTGGAGGAGCTTGAGCGGGTTTCCCAAGCCCCTGTTTCCCTTATTAATACCCGCTTCCCGAGGGAGGAGGATGGCACGGATGATCTGCGCTCGCTAATCGATCGGCGAAACTGGACAGCACGTAACCACTCAAAATAACAGTATGGAAATAGACAAACTGATCGAGTTGTATCCGCGGCTGTACCACATGGCGGAGTGCGGCACGTGGGAGAGCATCAGGGCGCGTGGGCTGCTTAGCGCAAGTGCGGTGCTGAATCATTTTGGATTGGAAGGTGATGACCGGGCGCCATATGAAAGCATGCAGCGTTCGGAAAAAATGAAAGTGCTTGCAGGCCATCCAGAAGGAATTGTGCTTCGTGATCAAAAACCGATGCCTCGCAGTCGGCTTCTGGTCGCTCTGCAAGATGGGATCACCCCAGAGGAGTGGTATCGCACGATCAACACTAAGGTCTTCTTTTGGGCTACAAGGGAGAGGCTGATAGGGTTGCTGAATGCGAGAGACTATCGAGCGCTCGAACATGACGTCTTGACAATCGACGCGGCCCCGTTCATTCGCCACTACAGAAATCAGATATGGCTTTGTCATATGAACTCTGGCAACACGTGGCCAATGCCGCATCGGCGCGGTGCAGATACGTTTTGTCGAATTGCTGATTATCCAGTGAGGCCATCGGGAAAACCGGTCAGGCCGGTGGCAGAACTGGTGGTCGATCACAGCGTGCCGGATATTGCACGCTACGTGATCGAAGTTCATCGAATGAGGGGCGAAGATACGCTGGGTCGGATATTGTAAGGCCGACTCGGACGGTTCACGCGTCGCGCGTTGTGTGTGAGACAAGCGACGCCCTTGCATGTTACTGGGATGTGGTCGCTTGGATCGTCGTCGGCATTCTACTACCCACAGATCGGAGAGGCGTCGCGACGGCCAGGCATGCTCGGTCGCTTCTTTTTCGCGAAACAGGGCACATGGCGAGTGAGGCGGCCTGTGTCGACTGGCTCACAGAGTATTACGTCTTGCTAGACGGCCGTCGAGCAATAAATTCCGAGTAGCCTCCTTTGTATGAACGTGTACCATCCTTGTCGAAATCGATCAGCTGGTCGGTCGGCACATTTATCGTAACGCACGACAGGCGTACGTACTTGGTTCGGGCCGCTGACTGTGACGATTGCTGTTCCCAAGGTGACCGTAGCCAGCTCGCAATCGAAGCGTCGCACCGACGCGCCGCAATGATGCCCTGTTGTGGATTTCCGCGGGTAAAGTCGTCAACCGATTGAAGGCTCGTCAATATGATAGGCCGAGGGCTGCCATTGCCGACTGGATCCACTACATCGGCCGATGTCGAAAGTTTGGCGGATTCTAGGACCTTGTCAATGGCGGGACCTTCGCGCCGGATCTGAAATTCCAGGGTGGCGGTTGATCCCATTCTGTTCAAGATGTTGACGTTGGTCACGATGATTGCATCGTCCTTGTTAGGCTCGCATTGAATCCCATACATGGCTAGGCGAGGACATTGCAACGACGATAGCAGGATCGAAGATGAATGGAAATTTCCCAGTCCCAGCACAAATACGACACTTTTCGGAATAACGGTCGGTTGCTGCATAGGTATCATCACCGTCGCCACCAGGAATCCGATCGCCGTGAGGCAGGCCTTGAAGAAGTTGCGCTTCATGCTCGCCATAGAGAAAAAGGCGAGATTGAAGATTGCGAGATACAGAACCAACGTGCCCAACGTACGGATGGCATGTGCCGGGCCGTTCAGTTTTGCAAACTCGAGTGCAAGCATCAAAGGGAGCCAGCTGAAGCCGACGTAGATGAGTGCAATCCAGAAGCGCGTGGCTTGCATTGAAGGGCGCGTCTTTGGGAGAGGTGGTCCGGAGAAGACGTTAAGCCGCATGCGGCGACGCTGACCGAGAACTGCAGCATAGACGAGCAATCCCGTTGGGATTGCGGCGACTGCGAAGGCAAGCGCATAAACATGTGATCTGACAAAATCTCGCGGGACTGCGGGGCCGGAAAAGTATAGGGCTTGAGCGGCGTGAAAGTTAAACGACAAGATACGCGTGGACGAGTCGAGTCCGAGCTTGTGGAAGGCAAACAGTGTCGCAATAACGGAAAGGCCGAAAGCAACGAGAATTCGAAGGCAAGTTCTGAGCTTGCCATGTAGCTGTTGCCCCGTTAGTACGAGTGTCAGCAAAGTAAAAGCGGAGATTGCATATATGGCAACAACGAGTCCGGGTTCACTCGGCCAGAAAAAATCCGCCAGCGAGGTAAGGCCGATGCTGCCCCATGCCAGTATCGACAACACGGTGAGTTCAACCGGAAATGCTCGATCGAGTAGTTCCGTGCGCATTTTTGCGGTGACCTCGGTAGCTCGCTCCGCTTTAGCTTCGCCCGGGGCCCAGTAATGCGAAAAGGCAGGCGCTTCGGGAAGCATTTCGTCAAGCGCATATCGAGCGAGGGCGGCCGGCGCCACGCAGGTCAGGGAAAACACTGCAATGACGACAATGCCCGCAAGAAACGCTGCGGAAAAGAGCCCAGTGGTCTGCGGCAGAGTAAAGTCTGGTATCTGGCCAAGCAGCAGGTAGTACCAGAAGAGCGTCCCGCCGCCCACTATCCCGCTCAGGAAGCCGATGGATATGATTGGATTGCTCTTGGCATATTTCTTTGCCCAAAAGATAAGCCGCGCGATCCGTTTGTTTTTGTTCACATTCTGCATTTGAAATAAATTTGGTTGGCGGTGCAGATTCGTTAGATATTGTGGAAACTGTGGGTTCGTCTGTGCGACAGATCTGTCGTGGCTACCCGTGCGGGATTGGAATGAATGGATGAGTGGGTGCGTTCAGAAAATTCTGCATCAACATCGGGAGGGCGTCGCGCGCGCATGCGGAGCCAAGACCTCGGAGCCTGTCTATCATCGATGTCTTGTCGAGGGAAAATTTCCCGTTGGCAACCTTCGGCTGGTAGCGGAAAACTCGCGGCGAAACTTCTGAATGGTTGGATAACAGATACGCGGTACCCATGGATCCGCGTGACTGACCTTGCATGAAAAGCGCGGTCGACTTGAAAAGGAGGTCCTTGTATCCCGAATTCAGGGGAATGTCGATCAGCTCTTCGGTACATCCGAGACTGAGAACAAACAGTTCGTCGTCGCGCCAGTTCAGGACTGTGCGTGCTTCGACGGCGGCGACGCCGGTCGGGTTATTCGCCCAGATTCCTCCGTCAATGATCGGTGAACCATTTGGTAACGCGTGCGCGCGGAAGTAAGTGGGTGCGGCTGCCGTTGCCAGTGCGACGTCCACCATCGTTTCCTTCCAGTCGACACGCAAGCGCTCATGGTGCCGGGTTTTAAACACGTAAAGATCTTCCTTGTCCGCGTGATAGGCAGGAATGACCAGTCGCAGACGACTGTCGCCGAGAACTCGCTGTCCGATCACGCTTTCGAGGGCTGCGCGCAATTTTGCGGGGTCGTACTTGGGCCAGAGCACTTGCTGCATGTTCCGTGCTGTGCCAGCGGATCGCCTGGCGAACCTGCTCAGCAAGCTTCCGGCTTTCTCTTCACGGACCTGTTCGAAGATCGATGGCCCATGGTCTACGTAGAAATTCACAATTTCTCGCGCGGACATGCCGAGCCCGAGTCCGATCGCGATAATTCCGCCCGTTGACGTGCCGGCAACGAGGTCGAAGTGATCGGCGATACGGCGATTGGTGGCCTCTTCGACAGTCGCAAGAAATTCCGCGGCAAGGACGCCCTTGATACCACCGCCGTCGATAGAGAGGACGCGTTTCTTCGAGTTCGTCATAGGTCGCCAGGGTGCTTTCCGCCCCCTTTCCAGTCATCGGTCAAAAGCCAGTCTTCGAAGTACATGAGCCAAAGTGCCGTCCACGGGACGATCGTGTCCGTCAGCGAATGGACGGCGGACCACTCGCCCGAGCCCGGAAGGTAAAGGCATAGCGAAAGAGGTGAGTATGCGTAATAGACGTGCGGAAGGCGCCGGCCTGCAGCGAGGTCCTGGATATCCGGGCTGAGCACGACGACGCGGGGTACACCTGCTTTTCGGTAGCTCAGGCGAATATGATAGCGACGCGAGATCGGTGACGGCCGGATATAGAACTCCCACGTCAGTGTCCCGTTGCGCACCTGTCCTTTCCCCCCGTCAAGACCAGCAGCACGCAAACGGAACCACTGCTGCGCAGGTGTAAGTCTCGCGGTAGGTGCGCGCCTCACGTCAATCTCCAAAGAAGGTGTTCGAGCGCACCGACGTTGTGTTTCCGACCGCCTGGGTGGTCAGGCCAATCGAGGGGGCGAAGAAGAGGGATCCATTGCCCCGCGCGACGTGCAGCGACCGGACATGCCCGCCCAGCGCCGCAATAGCCTGATCCCTTGTGGCACCGTAGGTCTTGGCCAAGCGTTCAGCGATAACGTCCTGCCCCTCGAGCTTCAGCAGCTCGGACAGGTCCTCGAGCGCCTTCGTGTGCCAGGAAAAAAACGTTATGGGCAGTCGTGGATCGTGGTTCCATTTTTCAGCGAAGTTTTCGCCCAGCGTGGCATCGTTGTCGATCCGATACTCGATGTGACCACCGCGATCAATATGCTGGATAAAGTCCGGCATGTGCGTGATGACGTCAACGATCAATTCATACATGTCGGCGTATGCGTTTTTTGTGACGCAGCGTTCGTACGAGTATGCAGCCAGGGTCGTGATGATCACGGAGATGGGCGCCAGCTCACGCGCAGCCGGCGCGGAGAATGCCTCATCCCGATGGCGCTTTAGGAGCTGAACGATCCGTTTGAGCGGCGGCTTCGACATTTGCTGCTCGGGGAAGCTTTGCACGGAGTCCGCCTTTGCGATCGCGCGGTCAAATGCGTACAGGCGAGGACGCAGCGCCGCGCGGCGTTCGAAGTTGGCGCGATACCCGCGGGGATTGGTAGCTTTCCAGTTCGCCACCTTCCGGTCAGGAACAAGTTCTCCCCGTTGGACACACATCTCGTTCGTGATCGCGGGCGTGATGTCCAGGTGAAACTCATTGGCATAGTTGATTCGCCAGCAGCGTTGTTTTTCTTCCAGCATGCCGTCGTACTTCCCGTGTTCCCTGAGCCGATCGCCGACCAGCGCCTTCACCGCTGCCGGCGAAGATCTTTCCGCGATGGTTGGAAGAAAGCACACGAGATCGACATCGAACTCTGTCTGGTTCAACGGCTTGACGGTTGTACCTAGGGCGATCGATCCCTGCGGATAGATCAGGGCGCTGGAAAGAAAGCTGTTGTCCGAACCGGCAAGCCAGTCGCCAACTGCTTCATACCGCTCCTGAGCTTGCTGGTAGCGGGAGGCAGACAGTTCAAGTTCATCGCACAAGCGGTCGAGCGTCTGAACGAGCAAATTGCGTTTGTACCGCGAAATTTCCTGAATCTGACGATCGTTCTTCATACCCGTCCTTTGCCGGAAATGGGGGGCGTGCTAAACTTGACTTGTCGACATCGACAAGTTTCACTCAGGCTAATCTTACTTGTCGACTTTGTCAAGTCGAAGTAACTTTTATCGACAAATGGAAGATACCGCACGAAACATCTTCGCCGAGCGACTGCGTCACGCCCGCGAAAACCTTCGCCAGCTCACGCAGAGCGAACTCGCCGAGCGGGCTGGCTTGCCATCAACCTCCATTTCCCATTTTGAGAATCCGAACGGGACGCGAAAGCCGTCCTTCGACAATCTTCGACGGCTTTCCAAGGCGCTAGATGTCACCACTGACTATCTGCTGGGAAGGACCGAGGATCCAGTTGGGGCGAGCGTGAACGATTCGCTGTACAGAGATGTGCAGATGTTGAATGAAGCAGATAAGGAATTTGCGAACCAGATGATCCGGCAATTGGCCGAACGGCGAAAACGGGAGGGGTGATGGGCGACGTCTCGTTGCGCGATGCAGAGCAGTTAGCCGAAAAGGTAGTCAGCGATTTTGGTTTGACCTTGCCGGTCGACGTCGTTGAGCTGGCTCGAAGTCACGAGATTCTGGTAGAGGCGAAGCCTTCGATTGCAGCTGGGGTGTCGGGCATGTTGATCCGGCACGTCAATGACTTCGCCATCGGCTATGCGACTCATGTACGAAGCGAGGGATTCCAGCGTTTCAGCATCGCTCATGAGCTAGGCCATTTCTTTCTGCCCGGCCACCCCGAACACATTTTTAGCGAAGGCAAGACCTTGCACGAATCGCGTGCGGGTTTCGCTTCCGGCGATCCGATAGAACTTCAGGCAGATCATTTTGCGGCAGGTCTGCTGATGCCGTCGTCGCTTTTTGCGAAGGAGGCCGGCAAATACTCGGACGGATTGGGCGCGGTCGAGAAGCTGGCGGAGGTCTGCAAGACCTCCCTCACCGCGTCAGCAATCCGCTATGCGGAAGTAACGGACGCCGCAATCGCCGTCGTTGTAAGTTCGCGCTCGTCGGTCGACTACTGCTTTCTTTCCCCGGCGATGTCGAGGATCAGGGGGCTCACCTACCTCAAGAAAGGGGCTGTGCTACCACGTGATTCGCTAACGCGCAACTTCAATCAGGCATCGGATAACGTAGTCTCCGGCCGTCGCGTTGATGGCGAAACAGATCTGCAGTCGTGGTTTCGGTGCGACGGCGAATTTGACGCGTGGGAGGAAGCGGTCGGCCTGGGGGCGTATGGGAAGACACTGACTGTTATCACGGCTGAGGCCTCGGACGACGACGAGGATGGCGGACGAGGATGGGATGAGCCGAAGTTTAGCTATCGGAGGTAATTGCAGATGATTGCCGGCTCGACTTTATGAGCAACACAAACTTCGAACCCGACGACGGTGATGTCGCGGCTGCGCATCAGGCTCTAGGCGAGTTTGTCGTCATCTTCCAATGGGTCGAAGATCTGTATCGGCAGATCGGTTGGTTCATCCTGGATCCCGCGCGCAAGCATTGGCCACCCAAGGAGCTGCGCCGCGAAACGCCCCACATCCTGATCGATAAGGTAACAGGGTTGTTTGTTGGTCTCACTCGCACCTACGCATTCCCAAATGCCGAAGAAAAGACGAATGATATTCTTGAACTAAGGGAGCGCTTTCAGGAGCTCCGACTGTATCGGAACCGCCTACTGCATTCGACTTTTCTCGAATTAAAGGCGTCCGGTGAGGTTTACGGGTACGTGCGAGCAAACACCAAACTGGGGGTGGATCCTGAAACAGGGGAGTTCATTGTCGAACTCGAAGAGGTTTCAGCGGATGCTATCCACGCAAAAATTCGAGAATATGCAGGGTGCATGCAGCGATTGAATGCGCTTCATCTGCAGCTTGTACATTGGGCACCTTTCGATAGGCATGGCATTCGACAGGGCGTTTTACCCAACACGCGCTCAACATAACGCCAGAAGGCTAAAGTCGGCCACAGCTGGCTTTTGAGCTTCATGTTGTTTGTCGTTGGGATTTGCAAGATCCATCTCTTTGTGGACGGAAGTGCAGGCCAATGCGTGGAATCTAAGGACTATCGATTTTCGAGCAGTGCATGAGAAGGGGGGAAGGTGCTGGGCGGGACGCAAGAAGTTGGTGGAACGAGAACACTTGGGGGTATATGAGCGAACTACTGTTTGATGCAGATCACTGGTACTGGAAAGCGCTCGAGGATTTTGTTGCTTACAGGGATATGGATAAATTCCTTCGCAGTGGACAAGCGTTTTCGGCCGATGCGGACTCAATGAGCTTCCACACGTCCAACGACAACGACGAAAGCGCTACGAGAGAGAAGCTCGTGGAAAGCTGGCGTGGTTCGCTTACCGGATCGCTTGATCACTTCGCGTCATTGACCATTGTTGCCATGTGTTCGACATTCGAAGTGGCGGCGAAGGAGTTCTACGAGAATGTGTTTTTCCGGCACCCTAAGCGTATGCATGAATACCTTGGGAAAGAAAAGCAATTCGGGGTAGTCCAGCTATCCGACGTCGTCGAAGCCGGAGACTATCAGGGGCTGCTTCATCGTCTGGCCCGGCGTGCAGCGGCGAACGCGACAAAGGGGAAATACGGAGACATTCTGGCAAGGGCATTCAAGGTCGCTGGTAGCCCGAACGACCGGAACCTGACCGACAGGCTGAATGGGGTGCAGATGGAACGCAATCGGGTTGTTCATGAGAAGGAGGTGTTGCAGCGAGACGTAATGGCGCTTGATGCAACGCACTCGATTCTTGCCGACGCGATTGGATCGTTGGCTCAGTTGGCTTTGAATCTCGACGTGCCGGGGTCTTACACCTGTGTGTCACCCGTTGGCACTTTCGTCGTCAATGAAATTGCCGGATTGTTGCCGACAGTGTCGTAACTAACGACAGTGGTGGTGTCGGGGTGGCAGGCGAGCATCCGACGCGGTATCCACAAAATAGCTGGCACGGTGGTGTCGCGGCCCTCGAGAAACTTGCGTGCCAGGCATCTTGCGTGACGCATTCATTTGAATGCCTGTGTCTTGCTATGCAGTCGGGGGCGGCGACCGAGTTTGTGTGCTTGCCGATGGGCTGGTCGCGCGCCGTTGGGTTCTGCCTTTTTCCTAGCAGCGTCTGTTGGTTTTGATCTGGCCGCGTCGGAAGGAACCTGGCGGTACTCGTGACGGTATTACCTTTGTGCAATGCTTTACGGTACCTTTTCTCCGCGGATGTTGTGAGGAAAAGGGGCGTTGTCTTCCATTGCAATCGACCGGAAGCCGAGAAGTGCTGATGGGATTTGTCGGCATCGTTGGCGGTATCGCTTTCATGCCAACCGGCCGAAGGGCCATGTACACAAGGCTTCAGCCCAATGGTTGACAATGGAGTGGGGATACTACTTCTCGCGATGAGCTACGCGTGCAGTAGTGAGCTGAGAATGAGCAAAAGCCACGCGCCTTTTGCAAAGCTCCTGATGTAGCCTTTGGTCGCGCCTCGCGATGCCGATCAGGCTGGGGTGTCTCAAAATGTGGTACGAGCGGATGTAATGATGGCCTACCTGGAGGTCGGTATGGGCATGTCTCTGGGAAGTATGGGTAGGATGATGGGTACGCGGTAATCGGGAAGAGTGGGAGTCAAACTTGGCGGGGCATTACGGGCGATAGTTGCAGTTTGCCGCCTTCCGCCACTCGCATTTCGTCGATTTCGCGCTCCTGACCTTCGGGGCGTCCATGCTCGTCCGTCGTCACGCTACTGCGCTTACCGTGGTCGGCCTGCTCGCGCTTGACCCGTACGTGCAGCGTTTGCGGTGTGCAGCCAGTCGTCGGCCCCATTCGATCGAAGTTCGCATCGACGGATGTTCGCTACACTGCTCGCGCATCGGCGTGCGGCGCGCCGCTGCTGGCGAAGGCTGGCGGCGGTTGCTGGTGTATGGAAACTGAAAGAAAAAATCAGCCGAACGGTTGATTGTGCGCGGTGATTTGGCTTTGAAGAATGGTCTTCACCCGACCTCATCGAGAAGGTCGTGGATTCAGGAGACAGTCGAAAATGAAGGGAGATGTCCAAAGCAAGCCAGCGCTCAGGAAAAACGCGCTCGGCATGTTGTCGATCGTATTTCTGGTCATTGCGACCAACGGCCCGTTGACCGCGCTTGTCGGCGTGATACCCGTGAGCATCAGTCTCGGCAACGGGATTGGCGTTCCCGGCACATTCGTATTCGCTGGCCTGATTTACCTGCTTTTCAGCGTCGGGTACGCCGCGATGAGCCGTTACGTGAAAAACGCCGGGGCGTTCTATGCCTACATTGCGACGGGCCTTGGCCGGCCTGCCGGCGTCGGCGGTGCGTTCCTCGCGCTGCTGGCCTACAACGCGATGCAGCTTGCTTGCTATGCGTTGGTCGGTTTCTTCATCAGTCAGTCGGCGGAAGCCCATTTTGCGGTGCACGTGCCATGGTGGATTTCGGCCGCAGCCGTGGTGCTCGTCGTGCATTACTTTGGCTACCGCAACGTCGAATTCAGCGGCAAGTTCCTTTGCATGCTCATGGGATGCGAAATCGCCATCATCGTGATCTTCGATGCCGCGGTTGCCATTCATGGAGGCCCCCAGGGCTTCTCGCCCAGTTCGTTCACACCGTCGACCGTGTTCACCGCAGGGTTCGGACCGTCCCTGGTGTTCGTCGTCGGCTCGTACATGGGCTTCGAGACCACGGCGATCTACTCCGAGGAGGCGCGGGACCCGGTGCGCAGTATCCCGCGCGCAACGTACATGGCGATCACCGTCATCATGTGCCTGTATGCCGTCTCGGTATGGATGATCATCACCGCCTACGGTCCTGCCGAGGCGATCGTGCAGGCCGGCAAGGATCCCGGCAACATGTGGTTCGCGATGACGGGGAAGCTGGTGGGCAACTGGGCGGCCGATGCAATGGGCGTGCTGATGATCACGAGCCTGCTCGCCGCATTGATCAGCTTTCATAATACGATTTCCCGTTACTTCTTCTCGCTTGCGCGAGAGGGTGTGATCTGGCCTGCCCTGGCGCGCACCCATGCGACTCAGCAAACGCCTTATGTTGCCAGCGCGGTGCAGACGGCTTGTGCGTTGGCGGTACTGACGGCTTGTGCCGTGAAGCATGTCGATCCGCTGTTGGGCGTACTCCCGTGGTCGAGCGTCGTGGCGTCGGTCGGCATCGTTGCGGTTCAGGGTTTCGCTTCATTGGCCGTGCTGGGATTTTTCTGGAAGAATAGCCGCGGCGTGTCGATCTGGCAGCGTCTCGTGGCGCCTGCGCTGGCGTCGCTGGGGCTGTTTTTCTGTCTGTGGCAGATATTTGCGCATATCGACCTGCTCAGCGGCAGCGACTCGATCGTCGCGCGTCTGGTGCCGTTCGCGACCCTGGCGGTTGCGGTCGTCGGTGCCGCGTTTGCGATGTGGCTCAGATCGGCTCGCCCGGCGCTGTACGCGAATCTGGGGCGTTTATTGAGCGAGGTGTAGTTGAAATGCACGAGTGCGAGTGGACGAATGCGGGGCGGCGGAATCAGTTCTCGGCGGATTCGCGCTTTGCGGAAGAGACCCTTCACTTCGTGGCGCGGACGACCGGGGTCAAGACGGTGGCGTTCTATCTCGTCGACGACAACACTGGTTACTGTAATTTCCAGCGCCACGAGGTGCCCGAGACGTTCCATCGCCAATACGAAACCGGCATGTGCAAGTACGACCCCTTCGAGATTCATCGGGTCGCCCTGTCGGATGTGCGCAGTGCGGTGCTGACGCAGCGCGTCGGTCACTGTCCGGAGGATCAGCACTATGTTCGATTCCTTCGCGCGCATGGTTATACGGACATCGTGGAGATGTTGTTTCGGAACGAGGGGCGCGTCGTCGGCGGCATGTCGCTGCTGCTTCACGATAGCGATGACGATGCGGCGATCCTGTCAGCAGTCGATGCGATGCAGCCGTACATCGAGTTCAATCTCTGCCGGGCGCGCAATCGCGGTACGCCGACTCTCAAGCGGGAGGCGGCGCAACGCTTCCTGTTGTCGTCGCGTGAAATCGATGTGGTCGATTTGATGATGCGGGGGACTACGAACAACGATATCGCATCGAGCCTCAATATCAGCGTGGCAACAGTCAAGACCCATGTACTGAAGATCTTCCATAAGGTCGGTGTGTCGAATCGCTCGACGCTCGTGTCGAAATTGTCCGAGTACGGTTTTCATTGATCTTCGCTGCCGGGGTCCGTGCGTCTCGGCAGCAATACGCTATTCATCAGTTTCCGCGCTCCGTCATTCCCCTACGTTCGTATCGGCATTCCGCTTCCGCGGCATTGTCCACGTCACTCCCCCTTAAGTGTTTACCCGTCCAGGTCACGAAATCAACCAAACGGTTGATGTCGGCGTAGTGGATCGGTGCAGGACAATCGATTCGGCGGGACGGTCATCCGTTCCGCCGAACCGGCGGCTAGCCGCGAGATAGTGCGGCTAATCGGGAAAGTCAGACAGGCGGGGCCGGCAAGAAGCTGTCGGCATGCGTCCCAAAAACTAAGGATAACTACTGATGAAAGCATGTCTATTCGATCTGGCATGTCGCGGAGGTCAGGGTGGTGCGATCGCGGTGGCAGCAATGCTTGCCTGCGGCAGTTCTCATGCACAAAGCAGCGTCACGCTATACGGTGTGATCGACACCGGCATCACGTACGTCAACAATCAGCAGCAATCGGTGGCGGGCGGTGTCGCCGGAAAGCGTGCGTGGAGCATGACGAGCGGAAACGTCGCGCCGACCACGCTGGGTTTCAAGGGTACCGAGAGCCTCGGTGGCGGATACAGTGCGATCTTCGACCTGAGGAACTATTTCCTCTCGAATAATGGTGCGCTGTTCGAGCAGAATGCCCTGTTCGACGCGACTGCCATCGTCGGAATCCAGTCGGATCGATGGGGTACGCTTACGTTAGGGCGGCAGTTCGATTCGTATACCGATGCGTTGGCGCCGTTTGCGGTCAGCAATACCTGGGCCGGGCCTGCCGGCGCACATTTCGGCGATATCGACAATCTCAATGCCGCCTTCAATGTCAACAATGCGGTGAAATACCTGAGCCCGAGCTTTTCGGGACTGTCGCTTGGCGGTACATTCAGCTTCGGCAACCAGGCGGGTGCATTTGCGACGAACCGCGCGTGGGCGTTGGCGATCAACTATTCGAACGGTCCGTTCTCGGCCGCGGCCGGCTATCTGTCGATGCGCAATCCGCTGACCGCCGGGCTGCGTGGAGATACGGTGTATATCGGTGAACTCAGTTGCGGACAAAGTCCGTCGAGTTACTGCGGGATGCACGACAGCGACGAACTGCGCACGTTCGGAGCAGGCGCCAGCTATGCGTTCGACAAGCTGACCCTGTCGACTGCGGTTACGCAGGCGAAGCTGCTGGGCAGCCGCTACCTGACGGCGATTGCAGGGCCGGTCAGCGATATCCGGTTCGACACGGCCGAGGCCAGCGCGCTCTACAACGTGACGCCGGCGCTGCAGGCAGGCGTCGCGTACAGCTATACGCTCGCGAAGATATCGGCCACCGATTCGCGGACCGATATTCACAAGGTGAGTGTGGGCGGCATCTACAGCCTGTCCAAGCGGACCGCACTGTACGCGACGGTGAACTATGAAAGGATGGCCGGTGACGGTTTGGGTATCGACCCGCTGACCGGCGCGATGCGAAACTACGCACAGTTGGCCTACGTGGGTAGCGCAAATGCGTCGTCGCAAGTGGCCGTATCGGTCGGAATCAAGCACACGTTCTGATCGTGGCACGAATGCAAAGGGCCGGCGTCTCGCAGCGCCGGCCCTTGAGTGCGAGATGCCGGGTGTTCTTCAGTGCCGGATCATGACCGACTTCAGTTCCGTGTAATCGTCGATGAAGGCCGCGCCGAATTCTCGGCCGATGCCCGATGCCTTGACGCCGCCGAAGGGCAGCGCAGGATCGAGGAACGTGTGCATGTTGACCCAAACGGTACCTGCTTCGATTCGGGGAATCAGGTTCATCGCCTTGCCGAGGTCGTTGGTCCACAGGCTTGCCGCCAACCCGTACGGTGTGTCGTTGAACAGGTCCACGAGTTCTGCCTCGTCGTCATAGGCCAGGAACGTCGCGATCGGGCCGAAGGTTTCCTCGCTGAGCATCTTCGCGCGGCGATCGTCGACGAGGACTGCGGTCGGCGTCACGAAGTAGCCGGTACGGTCGAGCGGTTGGCCGCCGAACGCGATCGTGCCGCCCTCGCTGCGTGCCAGATCGAAGAAGCCGACGATCTTGTCGAAGTGGGCGCGGTTCGAGAGCGGACCGAACTGGGTGTGCTCGTCCATCGGATCGCCGATCTGGAGACCCGCCAGCGCACCCTTGAGTTTTTCGAGCACCTCGCCGAGACGCGAGCGATGCACGAAGAAACGCTCGCCGGCGGCACATACTTGCCCCTGGTGAACGAAGCCCGATTCGAGGATGCCGGACACGGTCTTGTCGGCATCGACGTCCTTCAGAAATCCGACGGCATTCTTGCCGCCGAGTTCGAGCGTCGCACGCGTGAGCTTGGCGTCCATCGCACTGCGGCCGACGGCAATGCCGGTCGGCACCGAACCGGTAAAGCTGACCTTGGCCGTACCTTCATGATCGACCAGCCAGCGCCCGGGATTGCCGCCGCCGCTCACGACGTTGAACGTACCGGCCGGTGCGCCGGCTTCGGTAGCCAGTTCGGCGATGCGCAGTAGCGTCAACGGCGTGAACTGGCTCGGCTTGATGATCACGGTGCAGCCGGTCGCCAGCGCGGACGCGAATTTCCAGACTGCGATCAGGATCGAGAAATTCCACGGCACGATGCCGACCACTACACCCACCGGCTCGCGGCGAGTGAATGCGCTGTATCGCTCGCCGTTGAACGACGGCAGCGACGGCGTGATGGTTTCGCCGTGGATGCGCGTGGCGGCGCCGGCGTAGTGCTTGAGAAAGCCGATGGCTTGGTCGACTTCGAATGCGCGCGAAATCTGGATGATCTTCCCCGACTGCAGCGTTTCGATTTGCGCGAGCTCCTCGCGATGCTTCTCGAACAGGTCGGCCAGCCGAAGCAGGACATTCGCCCGCTCGGCCGGGGTAGTCCGTCCCCATGCACCTTCAAACGCGGCGCGGCTTGATGCCACCGCTGCATCGACGTCGTCGCGTGTCGCGTCGGCGACATCGGCGATTACCTGTTCGTTCGACGGGTTCACGACCGCAATGCGCTCGCCTCGACTTTCGACGGCGCGACCGTGGATGTAGTGGCCGTGAGGGCGGGAAAGAAAGGCCGTGACTTCCGGCAGGATTGAAATCGCTGTCATGGGAAATCCATCGAAAGAAATGGACGTTGAAGGATGCGAAGAACCGGCGTGTCGTCAGGCAAACAGCAGGAAATGCTTCGTGTAGCCGTCAGTCAGGACTTCCCAGATAGTCGATGTGCCCTTCGTAACGAACCAGGAGTCGCCGGCCTTGAAGTGCCGAGTCTCGCCCGTCGATTCATCGGTGATACGCACCTCGCCATGCATGATCGTCGCCTGCTCCGAGAACGGGTAGACGAGGCGGTATTTGCCCTTGCTGGTGCCGAAATAGCCTGCATTTACCGGGTCCGTGAAGGTACCGTAGGTACTGTGTGCGTACGCTTGTACGTCGCCTCCTTCGAGAATCTCGCCTCCGAGGGCCGTCAGGCTGCCGATCGAAGCGAGTTCGGCGATGGTTTTGCCTTGCTGGAGAGGAATCATGGACATGGTGTGCTCCTGAACGGGAAGTTTCGAGTGGCGCTCAACGGCGCCCGTGGAAATAGCCGGACGTCTGATGGGCAAGCTTGCCGAGACTGACCAGCAGCGCGCGGAAATGATCCTTGCCGGGGATCGAGGCATGGCTGATCGAGCTCAGCAGGCGATAGCGCTCGGAGCCGCCCATGATCCCTTCCGCCAGGATCTTGCAGAGCAGTTGGCTGGGCGTGACGCCGAAACCGGAGTAGCCCTGTACGTAGAAGACATTCGGGCGGTCGACGAGTGTGCCGAGTTGCGGAAAGAGTTTCAGGCTGCAGGGCAGCGGGCCGCCCCACGCCATGTCGATCCTGACGTCGTTCAGGTACGGGAAGATCTGCAGCATGCGAGCCCGGCAGAACGCATACAGGTCGCTGGGCATGTATTCGAGCAACTGGTGCGCGGTGCCGAACATCAGCCGGTTGTCGGTAGTGACACGGAAATAGTCGATGACCGGTCGAATATCGCTGTACGCACCACGGATCGGGCTGATTTGCTCGATCAGCGCGGCCGGCAGCGGTTCGGTAACCGAATTGAACGCCCAGACGTCGAGTGTCTTTCGATGCAGTTCGGGCTCGATGCGATTGTTGAAGCCATCCACTGCCCATACCAGTTGCTTAGCCCGAATGTTGCCCTTCGCCGTGCGGACATGGACGCGATCGCCATAGGTGACTTGCAGAGCGGGGCTGTGTTCGAAAATGCGCACGCCGTAGCGCTCCGATACGACCTGTGCCTCACCCAGCAGCAGGTTCAGCGAATGAACGTGACCGCAACCATTATGAAGGAGTGCTGCATGATAGACGTCCGAGCCGATGATTTGCTTCACTTCGCTGCCTTCGAGGTAGCGGATTTCGTGCGGTGATCCCAATGACGAAAATTCGGCTTGCCATTGCTGGAGGGTGCGGGCCTGACGCGCATTGAAGGCCAGATAACCATAACCGCTGCGAATGTCCGCCTGGATGTCGTACCTGGCGATACGCTCGCGCATGATCTGCGGCCCCAGTTCGTTGAGCGCGAAGATCGCCTTCAGGCCGTCTTCGCCTACGTCGCGCCGGATACCGTCGAGGTCGTGTCCGACGCCGACCATGACATGGCCGCCGTTGCGGCCGGAGCCGCCATATCCGAGATAGCGGGCTTCCAGCACGACCGTATTCGTGAGCCCGTGCTCGGCAAGTTCGAGCGCGGTATGGATACCCGAAAATCCGCCGCCGATGATGACCACGTCGGTTTCCAGATCGGCTTCCAGCGACGGGAAGCTCAAGTCGTACTTGGCGGTTGCCGTGTAGTAGGTCGCGGTTTCGTCTACATGCATGGTATGGATGTTTGTTTTACGTGAGCCGGCAGGTAGAGGTTCACTGATTCGCGAGGGTCTCCTTGAAGCAGGAATCGCTGCATCTGCCGTTCGATTGCACGATCGATCCCGCTACGGGAAACGGATATTGGGCGACGCGCGACTCACGGACGAGCGACGGGCGCTTCGAATCATGTTGTCGAACAGGATCGAGCCGATTCTAGGTAGCCGCGGCAATGGATTGAATCAACCAAAAGGATGATTTTTTCGACGAGAAGGGGGAGAAGGGTTCCGGCAGCTTACATGTTCGGGTAATTCGGCCCGCCGCCGCCTTCGGGCGTGACCCACACGATGTTCTGCGTCGGGTCCTTGATGT